>NZ_VTSR01000032.1:600000-900000 GCF_008329715.1 Gimesia chilikensis | reverse complement strand
CGACTGGCCCCCGTCGCCGCAGAGATGCTGGACGACATCAACCGCAATACGGTCGACTTCGTGCCGACTTATGACCAGCGGAACGATGAGCCGGTCGTGCTCCCCTCAAAGTTTCCGAACCTGCTGGTTAACGGTTCCAGCGGGATTGCCGTCGGTATGGCGACCAGTATCCCTCCCCAGAATATGGGTGAGGCCTGCGAAGCCGTCAAACTGTTGATCGACAATCCTGATGCGACCATCGACGACATCCTGCAGGTCATGCCTGGCCCCGATTTCCCGACCGGGGGAATCATCTGTGGTCGTTACGGCATCCGCAAAGGATATGCCACCGGACGTTCCACCATCACACTGCGGGCTCGTACTCACTTCGAAACTGAAAAACAGTCCGATGTGATTGTGATCACGGAAATTCCTTACATGGAAACCCGTGACCGCATTCGTGAAAAACTGGAACTGCTGGTCCGCGACGACCGGGTCAAAGGGATTTCCCGCATTGTGGACCTTACCGACCGCAATGTGCCTCCCTGGAAAGTCCATCTGCAGATCATTCTCAAGCGGGATGCTGACAAGGAAGTGGTGCTCGCGCAGCTCTTCAAGTTCTCACCGCTGCAGACCACTTTCAGTATCATCCTGCTCGCGCTGGTCGGGAACCGTCCCGAAACCCTCTCGATCAAGGAACTGATCCAGCAGTTTATCCTGCACCGCATCGACGTGATCCGACGTCGGACCGAATTCCTGCTCGCTGAAGCCCGCAAGCGGAAACACACGGTCGAAGGTCTGATGATCGCTCAGATTGATATTGATGAAGTGATCAAGACCATCCGCAACTCACCCAGCCGAGCCGAAGCCAAAATCAGCCTGCAGGGCATGCAGGTCGACGGAAAACTCATTGAACGGGCACTGGGTGAAGCAGGATTCAAAGAATACCAGAACGAGCAGGGTGTTCACGAATATTACTCCCTCTCCGCAAATCAGGCCGAAGCCATTGTTTCGATGCAGCTCGGTTCACTGGCCAACCTGGAACGGGAAAAACTGGCCGACGAACACCGCGAGCTGCTGAAAGCGATCTCCGAATACCTGTACCTGCTCTCGGACGAGGACCATATTCGCGCGGTGATTCGCGACGATATGCTTCACCTGCAGGAAAAGTATGCAGATAAACGCCGGACCGACATCAGTGACGAAGAACTGACTGACGTCAACCGGGATGATCTGATTGCCGAGGAACCGATGGTCGTCACGCTTTCACAGCGCGGCTACATCAAACGGACCCAGCTCAACACTTATCAGGCTCAGAACAGAGGCGGCAAAGGGGTCCGCGGCGCTAAAGTCGATGAGGAAGACCCCATCGAGCACCTGTTCGTCGCCAGTACTCACTCTTACCTGCTGTTCATCACGAATCGCGGGCGGGTTTACTGGTCCAAGGTCTACGACCTGCCCCTGCAGGGCCGCACCGCCAAAGGCCGGGCACTGGTCAACCTGCTTTCACTGCAGGAAGATGAAACCGTTTCCAACTGTGTCTCTGTCCGGGAATTCGATGAAGAACGCTTCCTGGTCATGGCCACCCGTAACGGTATCATCAAGAAATCGCCTCTGTCCGCTTACAGCCGGGTACAACGGGGCGGGATTATTGCGATCAAACTCGATGAAGACGACGAACTCGTCGAAGCTCTCATCGTCTCCCCGGGAGAAGACCTCCTGCTGGCTACCTCTGACGGCATGGCAATCCGTTTTGCCCAGTCGGATGCACGCAGCATGGGACGAAATACCCGCGGTGTCAAAGGCATCAAGCTGTCTAAATCTGGTCACGTGATCGGCATGGTCATCGCGGATCCTCGATATTGCCTGCTGACAGTTTGTGAGAATGGACACGGAAAGCGCACTCCTTTCGGCTTCATCCCAGCTTCGGAAGAGGATGAAGATCAGGATGAGCAGACCGAGACAGACGAAGAACTTTCAACTGCTGAAAGCGATTCCGACGAAGATTCTGATGACGAACAGGAAACCCGCAGCGGTATGCAATATCGTCGACAGAAACGCGGCGGTAAGGGAATTCGCGACATCCGCACATCGGCACGCAACGGTCAGGCGGTCGACATCATCTCTGTCGCGGAGGACGATGAGATTCTGATGGTAACCCGCAGTGGGAAAATTCAACGCATCCGAGGCTGCGAAATCAGTCAGGTCGGTCGAAATACTCAGGGCGTGCGAGTGATCACCCTGGACGATAACGACAAACTGGTCTCCCTGGCCCGAATTCCTGCTGAAATCGTTGTCGACTCAGAAAACGAACCTCCGGACGCCGACGCTGAAGGGAATACGACCACGGAATCAGAGTCTCTGGAAACGGAAAACGAAAGCAACAGTGCTCAAGACACCCCTGGTGACCAGGTTTAAACACTCACTTAATTCGTGATCTTCATTTGCTTTAAAAAGAGGGACAAAGCCAGTCATGAAACGGATTTTAGTAACAGGCGGATGTGGTTTTATTGGATCAAACTTTATCCGTTTACAATTGTCTGAGTATCCGGAAATCGAAGTCACCAATCTCGACAAACTCACCTATGCCGGCAATCTCGAAAACCTCAAAGAATTTGAATCGCACTCCGGCTATCAGTTTGTCAAAGGGGACATCACTGATCCGGAAGTGGTAAATTCTCTGCTGGACTCTGTCGACTTTGACGCCGTCATCAACTTTGCTGCAGAATCGCACGTTGATCGCAGCATTCTGGATTCCGGACCATTCATCCAGACCAACATCGTCGGAACACAGGTTCTGTTGGATGCAGCCCGCAAACATGAAGTCAACCGATACGTCCAGGTCTCCACTGACGAAGTCTATGGCAGTCTCGGTCCCGAAGGGCTGTTCACAGAACAGACCCCAATTGCGCCGAACAGTCCCTATTCTGCCTCCAAAGCTGCCGCCGACCTGCTGGTTCGCAGTTATGTGAATACGTTCGGCTTCCCTGCTGTCATCACCCGCTGCTCCAACAATTATGGTCCCTATCAGTTTCCTGAAAAACTGATTCCGCTGTTTATCTCCAACGCCCAGGAGGGTAAATCGCTGCCGATCTACGGCGAGGGAACAAACGTACGCGACTGGATTCACGTAATGGACCATTGTCGGGGAATCGATGCTGCTCTCAGAAAAGGTGAACCCGGTCAGGTTTACAACTTCGGCGGTCACGCAGAGATGCAGAATATTGAAATTACGAAACTGCTTCTCAAACTTCTGGACAAGCCAGAATCACTCATTGAATACGTCACAGATCGCCCCGGACATGACTTACGTTATGCGATCGACTGCAGCAAAGCGGAATCTGAACTGGGATGGAAAGTGGAAACAGACTTTCAGGCAGGTCTGAAAGAGACCATCGACTGGTATCTGGAAAACCCCGAGTGGGTAAACCGGATCCGTACAGGAAAGTATCGCGAATACTATGAACAGCAATACGGAACCCGTCTGAAATCCTAACAATTCAGTTCCTGTTTAACTATTCTTCCTTATCACGGAAATTGTTAGCACACCTTCTCTGACGGTGACTACCATCTCCGCGAGCATTGACTCTCAAAATCTTATTGCGAATCAGCTTCTAAATTCCAACGGACTCTTAAGACAATGAAAATTGCAGTAATTGGTACAGGATACGTAGGATTAGTCACGGGCACCTGTTTCTCTGAAAGTGGAAATTACGTCACCTGCATTGATATCGACGAGTCCAAAGTCCGTCGTCTTCAAGCGGGAGAAGTCCCGATCTATGAACCTGGCCTGGAGGAAATGGTCAAGCGGAACACCAAAGCGGGACGCTTGACGTTTACGACAAGCTATGCTGATGTGATCCCTGATTCCAAATGTATTTTCATCGCCGTAGGCACTCCGATGACCGCAGATGGCTCAGCCAATCTGGACAGCATCTGGAAAGTAGCAGAATCACTGGCACCGCTGCTCGCTGAAGACGCTGTGGTCATCATTAAAAGTACCGTACCGGTTGGCACAAACCGCAAGCTGGCCGACATGCTCAAATCACTGACTGGACGGGAAGTCGATGTCGCCTCTAATCCGGAATTCCTCAAAGAAGGAGCAGCCATCGACGACTTCTCCAAACCCGACCGGGTAGTAGTCGGAGTCTCTCGCCCCGAAGTTTCTGACGTTTTACATGAACTTTACAAACCATTTCTGCGCACCGAACACCCGTTCCTGTCGATGGAGCTCGAGAGCGCGGAAATGACTAAATATGTCGCCAACTGCATGCTGGCAACCAAAATCAGCTTCATTAATGAGATGGCCAATCTCTGTGAACGCGTCGGAGCGGATATCAATCAGGTGCGACGCGGTATTGGACACGATCAGCGGATCGGCTTTTCATTTCTGTTTCCGGGAGTCGGTTACGGTGGATCCTGTTTCCCCAAAGACGTCTCGGCGCTGATCTCCGTAGCCCACGATCATGAAATGGAGCCCTCAATCCTGAACGCCGTCGATCAGGTCAACACAGCCCAGAAACGGGTCCTGTTCGACAAGATTAACCGCTACTTCGAAGGGGATCTCGCCGGAAAAACGGTCGCCATCTGGGGACTCGCTTTCAAGCCTAAAACCGATGATATTCGCGAAGCGCCAGCCCTGGTCCTGATCGATCTGTTACTGGAAGCGGGCGTCAGCAATATCAAGGTTCACGATCCTGTCGCCATGGAAAATGTTAAAGCGGAGTATGGTGATAAACTCTCATACTTTGACCATCATTACGACACGCTTGATGGTGCTGATGTACTCGTAATCGTTACGGAATGGAACGAGTTCCGGCACGCCGACTTCGATTACATCCGTCATAAACTGACACAGCCGGTTATCTTTGACGGACGCAACCTCTACGAACCCTCAAAGCTGAAAGCCAAAGGAATCAAGTACTTTGGGATTGGACTCAGTTCAGAAAAAAACTTAGATTGACCGGCATGCCTCAAATGCTTTGTCAGTAGACTCACAGATATCCATTCAGCACTGCCTGTTTGGTTTTTAAATAATTTTCCTGCAGCCCCGGCTGCAGAGCGATAGAAAGCACACACCAATGGATCACGAACTCAGAGATAAATGTACCGGAATCATGGATCGCATCGTCAAATTACGAGACTCTCTTTGACTACGCTGGTAAGAAAAAACGGACCACCGAAATTAATGAAATGATGGGGGCAGCCGGCTTCTGGGACAACCAGGAGAAAGCTCAGGTCCTCGTTTCTGAGATGCAACAGCTGCAATTGACTGTCAAACCGCTGACAGAGTTGATTGAAGGCGCTGGGGATCTTGAAGTTCTGCTGGAATTCATTGAGGAAGAAGGCAGCGAAGACAGCATTCCCGAACTCGCTGCCACCGCAGATCGTCTGCAGAAGATCCTGGATCACCTCGAACTTCAGGCCATGATGTCTGCACCCGAGGATGGCTCTGCAGCCTACCTCAGTATTCAGGCCGGTGAAGGGGGGACCGACTCCTCTGACTGGGCAGAAATGCTGCTGCGGATGTACCTGCGCTGGGCGGAGCGTCGCGGTTTCAATGTCGAAATCCTGGATCGTTCTGATGCTGAAGAGGCCGGCATTCGCAGTGCCACAGTCCGCATCGAAGGAGACTATGCTTACGGCTATCTCAAAGGTGAAACCGGTAACCACCGGTTGATTCGTATCAGCCCGTTCGATTCCGCAGGCAGGCGACATACTTCCTTTGCCGCCGTCGACGTCTCACCCGACCTGGGAGAGATTGCAGAGATTGAAATCAACTGGGACCAGGACGTGCGGGAAGACACCTACCGCGCCAGTGGTGCCGGGGGACAGCATATCAACAAAACCGATTCTGCAATCCGTCTGACGCACCTGGAATCGGGTGTAGTCGTACAATGTCAGAACAACCGCAGTCAGCATAAAAACCGTGCGGAAGCCCGTAAAATGCTCAAAGCGAAACTGTTCCAGATTGAACAGGAAAAACGGGACGCCGAGCTGGCTGCAAAGCGGGGTGGTAAATCGAAGATTGGTTTCGGCGGTCAGACCGTCCGCAACTATGTCTTACACCCCGACCAATATGCAAAAGATGCCCGCACGGGCCACAAAGTGGGAAATCCAGGCCCGGTCCTGGATGGCGATCTGGATGGATTCCTCGAATCCTTCCTCCGCTGGGGTATGGCGGAAAATTAACCAGGCTGATAATACGAATGCCTGCTGGTAAGTAATCAGAAACAGAGGGAAGTAAATCATGCGATCAGGAAAGCTGACTTGCGGTGTTTTAAGTATGTTCATTTCACTCAGCCTGGCTGGCTGCCTGAAAGTGGAACATCCTTCCCCTCCTGCCAAAACCAATGCCGAACCTCAGGTAGGCGAGTCGCCGGAAGCGAAACCAAAGCCGTCCCCCGAACCTCCGGGGGACGTTATTCCCGACACCGGATTGACCAAAGCCGAAATTGAAGAGGGCTGGATTGCCCTGTTTGACGGCCACAGTCTGTATGGCTGGAAACCTAACAACGACGTGAACTGGCACGTCGAAGAGGGAGTCATCAAAGCGAGCACCGGCGAACCGGGTCTGCTCCTGACAACATCCCCATTCGCAGACTACGAGTTGCGTTTTGATTTTAAACTCGCTCCCGAAACCAACAGCGGCATGTTCCTCAGAACAATCTTCGATCCTAAAGATCCCACCAAAGACTGCTATGAACTGAATCTCTGTGACACAAAAACGGAGTTTCCCACCGGCAGTCTCGTCGGCCGCAGTAAAATCAAGGAAACGGTCGCCGCCAGCACCGACTGGCAAACGTTTCATGTCCGCGTGGAAGGCCCTCAGTTCCAGGCCTCACTCAACGGAAAAGAGGTTCTTAATTTCAAAGACACTTCTGAGAACCAGCGCGACATCGGTTTCATCGGTCTGCAAAAGAATGAAGGAGCCGTCGAATTCCGGAATATCTATCTCAAACCGCTCCGGATGATGACACTCTTCAACGGCGTCGATCTGGCAGGCTGGCAGGTCGTCCCCGGCTCTCAGAGCAAATTTGAAGTCGTCGACAAAACCATCCACGTGACTGCCGAAAAACAGGGCTATCTGGAAACTGAAGACACATTCGACAATTTCCTCTTTCAGGCCTCAGCCAAATCGAACGGGGAAGCACTTAACAGCGGTTATTTCTTTCGTGCCATCAAAGGTACCGAATCCGGAATGGCTAACGGCTACGAAGTTCAAATCCACAATGGATTCAAAGACAACGACCGTACCAAACCCGAAAATGCAGGGACCGGTGCCATCTTCCGGAGAACGGAGGCCCGTCGTGTCGTTTCCAACGATCACGAATGGTTCACCACCACTCTCAATGCTTACGGCTCTCACATCGCTGTCTGGATCGACGGCTATCAGGTCACCGACTGGGAAGACACCCGCAAACCGGATGAAAATCCGCGGAAGGGCCTGCGCCTCAAAGCTGGCCACATCAGCCTGCAGGGACATGACCCGACGACCGATCTGAACTTCAAAGATCTGAAGCTCAGTAATCTGCCGGGTGAATCATCGCCTCCTGCAAAGTCCGGGAAATAGTCTGAAACAACTCCTGCTCCGGGGCAACTTTACAGACGACAGCGTCCACTCCCAGCAGACGTGCTGCGGTGATCGTCTCAGGATGCGCCAGCCCCATCATGCCGATACAAACCGGATGTTCTCCCAGCAACATCAGTCGGGACTGCACGACGTCCCAGGGATCGAGATCATACAGCCAGAGATCTGCCTGGGCCCGTCGAGCAGCAGACGCGATCAATGCGCCGCGAGACTGCACCAGGGCTTCCAGCATCCTGCGGTACACCGGGCCCCCGGATATCACCCCCACCCGTTTTCCCTGCAGACAATCTCCCTCTGGATCTGATTCCGAAGCTGCCTGATAGTGAAAGATTTCGTCGCGGCCCGCAGTCAGGGGGTAAGCGGGCGCTGTTCCTCTAATAATCTCTGCCTCCTGCCGAATCCGGAACTCGGCAGCGCGGGCCGGGACCCGAATACTGACGGGCCAGAAATTCCGTGTTCTGCCATCGGCTTCACACCAGACACCGTAACAGCAGAGAAACCGACTGACCGGAAACCTCCTGACCAGTTCTGTCAGGGTTCTTCCCGCGAACTCATCAGGCCAGTTTTGACAGATCACGACCAGTTCAGGCTGGATGGACTCTGTTTTCAGTTCAGAGAGACGGGGCACGCACACCAGTTCCGCGTCGTCGAAAACCTCCTGGAGGGAATGCATCACACCACGCATTTCTTCGGTCTGGGAATTCCCCAGAATCAACACGCATTCCCGTTGAGCGTCGCTCTGCTGCATCCGCCTCTTCTCCTAAAGACCATATCTTTCGTAGTTTGAGATAACTTATAACGTAAACCGCCAATTTAGGGGAAGGGCACTCTCTCTGCTCAGAAGTTGTCAGTTCCTGCGAATCGGTCTTGCGAAAATCCCGTTATTTTGTCATAAACCGTTATCTAACAAGCTGATCGGATTTGATCTCGCCAGTGGCTCAGGATGCCCGACACATTGGTGAGGAAAAGGATTTCTCAAACGTTGATCGAACCGCCTTCACAAGAGTTGATTCATCGCCTGACCAGCCTCAAGCTCTGTACAGCCGCTGATCTGAGACGATGCCGACGACGAGTCAGAAAATTGGCCCGGGGAATCCCGGCTTTCGACTCGGTCTGGATTGATGCGCTGGTTCAAGCTCAGAAAATATCCCCCTTCCAGGCCAAAGCACTGGAAGCAGGGCACCCCGAACAGCTGACCGTTGGCCCTTACTTGCTGATCTCTGAACTGGGGCACAGTCATAAATCTCGTACTTTTATCGCACGACCTTCTGAAAGTGCTGATCGCTGCGCCCTGAAACTGACACAACCTCAGTCAGATTCCACAAACCAGCTGCAGCAGGATTTCCACACATTGCTGCAGCAACTGCAGGGTCTGCATCACCCCTCGTTAATTCTGCCCCGCGTTGTCAAACCGGTAGGTCAGCAGTTTGTGGTGATCAGTCATTACTTGCCGTCATCAACGGTCTCCGAACTGTTAATCCGACGCGGACGCTTTCCCGTTCCCGTTGTACTGTCAATTGGAGCTCAACTGCTCGACGCTCTGGTCGCCCTCGAAAAACGCAGAGTGATCCATGGTGACATTCGTCCCTGGAACGTGCGGCTGACCCCCAGCGGAATCGCCGCCCTGGTCGATACGGGTCTGGAACCAATCCTGTCACCGGAGCTGACGATTCACTCATCCTTACCGCCGCGCTGCTACGACGGAATTGCACCGGAGCTGATAGGGACCGGGCGTCATCCCGATGCCCAGAGTGACCTCTACGCACTGGGCTGTCTGCTCTGGGAGTTACTCGCCGGCCGACCTCCGTTTACGACAGGAGACCCTCTGGCCAAACTGGCATGTCATCAGACAAAGACCATTCCTGATATTCGCAGCTGGGCACCCGAAACACCGGCTCCCCTGGCTGAAATGCTTTTAAAACTGACCGCATCACACCCCAATCAACGACCAACCAGCATGCAGGCTGCTCAACAGCAATGGCCGGTTTCTCAGCAAGGCTCTCGGAAAACACTGGCTCGCTTCCATGCATCGTTTCAACACCAGACGACCCGCAGCCAGAGCGAAACAGGCACCAGCCGACCAGGGCGACTTCCTTTGATTGCCGCCATGATCTTCGTCCTTTCCGGACTCTCTTACACACTGCTGGATGAAGGAGCGCGCAATCACCTGCTGGAAATCACCTCTCGTGTTTCCTTCACTCAATCCAGCTCAAACTCCCCCCCAGCTGAGTCAGCCACCGAGGCTTCCTCTAATCAAAAAGCCGAGACTGCTGCCCAACGACAATTACTTCCCGTCCCTGACGGAAACGGCGTGATTCTGCTGGATTCAGCCGAACCATACGTATCCACACAAATCTCAACGGTCGGTGGATTGACCATCAAAGGCACTGCCGAAAACCCGGCGATCATTGAAATCGAAGAGACTCCCTGCCGCATCGTCGCCGCCAGTCTCAGCCTCGAAAATGTGATTTTTGTCAACCGCTCCCAAAGTCCTTCTCCACAAAAACAGTCAGCGTCAGCAGGCACTTCCACGGCGTTACTGCACGTGACCGCCCAGAGCCTGAAGATCAAAGGCTGCTGTTTTACTCAACTCGATTCAGAAAGCTCCGACACCTCAGCCCTCGAAAGGGAAGCCATTTACTGGAGTCCCCTCGACCCGCAACAGCGGAACAGCAGCCAGGTCCACATTCAGGACACTCTGTTTGCGGTCCCCCAACATGCACTACACCTGACACATACGCCTCAAGTCCTGACGCTCACAAACAGCTTGAATGTCACGTCTCATTCTACGCTTTACCTCGAACGTGCCCCGGAGATTGACCAGCAGTTCAATTTGAAACTGCAGCACCTGACGCTCCGAGAAGCAGGCCCGCTGGTCCTGTTAAACTGGACCGATCCCACATTAATTCCCGGCACCATTCAAATCGAGGCCCGGGATTGCGTGTTTGACCTGAATCAGGCAGCCCTGATCCAGGTCAGAGGGCAGAAACCACCGGAAAACTGGCTCTCTTCGGTCAGCCTGCTCGGCGAGGGTTCTGTCGCCTCTGCAGAAATTCAGATCGCAGGCTGGCAAGCCTCAGCCACTGAACCACTTCAGGAATTGAGTACGCTCAATATGGATATCGAAGGACTCTCGACCGGTAAATTCGAGTACGCAGCACCACTCAGTCTGCATGCGGAAGACTCAGTCATTACCGCCGCCCAGGTCCCACGTACTTCATCGCTGCCACCGGGCATCCAGGTAAAACAGATCCCCGGATTCCTGGCACGCCTGATGTCTCTCGAAAACTGAGAACCGCGGCCAAATATCTCCAACCACGCTCCTTGAAGGGAGGACAGGGGGTTGGTAATATCTGTTCCAGTCCTGTGAAAAACGACCTCCGTCGGCCGGCAGCACACGGGCGGCTCCGCCAGTTGACGAACGCACACACTTATCTGATGTGACTATGAATATCGACCATGAGTATCGAACCGACATCTCCCGTGGCTGGAACCGGAAACACATTTTAGGACTGCAGGACCTCTCCCGGGATGAGCTGAACATCATCCTGAATCAGGCAGCCGAATTTAAGCGGCTCGCAAATATTGGAGAAACCAAACTCACCCCGCTGGCAGGCACCGTGGTCGCGAATCTGTTCTTCGAACCATCCACACGCACCCGCATCAGCTTCGGTCTCGCAGCCAAACGACTCAGTGCCGACACAGTTGATTTCACCGCCTCCGGCAGCAGCCTTTCCAAAGGGGAAAGCTTTGTCGACACAGCCAAAACCATCGAGGCCATGGGAGTCTCCTACGTAGTCGTCCGACACAAAACTCCAGGTGCCCCGCAGCTTCTGGCACAACACCTGGATGCCAACATTCTCAACGCTGGCGATGGAACACACGAGCATCCCACCCAGGCTCTGTTGGACATCTTCACCATCCGCGAGCATTTCGGGAAAATCGAAGGACTGACCGTCACCCTCGTCGGTGATATCCTCCACAGCCGGGTCGCGCGGTCGAATATCTGGGGACTGAAAAAACTGGGGGCCCATGTCATCGTCTGCGGCCCCACTACACTGATCCCCAACGATATTGAGCAGCTCGGCGTCGAGGTCTCCAACAGCCTGGACGACGTGATCGATCGCACCGACTGCCTGAACCTGCTGCGGATTCAGTTCGAACGTCAACGCGGGCATTACTTCCCGTCGATTCGCGAATACGCCCACCTGTTCGGCATGAATAAACAGCGAATCAATAAAGCCAAAGAAGATGTACTGATTCTGGCTCCCGGACCAATCAACCGTGGTGTAGAAATCACTCCCGATGTAGCCGATGGCCCGCACTCTGTCATTCTCGGACAGGTCAGTAACGGGCTGATTATCCGCATGGCTTGCCTCTACCTGCTTCACTTACAACGTATTGCCTCCCAGGGAACATCTGGATGAAATCTCTCCTTATCAAAAACGGGCACATTATCGATCCTTCGCAAGATCTGGATGTGCAGGGCAACCTGCTCGTCGAAGGAGGAAAGATTACAGGACTCTGCGATGACGATGTCACAGCAGACGAAGTGATCGATGCCACAGGATTGATTGTCAGCCCCGGATTCATAGACCTGCACGTCTCCCTGTGCGAGCCGGGTTTCGAAGAAGACGAAACCATTGAAAGCGGTACGGCTGCGGCATTGGCCGGTGGTGTGACTTCGCTGGGTTGTCTGCCGAATACTGCTCCAGTTGTTGACGACCGGTCTTCCGCAGAGTTCATCCTGCTGCAGGCCGAGCGGGCATCTAACTGTCACGTCTTTCCCCTGGGAGCAGTCACCAAAAACAACGAGGGGAAAGAGCTCGCTGAAATCGGGCAGCTGGTCGCCGGCCAGGCGGTCGGTTTCACCGATGCTGATAAACCTATCGAGAGTGCTGAAATCATGCGGTGTGCCCTGGAGTACACCCGCATGTTCGGCCGCCCGATTTTAAATCGTCCGCAGGTCACGGAACTGACGGAGAAAGGACAGATGCACGAAGGGTTTCACTCAACCGTATTGGGTTTGAAGGGGATTCCCGCAGCAGCTGAAGAGATCATGGTCAATCGGGATATCGCCCTGGCCGAACTGACACGCGGACGCATCCACCTGATGTGCGTCTCCACGCAAAACAGTGTCGCCCAGATCAGACGCGCCAAGGCGTCT
Organism: Gimesia chilikensis; assembly: GCF_008329715.1. Lineage (GTDB taxonomy): Bacteria > Planctomycetota > Planctomycetia > Planctomycetales > Planctomycetaceae > Gimesia > Gimesia chilikensis. Next base: position 887,263 of record NZ_VTSR01000032.1, on the reverse strand, counting down.
GGAATCCAGGTCTCCGCCGACGTGACTCCCCATCATCTCACCCTGACGGACCAGATGCTGGAAACTTATGATCCCAATTACAAAGTTCTGCCTCCGCTCCGTTCTCAGGAACATATTGACGCCCTGATCGAAGGCCTCAAAGATGGCACGATTGAAGTGATCTGCTCGGACCATACTCCGCATGCTGCTGAGAAGAAGACAGATGAAATCCTGGGTGCTGACTTTGGCATCATTGGTCTGGAAACCCTGCTGCCAGTCTGCCTGCAGACCCTGATTACACCGGGCCATTTAACCTGGTCAGAATTGATCAGCAAACTCACCATTGGTCCGGCCCGCATTCTGGGGCTTTCCAAGGGAACACTCGCTGCGGGAGCAGACGCTGATATCACCCTCATCAATCCTGAGGTCCGCTATGTTCTGCAGCGGGAAAACTTGAAATCTTCCAGTCACAACAGCCCGTTTCTGGGCAAAGAACTGCAGGGCAGGGCAGAAGTCGTGGTTGTCTCAGGCGAAATCCGCTATCGGGCCGATCATTAAAAACTTCTGCACACAAAATGATCGAAGTTGACGTTCCCCTCTGTATCATCAACAATATCAATAAGTTGATCCGATCAGATCAGCGTGAACATCAGGGAAAGAACGATTTTCGATAATTTAAATCAAGTCACCCGATCGGGATCAAGTTTTTCTGTTCACCATCAGATAGGAACTTCAGACAGCAGGCACTAAACCACTCCCGTTGTAGAGTCGATAATACATATACCGCTCCCAACCCTTTATCAGAATGGGGCTTGTGATTAATTATGAAAAACAGCTTCCTGTCTTGTCCCCTGCTTAAGCAAAACATGAGCCTGCCCGTTCTGCTTTGCCTGAATCTGGCGATTCTGTGCTCTGGTTGTGGCGCAGAGACGTACGAGCAGCGACTCAACGAAACGGAGCAGTATTTCTCATATCTGCATGAGCGGAATCAGGCACTCGCTGGTACCTGGAGTGCTCCTCCGATTCACTTCCGCCCCCCCCTCGATTTTCAGGAAATTTCCGCTGCCGCACCAGCAGCAGTTCCGGCAGGTGAGAATGGAGAAGCGGAACCAGCGGAGCCGACTCAGACGATCGACCCCCGACAGCCGGATTTTGCCGATCTCAAACTCCCTGGTCTCGAAGGCGCCTGGCGAACGGAAGTCCCCGTCGATCTGGAAAATGAAACTGTGGATCGCCCAGCCTATCTGTATGTGCTGTGCAATTACTCGCTGTTGCAGAACGAGGAGCAGGAAGCTGCTGGCAATTTTTTAAACGAAGTCAACAACCAGCTCTCCACCACTTTTAACAAGTATTTGAATACGGAAGACTTTGTTACCGAACGCTTTCCCCGTAAGCGGGGTTACACCAACCCCAAAGAGTTTACCTTCAATTCCTTTACTCCTGAAATGCCCATCGATGGCGCCCCTTATGAAATACAGATCTACCTGACTGAATCGGGTGAGTATCAGGCTGCCATCCTGGCTTTCATCCCCGAGAATATGGTCCGTAAATCCAAATTGCAGGAACAGATCGATTTCAGCTTGGAGACTTTTGATCTGCAGCCCCCGCAACGCGGAAACGGCGGCGGAGAATCACGCCCCAGCACGCAGTTTTAGTTGACTCAATGAGCGAAATAGAAAAGAGATCACAAATCGTAACGATCTGAATCGCCAATCAGACTCTCCAATAGACACATCAATCTATGTCACTCATTCACCCTGGTTTATTACTTGGAATTCTGCTGGCAACTATCCCGGTGATTCTCCACTTTCTGCTTCGTTCCAAACCCAAAAAACTGATCTTCCCTGCATTAGCGCTATTGCAGCGACGTAAGATTCAAAACTCGCAACGCCTGAAACTGCGACACATCTGGCTCCTGCTCCTGCGAATTCTGATCATAGTCGCCATTGTCCTGGCACTGACACGTCCCTCACTCCCGCCAGCCAATTATAGCTTTTCGACGTACGAGCTGGTCATGTTCTGTTCCATCATCGTCTTGGCGGTGCTGGCCTACCTGGGATTGATGAGACATTATCAGAAACAGAGAATCTCCCAGCAGTCTTTGAATACACGACGCACTTTTCTAAGGGGAGGCATCGGAGGCGCCGCGTTCCTGCTGATAGCACTCCTGGTTCTCTGGCCTTACCAAAGGAGAGTCTTTGCGGAAATTTCTGCCCCGTTACCGGCCGTTTCTGAAAACATTCCGGTCACGGCGATCTTCCTGTTTGACACCAGTCTGAGCATGGACTACCGCCAGGAAAACCAGTCACGACTGGAACAGGCCCAGTCCATCGCCGAAGAGCATTTGAGTAATCTCCCCGCGCAGAGCAGGGTCTCAATTCTGAACAGCAGCAGCGAAGATATCTCCCCATTTCAGTCGGACCTCACCGCGGTGAAATCCCGGCTCAAGTCCCTCAAAACATCCGCCTGGTCCCTCTACCTGGATGATCGCCTCCGCACTGCCATCAATCGTCAGGAAGATGACTTCAAACGCAGCCAGAACGAACGCCAGTCCTCAGGTTCACAGTCAGCCGGCTCCGATCAGTTTGTGCGGGAAATCTATATCTATACCGATCTGGCCCGCACCGCCTGGCGCAGCCAACCTTCCCAGTTAATTCAACAGCAGCTGGAAAAGCTCAAATGGCTGGGAATCTACGTGATTGATGTCGGAGTGACCAGTCCCCAGAATATCGGAATTTCCCACCTGGATCTTTCACGCGAATCGATCACACTGGGCAATTCCGTCTCGATCAAAGCAGAAATCACGTCCACCGGCATCACAGCCAGTGACACGTTTCTGGAGTTATACACACAAAACGAGAAAGGGCAGTTGATAAAGCGGGATCAGCGTCCTCTTTCCACGCTCGCATCTCCAGACGATGCTCCCGCATCAGAAAATGTGACCACCGGAGCAAAACCGGGCCCCCAGTTGGAAATGAGCCTGCCGAATGTCGATCAGCCGGTCACACAGGGAGAACTGCGGATCACCTCTTCTGATCCCTATCTGCCCGATGATGTCCGTTATTTTACCATCACCGCCCGGCCTCCACCCAAGATTCTGATTGTCAGTCCCGACGCCAGCTCTGCCCGTCTATGGAATGATGCCCTGGCACCCAGACCTTTGGTCACCCTTAAAAAGAACCGCTATCAGTGTGAGATCGCCCCCCTCAACCAGATCGAAACACTCCCCCTGGAAGAATATGCCGCCATCTATCTGATCAACATCACCAGCCTGCCTGACAGTCTGTGGCAGCAGTTTACAGACTATGTCAAACAGGGGGGAGGCCTGGGAGTACTGATGGGCAGCGACGGCGATGCACCTGAATCGACAATCGTCTCGTTCAACTCCCGGCAGGCACAAGAACTCCTGCCGGTGGAACTGTTAGGCTCACTCAAGTTCATCCCGCCGGAATTCCTGGACCTGGAACACAATGAGCACGCACTATTCTCTTATTTTCAGGATCTGGGAGGCACCGGAGAACTCTCAAACATGGAAGTCAACCGCTACTGGCGTGTGGAACCGGAAAACCCGGACCAGGTCATCGCCCGCTACACCGATGCCCGCCATTCCCCCGCCATCATCGAACGTAATCTCGGCAGGGGTAAGGTCGTCGTCTTGACCACAGGTATCGATGCCCAGGGCTGGAGCCAGCTCCTGTATGCCCGCTGGTCTTATCTCGCGTTTGCCGACCAGTTGACCCGCTACCTGATCCGTACAATCGCCAATCGAACCAACTATCTGGCTGGCGAAGTTGCCATCTATCAATGGCCGGCAACCGCCACCACACCGGAATCGTTCCTGCTCAGAACCCCCGATTTGAAACAGCTTCCCATCGAGATCAAACAGGGAGCGCATCAGGTCTCTATTCCTGATACCCGGGTCGTCGGCCATTACGAGCTTATCGATAATTCGAGTAACGTCACTCGGTCCTCAAGCGGATTCAGCGTGAATGTCAATCCGGCCGAAAGCAATTTCCGCCCCATCAGCAATCAGGAACTGGATCAGATCCTGGGAGCAGAACGTTACAGTATGACCCGCGATATGGAAGGACTGAAACGCACCATCCGAACGGGGCGACTTGGTGTCGAAATCTTTCCGATCCTGGTCACTCTTCTGCTGGCCGTCTTCTGTCTGGAACATTTTACTGCAAACTATTTTTACGAAATCGATCAACCTTCAGAAGAATCCACATCCTGAACGACAACCCAGACAAGCACTGTCTGACGTGAAACTGACTCTCTCATGAAACCAATCTTTGAACCAATCTGGTCCTGGCCCACGATGATCCTGCTCATCATCGCGCTGTTCGCATTGGTTCTCACCACCTATCCCGGCCGCGTCAGACATTTTTCCCGGCCGATCAGGCGAACATTGATCGGTCTGCGGCTGCTGATCGTCTTACTGCTGGCTTTCATGATGCTGCGTCCCGCGATCGAACTGACCGACAAAACAGTCCGTCAGTCCTGGCTGTACATCCTGGCTGATTCCAGTCGCAGCATGCAGACTCAGGACGGCCCCGCGAGCACCACCCGCCGCAATGAACTGCTCAAAACACTGGAAACCGCCCAGCCTGCGTTCAAGGAGATGGATAAGAATATCAAAATCAGGCGGTTTGATTTCGCACAGGACCTGACACCTGTCGAAACATTCTCCGATCAGGCGGAAGGACAGCAGACGGCTATCGGTTACGCATTGGAAATGCTCTCCGGCGAACTGCAACAGGAACAACTGGTCGGCATTCTGCTGCTCTCTGACGGAGCGGAACGTTCGCTTCCCCCCTATGATATCGATATCAGATCACAGGCCAGCTATTTCGGCGATGCCGGCATCCCCATCTACACGCTCGGCTTTGGTTCTTCCACGTTGCAGGACACCACCCTGGATCTGGTCATGGAAAATCTGGTGATTGATCCGCTGGTTTTTGAAAAGAAAACCACGCCGATTACCGTCAAGGTCCGCAGCCTGGGTGCCTCCGGGAAAGATGTCACCGTCCGACTTCTCGTTGAAGATCGAGCGGGGAAAAAGATCGGTGAAGCCGGCCTGATGCTGCCCGCGGCTCCTTATAACAATTCCCGGGTCGCTACCCAGATTCACCCCACCCAGAACAACGAGCTCGACACCGTCGAACTCTTCTGGACTCCGGAAGTACCGGGAGAATACAAAATCGCCGTCGAAGCGGTTCCCCTCGATGGAGAAATCAAGCAGACGAACAACCGCCTGGAAACGATCGTCACCGTCCAGAAAGGGGGCGTACAGGTCGCCTATTTCGACGCGCTTCGACCGGAGCAGAAATTCATCCGCTCCATGAATGACCCTAAAATTCAGCTCGACTATATCCCCATGGGCAGCGGTTTTTCCGGGGGCAGAAAACCAACCAGCCCCGATCTGAATGATGTTTCCAAATACGATGTATTCATCATCGGTGATGTCCCCGCGGATCTCCTGGGACCCACGCTGCTGCGCAAGATCGCCGCCCAGGTGGATCAGGGTTCCGGCCTGCTGATGACCGGTGGTTATCACAGTTTCGGCCCCGGAGGTTACGCGAACACGCCACTGGACAACTTTATTCCGGTCGAAATGCGTAGCAGTGAAAAACAGACGGGAAATGGGATTGCAAAAGACCTGCATCATTTTGAAGATCTGAAAATGATCCCCACGTCACTGGGCCTGCAACGTTATGTCATGCAACTCGATAGTTCGGCAGACCGCAATCGCCAACTCTGGAATGAACTGTCCCCCCTGAAAGGAGCCAATAAGCTCCGTAAGAAGTATGAGACGGTCGAAGTCCTGGCCCAATCCGCAGGGAACGGGGCCGTACCGCTGCTGTTTGCGTCCGATGTGGGAGGAGCCCGGGTCATGGCGTTTGCCGGCGATACGACCTTCCAGTGGTTTCTCTCCGGACACCGTAAGGAACACGAGCGTTTCTGGCGACAGATGATCCTCTGGCTGGCTCACAAAGAGAATGACTCAGATCAGAGTGTCTGGACCCGGGTTGAACCTCGAAACGTCGCTCCCGGCAGCCAGGTCCCCATACTGTTTGGTGCCCGGGGCCCGGAAGGGAAACCGTTAAGCGATGTGAAGTTTACGGTCCAGGTTGCTGGCCCCTCTGGTAAGACGTCACAAGTCGAAGTCGTGGGAACGGGAGAAACATCCCGCACCACTTTTTCTCAAACGACGGAGCCCGGTGATTACTGGGTGACCGTGCATGCAGAACAGAACGGCGTTTCACTGGGTTTTGATGCCACCACACGTTTCATCGTCGATCCCCGGGATCTGGAACTGGATAATCCCGCAGCCGACTACTCGCTGCTCGAAACGATCGCCTCACTCTCGGGGGGAATAGCTGTCCCTCCTGAAGAGCTGGGCAGCTTCCTCAATCGGATGAATAAGGACAAATCCTGGAACAACGACCTGACCCGATACAGGCGAATATCACTCTGGGATAACTGGTATTTTCTGCTCCTGTTCGTGCTGCTGCTCTCCCTGGAATGGTTCCTGCGGAAGAAAAAAGGCCTGGTATAACGGTTGTCCGGGCATTTGTCTGATAATCTTCTGAAAAACTGCCGAAAACGGAAACTCCCTGAAAAAACAGGAACATTATTTCCATCGCAGGCGTCGATCATTCTATAATAAGAACGTAAGGACAGTTCTTTTTACGGATTTCAGACTGACACAGGTTTTCCATGTCTACAGCTTCCAACTCGACGCCATCGACAGAAAATCGGAACGGACAGTACGCCAAATTCGATGAGTATGTGGACTATCAGGTCTCCCGCACCGGTTCACACATCAAGGCGAACGATCTGCTCACGACGGCAGTGGGTATCTCCACGATTTTCCTGGGCTACCTGTTGCTCTTCATTCTCTGTGATCACTGGCTGATCAAGGGGGGCTTCGGTCATCTCTCGCGGCTGATCATGCTCGCCGGGGTGATACTGGCCAGTATTGGCTGGGCTGTCTGGAAACTGGTTTTACCCTACTTCAAGAAAGTGACACGGCTCTACTCGGCCCGTGCGTTGGAACAGACCTCCGAAGACATGCATGGCGCGCTGTTGAACCTGGTAGACCTCCAGCGATCCGACCGCAAGGTCAATCCGGACATCATCAGTTCACTCGAAAAGCGGGCTGCCCTGACGCTCTCCCAGACCGATACCGAACAGGCGGTGGATCGACGCCCGCTGATGCGACTCTCTTACGGCCTGTTGTTTGTTGTCGCTATTCTCTGTTTCTACGCACTCTTTTCACCTAAACAGATCTGGCCCTCACTCTCGGCTGCGATCTCATTTTCCTCCGAACGCGAGTTTGCCACCCAGACTCAGATCAGTTCCGTCACCCCCGGCAACACAGAAGTTCTGGCAGGCAGCCAGTTGGAAGTGATTGTCGATCTCCGGGGCGAAGTGCCGGAAGACGTCACACTGTTCTACACATCCAGTGACCAGGGGCGCGTCGATGAGCCGATCAAACTCCGAGCCATGGATGAAACCCTCAAACGCTTCCAGGGTCTGATTGTTGGCGTCAATGGCCGCGGGATCCGCCAGAATCTGAGCTACCATATCGAAGCCGGTGATGCGGTTTCCGAGGAATACCAGGTCAGTGTCATTCAGCCCCCCTCAGCGACTGTGCATTCCGTCCACTACGATTATCCATCCTACATGGAACTGGCAGCAGTAGAACAGCCCGGCGGTGCGATTGATGCCTATGAAGGCACTAAAGTAACCGTAGATGCTACGACCAACATGCCCATCACATCGTTTGAAGTTCTCTTTTCTGACGAAGAAGACTCGGCCTCTTTGCTGGAAGAGTTCCAGGTTAAAAAATCGATCGACAAGAATACCATCTCCGCCTCCTGGAAATTGAAGCTGAGATCTGATGGAACCTTCCCGAAATTCTACCAGATCAAATGCAGGAACGAAGCAGGGCAGGTGACACTCTCGCCGACTGTTTATCCACTGATGATCCGTCGCGATCTGCCACCGGAAATCAGTCTACTCTCTCCCAAACAGGATCTGAAACTCCCGTCCAATGGCACGGTCCCGATTTCAGTGATAGCGGAAGATCCGGATTTCAAACTCCGCTATCTCAATCTGCGTGTTGAAAAACAGCAGATTCGTATTCTTGATAAAACTCTATTCGAAGGGGATCGCAAAAGCGTAGGCATCAATTACGATCTCGCCCTGGAACCTCTCCGATTGAATCCGGGGGACACAATTTACTTCTGGGTCGAAGCACGCGACAACAAACACCCCTCCGGGAACCGCAAGAACACACCCAAGATCAAAATCGAAATCCAGGAACCGGTCTCACCCGAAGAAGCCAAAAAACAACTGCAAGAACAAAAGCAAAAGGCCGCGGAAGAGAAGCAGCAACAGAATCCTGACCAGCCTAAACAGCCCGGCCAGCAGCAAGGTCAGGAAAAACAACCCGGTCAGCAGCCAGGTGACGGGGACCAGCCGATGCCTGATCAGAAAGAGCAGGGGGATTCCAAATCCGATTCTGGTAAACAACCCGGCGACCAGAAGCAGCCGGGCAACGAAGATCAGAAACAATCTGAGCAACGTGGACAGAAGAAATCAGATTCTCCTGAATCAGGAGCAGAGCCAAACCCGGAACCGGGGGAAGGTCAGCCCCAGTCCAAGCCGGAGAAAAAAGAAGGTCTGGACAGCGATGGCAGTGACGACCAGACAGCACTCAAGAAAATTCTGGAGAAGCTGAAAAAAGAGGGTCAGGAACCAGACTCTGATCAAAAACAGCCAGAAAACGAAAAACAGGGTTCTGAGAAACAGGACTCCGAGCGCCCGGGCTCTGATAAGCAGATGCAGGAACCGGAATCCAATGGGGCCGATTCCAAGTCCAGCGAATCTTCATCCAGTCAGGACAAAAACTCTCAAGGCACACCCGGTCAGGGCCAGAACCAGGACAAGAACCAGAAACCCCAGCCCTCTTCTAAGGCAAATGAAAATAATCCTGATCAAAAATCAGCAGACCAGAAATCCCCACCTCAAAAAGGCAGAGTAGAGGACGGTACGAAAGAGCCTTCCGATGCGAAAGAAGTGGATCGCAAAATGAAAACCGAAGGAGATCCGCAGGGAAAAGCCAGACCAAACAATGATCCCGACGCTGATCCCAAGCGGAGTAACAGCGACGTGAAGCGGGATCCGAATGAGAAACCGGCAATGCGACCGGGAGACAAAAAATCTCCGAATGCCAATCCGCAGGAGAAACCGGAGCAATCCTCTTCCAAGCAGGGACAGCAGAATGATCAGCCCGATCAGAAACCGGGTTCTGAAATGCGAAAACCACAACAGTCGAACGACAATCCCTCCTCCCCTAAACAGCAACAGGCTGCCGACGGGAAGAAGTCGCAGCAGAAACAGGATCAGCCTGACGGTTCTAACCAGCCACCGGGGGGTAAACCTGAAGCCAATGATCAAAAATCCAAACGTCCCCAGGACGGAGAGAATGGCAACAGTTCCCAAAATGACCAGGGACAGAAAGGGAGTCAGCAGCCCGGCAAAGGGGATTCCACCGGACAAAAAGGGAACCAGGAGCAAGGTAACAAAGGAAATCCCTCAGGCTCCAGTAAATCAATGGAACAGAACCAGTCCCCGGAGAAACAGGGACAGGATCAAAACCAGCAGAATAAAGGCCAGTCGGGTAACAACCAGAACAAAAATCAGAATCAGAAAGGCAATCAGTCTGGCGGACAAAAAGGAGATAAAGCTGGTGGTCAGAAGGGAGGCCAGAAAGGAGGGCAGGGCTCATCCGCAGGTAAAGGGCAATCCCAGAAGAGCAACAGCCAGGCAACAGGCTCCAGTAAAGGCTCCAACTCCAGCGATCCTCAAGGTTCCAGCGCGACGACCGGGGGCACCGCTCCCGGTGACAGTGAATCAGGGGGCGCCGGTTCAAGTCCAGCGCTGCCCGACGCTGATGAAGCCAACCTCGAATATGGAAAAGAAGCCGCCAACCTCGTTCTGAAACGCATCAAAGACGAACTCAAACGCGAGGAAGTCGATCCGGAACTTTTGAAGGAACTGGGCTGGTCGAAAGAGGAAATGAAACAGTTTTCCGAACGGCTGCAGAAACAGCTGCAAATGCAGGATAACAACCAGCAGTCTCCTGAGTCCCTGGCTCGTAAGCGGCAGTTTGAAGAGATGCTCAAATCACTCAAACCTGCTCCCCGGGCGGCACGCCGCAACCGGAACAGTACCAGAGAACAAACCAGCGACAGCCTGGGACCACGTCGATTGCCGGTTCCGGAAGAATACCGCGAAGCCTACGAAGCCTTCACACGCGGTCTGGCCAATCAGAAACCGGCTGACAAATAAGTCGCTCAGATTAACAACTGGCAGACATCACTCGCACTGCTGACTCCCTTGTTAAGAGAGCAGCAGTTCGAGATCTTCGCTGGACAGGTTCTTGAGGACGCTCTGGTTTTCTTCCAGGATCGCATCGGCCAGTTCGCGTTTCTGCTGCTGTAACTCGGTGATCTTTTCTTCCACCGTATTGCGACAGATCAGCTTGTAGGCAAATACCCGTTTGGTCTGCCCGACACGGTGTGCCCGGTCGATCGCCTGCGTCTCCACGGCCGGGTTCCACCAGGGATCCAGAATGAAGACGTAATCCGCAGCGGTCAGGTTGAGTCCCAAACCACCAGCCTTGAGACTGATCAGGAACACACCACAGTCTTTATCGGTCTGGAATCGATCGACGCGTTCTTTACGATCGCGTGTCTGTCCATCCAGGTATTCGTAGACGATCTCTTTCTGATCCAGGTGTTCCTGCACGATCGACAGCATGCTGGTGAACTGTGAAAAGACGAGGGCCTTGTGACCTTCTTCGATCAGTTCTTCCAGGTGTGGAATCAACACATCCATCTTGGCCGAAGCATCCAGTGCACGGCCCCGCTCCAGCAGAGCAGGGTGGCAGGCTGCCTGTCGCAGCCGGAGCAGTGCTTCCAGCACATGGATTTTGGTTTTCCCCAGGCCCTTGGATTCGACCATTCCCAGGATTGAGTCCCGGTAATGCTGTCGGAGTTCGTCGTAAAGACGGGTCTGATCTTTGCCCATATCGCAGTAGAGCGTCTGCTCAACTTTGTCGGGCAGTTCGTTAGCCACCTGTTCCTTGGTTCGTCGCAGAATGAAGGGTCGCAACGCGTTCCCCAGGAGGAGCCGGGCATTCTTATCTTCGATGTCGTTGGTGTAAGCTTTGAACACCGAACTGCGTCCCAGCATGCCGGGATTGAGAAACTCGAAGATCGACCACAGATCTCCCAGATGGTTCTCGACTGGTGTACCACTCAATGCGATTCGATGTTTCGCCTGCAGCAGCCGCGATGCTTTCGCAACCTGCGACCCCGAGTTCTTAATCATCTGGGCTTCATCCAGGACAGCATAATCGAACTGGATATCCTTGATCTGAGTAATATCGCGACGCATCGTACCATAGGTCGTTAATACCAGATCGTACTCTTCCAGCGAATCGATCAGTTTGCCTCGATCCCCGCCTGCATACTCGACAACTTTCAACTCAGGCGTAAACTTGGCGGCTTCCTGCATCCAGTTGAACATCAGCGACTTGGGAACGACAGCCAGTGAAGGCAGATGTCCTTCCCGGTCCTTCTTACGACGTAATAACAGGGCCAGCAGCTGAACCGTTTTACCAAGACCCATGTCATCAGCCAGACACCCACCAAAGTGGAAGTCCTGCAGGAACTGCAACCAGCCTAAACCTTCGAGCTGATACTTGCGCAAGCCCCCTTCGAATCCGGCTGGTTCTTTATCCAGGGCAATCCCTGAAAAGTTCCGGATCTTATCCCGCATTTCATCGAATTTGGCGTCTGTCTCAACAAATTCCTGTGAACTCAGTAAAGCGTCCAGCAGCGCCACCTGATTGGGAGCGAACCGAAGATGCTCTTCATCTGTGACCGCCAATCCGGCCAGAATGCCGTACTGTTCGATCCACTCTTCCGGCAGGATCCCCAGTGAGCCATCATCGAGTCGAATCGATGAATCACCGCGGGCCAGTGCCGATAACAGCTCAGGGAACTTAACCGTCTGACCTTCAAAATCGATATCTGCGTGCAGTTCAAACCAGTCAATTCCTGACTGGACCTTGAACATCATGTTGGATGGCTGATGGACCTGTTTGCCATCGGCGCGAACCACCCAGCCGGCATTGATCAATTCACGAACAGCACCACCCAGATCACGGGCCGCAATTTCCACATCGCGTCCCTGAATCCGACGATCCAGCAGGCGACGGAAACCACTGTCCTGCAACAGTGTCCAGGCTTTCGATTCTTTTTCGCGGTTTCGCAGAATACAGCGTTTTTCCTGGCGATCCACAATCGCCCACTGGGTACTGCTTCCCGAGACCAGATGATCCAGATAATTAAAATGAATCTCGCCATACAGGCGATCCTGCTGCCAGCGTTTCTTCTGTGGAGAATGAATCAGCAACTCCGGACTGGGGTCGCAGGTGATCTCTTCCAGATGCAGCTCTTCAGGCAGTTCCAGTCGGGGCAGGACAGGCATATCCAGCAGGCGGTCTACCAGTTCCTGCTGCTCGCCTTCATCGACTTCAATTGTCTCATTCATCTGAATCATTTTGATCCAGGGAAATGCATCGTAATCTTCCAGAGGTGTGATTTTATCGCGGGTCAGTACCAGTCCCCCCGCGACAATCAGACGTGCATCTGTGATTTCCAGAGTATCGTCTTCTCGCTTCAGATGACCATTCAGCTTCCACGTCGATTCTTTGCGGTCATGCTCAACTCCCATCCGGAATTCCCAGGCATGTTCGCCGTCCCAGACCAGGGAATCGACGTCATCAGGCTGTCGCTCCAGGTAGCGCACGTGTCCTGTACCGCACATCAGTGGAAGAATCAGCTCACAAAGTTCATACGGCACCCGATAGCGGAATGCAGCCATTTGTGTTTCGGTTTGCTGTGCTCGCCAGTTGGTTCGCTCTGGTGTCCCGCCGGAGAGGTATGCCAGAATCCGGCGGTCGTCTTCATGTTCGACTTCCTGCAACTGGCCGACTTTGAGCTTGAGTGGCTTCAGCTTGCCCCACTGACCGTTAGCTCTTCGCTGACGCTGTGAAGTCTGCACAACCAGTTGTCCAGATTCCTGACTCTCTTCAACATCAATTTCGTAGAAGATCTCACGTTCCTGTTGTGTGGTTTTGGACAGGACCGGCGCCAGGGCGAAATCATTTTTCAGCTCGACCAGTTTCGTTTCCCACTCACGCAGACGAGGACGGGAAGTCACAGCCGTCGACTGCTCTCCACTTGACTTGGATTTGCGCGATCGACCACTGCCCAGCTCGAAATCGGAGGGCATTGAGAAATCGTAGTCGTCATCATCTTCATCGAAAGCAATCGGCGTATTTTCGATGATGAAGGGAGGAATGTATCCAGGCTTGACCGAACCGGTCAGGTATCCTGCTACATCCACCGCCAGAATAGAAGCCCAGAGATGTTTACAGACGTTGAACTTCTGAAACTGATCGCAGGTGCAATAGGTCTTCAGATTACCGTCATCGCGGGACAGCTGAGTCTGATACTCTACACCGTCTCTGACTACCGCAAACACATGGTCTGCGGTCACGCGCGTCAGCTCAACCCGTTCGGCTTCAATGTAAGCCGCTCCACGGAAACGAATGTCCGCACGAAATTGATTTTCCAGTAATTCTGCTAACGTCATGGACGGCCTCCTGCCTGATCCCAAAACGCAACTCGCATTATTGAGACACTCCCAGTTATCTGCATAAGTCAGTCCTGAATGGCTCCTGGACCAACGCTAGTATCGGTCGGAACTTATAATGTTAGGTTCGCTCAGCCAGATCGTTTCACACTGAACCAGCCCGGCTGGGTTATTGAAGTTTTACCCTCAACTCCCGTCCAGAGCGCATCTTACGAGGTTACTAGATCCACGCCGCTTTTGGCCAGTCTATCTGGAGGGTTTTCTTATGAATTTTTGACTTCTATTTAAAAATCGATTCTGAACATTCCATTATATTCAAGAGTCTGTGAAGTTCAGCCCCCTCAGACTGGTCGAACGGGAAAAAGTGTGATATACGACTCCCACAAGTCCTTCGCTCGATTTCCTTTTTTCGAAAATGGATTATATAATAAGTTTTTGCTGTCAGCCCCTGCAGTAAAGCGAATCAGAGATCAGTGGGCTCCCCTGAAAGCAATTGCGACTAATGGAACAACCTCACCAGACCCTCACCGAACAGGAAGTCATTCAATGGTTCGAAGAGAACCTTCCCGTTGAAGACTATCGCAATAAAAGTATTCTGCTCATTATCCCGGATGCAACCCGCACCGCACCTCTGCCTCTCTTGTTTTCAACATTCCATCGCCTGTTAAGTCCTGTTGCCAAACAGATCGATGTGCTGGTTGCCCTGGGCACGCACCCCCCCATGCCCGAGAAAGACATCTGCCGCCTGCTGGGAATCTCAGAATCGGCCCGCCAGGCAGAATACAAAGACGTGGGACTGTATAACCACGAGTGGGACAACCCCGAACGTCTGACTGAGATTGGTACGCTCACCAAAGAAGATACCAAAGCCATCTCCGAAGGCCTGCTGGAAATGGAAGTCCCTGTGACGATCAATTCCCGCATCCGGGATTACGATATGCTCCAGATTATGGGGCCCGTCTTCCCACATGAAGTCGTCGGTTTCTCCGGTGGCAGCAAATATTTCTTCCCGGGAATCTCCGGTCCGGACCTGTTGAACTTCTTCCACTGGCTGGGCGCCCTGATTACCAACGTGGGAATTATTGGCGTCAAACATACACCGGTACGCGAAGTCGTAAACCGTTCTGCTGCAATGATCCCTAACGAGAAACGCTGTATCACCTTCGTCGTCGCTCCAGACAGTTCGCTCTACGGCTTGTTTTACGGAACCCCGGAATCGGCCTGGGAATCGGCCGCCAACCTCTCCGGCCAGATTCACATCAAACGCAAGCCGAAGCCATTCAAGCAGGTACTCTCCTGTGCTCCCCTGATGTACGATGAACTCTGGGTAGCCGGAAAATGTATGTACAAGTTGGAACCAGTCGTCGCTGATGGAGGCGAACTGATCATTTACGCCCCGCACATGAAGGAAATTTCGGTCACTCATGGCAAGCTGATTTCTGAAGTTGGCTACCATGTCCGCGACTACTTCACCAAACAGTGGGACCAGTTTAAGGACTACCCCTGGGGCATCCTGGCCCATTCGACTCACGTCCGTGGTACAGGAACATTCGAAGACGGCATCGAACGGCCCCGGGTGCAGGTGACTCTGGCTTCCCAGATTCCTCCCGAACTCTGCGAGAAAATCAATCTCGGCTATCGTGACCCCGATACGATCGATGTCGAATCATTCGCAGACCGGGAAGACGAAGGTATCCTCCTGGTAAGGAAAGCAGGAGAGCATCTTTACCGTCTGGAAAATGAATAATTCAACCAAAGTGTCAGCGACACGCTGATCATTCACTATTGCTGATAACTTCTGACCTTCCTCAGGAAACATTTTTCTTATCATGACTATTCACTCAGAACAATTTGAACTGAAAGCCCGCCTGGAACTTGCTTTGACCGCCTCTGAAAAGGCCAGCGAGCTCATCCTCAAATACTATCAGTCACCTGAACTGAAGGTAGATCGCAAGTCAGACGACTCACCGGTCACGATCGCCGACCGTGGGGCAGAGGAATTGTTGCGGGAAGAAATCACCATGGCGTTCCCTGACGACAGCATCATGGGTGAGGAATTACCGCCGGTCGAAGGTTCAAACGCATTCAAGTGGATTCTGGATCCGATTGACGGCACCAAACCGTTCACACAGGGCGTCCCCCTCTTCGGAACCCTGCTGGGTCTGGAAGAAAACGGTAAACTCGTCATGGGTGTCTGCCGATTCCCCGCTCTGGACGAAGTCGTCTATGCGATCAAAGGGGATGGGGCCTGGTGGAAAATCCGTGACCAGGAACCACGACGCGCCCGGGTTTCAGAGAAAACGCAACTCTCTGATGCCGTATTCTGTACCACCACCATGACTCGCTGGGAAACCATCGGTAAGCAGAAGGCCTATGAAAACCTCTGTCGCAATTCCTACCTCGCTCGAGGCTGGGGCGACTGCTACGGCCACATGCTGGTGGCCACCGGTCGTGCCGAAGTGATGGTGGATCCCGTCTTGAGCCCCTGGGATGCTGCTGCTTTGCTGCCCATCCTGGAAGAAGCCGGCGGTCACTGGATTGACTTTGATGGCAAACCTTCAATTTATACTGGCAACGGAATGGCCGTCAACGACGCTCTCAAAGACGAAGTCCTGCAGATTATTGCCCAGAATTAGCCGATTTCCAGCTAAAAAACAGGGTTAGAAGTCGCATTGATTCCCGCTGCGGTTCTTTGCTAGGATCTCCCCAGGAAGGACTGATTCGATCCATTCAGGAACAGTACGCAACTTCAGGGAAGAATTGCATGGCCGGCTATACGGAGCACATCAGCGTCAGTGGGTTATTGGGAGTCGTTTACGGCTCTGTAGGCTCCCTCTTTCTGGGCTTCACCCCGACTCAGGGTATCCTGGCAGGAGTGCTGACCTGGGTAGGCGGTATGCTGCCAGACCTCGATTCTGAAACGGGACGGCCCATCAAGGAACTGTTCAGCCTGACTGCCGCCGTAGCTTCCTTTATGGCCATGCGCTGTATGATTCGCAAAGGGGCAGATCCCGATGATGCGATCCTGATGGCAGTCGTTACTTATGCAGGAGTTCGTTACGGCGGTTCAGCAATCCTCTCGAAATTTGCAGTACACCGGGGCATGTTTCACAGCATCCCCGCTCTGATTATCACCGGAGAAGCCGTCTTCCTCTCCTACATCAGTGATTCCTTCGCTGTGAAATTTCTGATGGCCGGTGGTATCTCACTGGGCTTTCTCTCCCATCTCGTTCTGGACGAGGTTTACAGCGTGGAACGCAAAGGGGTTACTATCCGTCTGAAAAAATCTGCAGGGAGTGCACTGAAATGGTTTGGGAACGGATTGTTTGGTAACGCGGTCGCCTATGCAATCCTGCTCACCATGACTTATATCACTCTCGTCGATTCGGGTGTGCTGATTCCCCCACCGCAACAGGCAAATCCGATTGAAAAATCAGAACCACCAGTTCAGCAGGCTTTGCCTTTTAAGACCACAGAGCGTCTCTAAATCTCTGTATCCTGACTGCAGGGATGGTATCCCCTTCTTGGGTCCTTTATAATCGCACGGGTAAAAACTCAGCGAGACCAGGAATAGCCCAATCTAGAGCAGGGGAGCAACAGAATGATTATAGCCGGCGTCCAGATGGATATCGCCCTGATGGAGAAAACGGATAATCTCCATCGAATTATCGCAAAAATGCACGAAACTGCTTCCGAGGGAGCGGAACTGACCGTGTTCCCCGAGTGTGCACTGACCGGCTACTGCTTTGACAGCCTGCAGGAAGCAGTGCCACTGGCTGAAACGATTCCAGGCCCCACAACGAAAACATTACAGCAGGTCTGCCGTGAGTTGAATCAGACCGTTGCGATTGGAATGCTCGAACAGGCTCCGCATGGAGTTTATAACTCGGCAGTAATGATTACGCGTGAAGGTGTGCTCGGCAAATATCGAAAAATTCATCTGCCTTATCTCGGAGTCGACCGCTTCGCGACTCCCGGCGATCGGGGATTCGAGGTCTTAGAACACCCATCCGCACGTATCGGTTTGAATATCTGCTATGACAGTGCGTTTCCAGAGTCATCCCGGGTCATGACACTCCAGCAGGCTGATCTGATTATCCTGCCTACCAACTGGCCCACCGGAGCAGACTGCGTGGCCGAGCATGCCATCAACACACGGGCCATGGAAAACGGAATTTTCTATTGTGCTATCAATCGGGTCGGTGAAGAGCGAGGCTTCCAGTTCATCGGCAAAAGCCGCATCTGCGGTCCCGCCGGCGAAACTCTGGCCACTTCAACGGGGAGAGAGGAAGAAATTCTGTATGCCACCTTCGACCCGGAGCGTGCCCGCAACAAACGCGTTGACCGTGTCCCGGATAAACACGTGATTGATCGCCTGGCGGATCGTCGTCCTGAAATGTACGGACTGATCGTCGAGCCCCACGGATTAAAACCTCCCCACCGTGATTGATCTGCCGACACAATGAGCCCGTAGGCATGCCAGACAACCACTCAGTTTGGCATGCACAATGCTATATGTTCTCAAACTGGCAGCATTCCCGCTTCCGTTCCCTGGATACGTACCGGGACCAGAACAGGCTGAAATTCACATAACAGCATTTGTTCATTTACACTTACAGAAACGAATGGAGCGTTTCAGTTTCTTTACAAACCAGCTCGTCATGTCAATGCGAGTCAACGAATCAGTGATGCTGAAAAGAAACACATGAAGTCCAGACTGTTTCAAAATGTGATCGCGGCCTTGATTCTGTTAATCGTTTCAGGAGTCTGTTTTCAGGTACTCGTGAATCACCCGGCAGATGTCCTGGTGGGTGTGCAGAACCAGGGATATAACGACACAACCAACCAGTTCATCGGCTTCAAAGACTATCAGCGCGAGTGCCTCCAGCAATTCAACCAGTTTCCTTACTGGAATCCCTGGTCATTGCTGGGCATGCCCTGGGTGGGAAACCCACAGGCATCCCTGTTCTACCCGGTCAACTGGATATTCTTTTTCCTCAATGCGGCTTCTACGATCAGCTGGGTACTGGTTCTACATCACTGGTGGGCCGGTTGGGGCGCGTATCTGCTCGGTAGAAAATATCGGTTGAATTTCTTCAGTGCACTGCTCTCAGGGATTGTTTTCCTGGCAGCTCCTTACTTTGTTGCCAAAACGGGCGAAGGGCACTTCACGTCTGTCACACAAATCGCCTGGTTCCCCTGGATCTTGTACGCTTTCGAACTCCTGCGCACAGGTAGTAAAAAAGCGGTTCCCTTCCTGGTTGTTGTGATCTCTCTTGCATTTTTCTGTGGTCACGTCCAGGAGCTCTATTATCTGCTGCTGTTCCTCACAGCTGCGATTGTCATTGAATCGATCCTCGAACTTTTTTCTAAAAAGAAACCAATTGAAAGCGAGCAGGGTACCCAAACCGAACTGGAAGAAACAAGTAGACCAGGTCTCTGGCTTAAAGGCTGGCTGACAGGGGGTCTGTTAACAGCAGGGCTTGTCGCCATTGATCTGATCCCCGTGTTCATCTATACGAAACAGGCAGTCCGCTCCAGCGGAATTGACCTGGCCAGCCTCAGCGCAGGTAGCCTGAATGCAGCCAGTCTGCTGCAACTGCTTGATCCGTTCGTCTGGGGAAAACCGGACCAGTATGCTGGCCCCGGAACCTTTTACTGGGAAGCGATCTGCTCCTTTGGGTGCCTGCCTCTGCTACTGGCAATCGTGGGAGTTTTAAGTTCTTTTCAACAACGGGTCGTGATCCGACTGACCCTGATTGGACTGATCGCCTTTCTGCTGGCGTTCGGCCCCGAACTTCCATTTTATAAGTTGTTTTATCAACTGATTCCCGGGGCATCGATGTTTCGAATTCCTGGTCGTCAGCTATGGATCTGCACCCTGGTCGTCGCAATGCTGGCCGGTTTTGGATCTCAATGGATTTCGCTGTTGTATCAGAACTCAAAAGGTCGAACCATACGGCTGCTTGCTGGAATCGCTGTTGTTGCAGTTCTACCAATCCTGATCTATCTGATATTTAAGTCTGCAGGGAGTCTTAAAGTCAGTCTGGCTCCAGACAAGATGTTCAACATCCAGGCAGGCTACCTGCTGACAGCCCTGCTAGGCATCTCGATTGCTATTTTTCTCACCAGCCTCTCACGAAAAGCCGCTTTGGGAGGACTCGTGATCCTCTGCCTGATCTGTACCGGAGAACTCTCGGTCTATTCAAACCACATCCTGTGCACGATCCCTCAATCATCCATCCGGAGAGAGACAGAAATCGTCCAATTCCTGAAGAACAACCTGGGGCAACACCGTGTCCTGGCTGACCAGCACCTGTTGAGTGATCGTGAAGCCTGGAAAAATCAACTCTTAAAAGTTCAAGGTTACGAACCAGTGCCCCTGGTACGACTCGGGCTTCTGGCAGCCGCCACATTCAATCAACCCAATGCAGCAACAGTGATGGCAGGATTCGACTCGCCGCAACTTGAAAAAGCGGAACCACAGCTACTTGACCTGATGAGTATCAAATATGCCGTATTGAGAACCAGCGAGCCCGTTAAGCTGGAAGGTTGGAAGACGGTTCTACAGGGTCAGGTGCCTGCGGAATACACTCTCAGGGGATCAAAGCCACGCCAGATTCCCTTCCAGATTATCGAAAACCAAAACCCGCTTCCCCGCGCTTACCTGGTCGGACAAACCCGTGCTCTTCAGGACGAGGAGTCCAGTAAGAAAATCGTAGCAGCCATTTCGAAAGTCAAACCACGTGATGAGGTTTTACTGAGACAGGATGTCCTCCCCAAGGGAGACAGACAGGCATTTCAACCGGCTTCCATCCTGGAAAACAGCCCCAATTTACTGAGTCTTCAAGCGGATCTTGACGCGCCGGGCTACCTGGTTCTGTCCGACATTTATTACCCCGGCTGGACTGCCAGAGTCGGTCAGCAGGAACTACCAGTCCTGCCCGCGGATTTCTCTTTGAGAGCGATTCCTCTGCCTCCTGGCCAGCATCAGGTTCAACTGAGCTTTGTTCCGCCCGGCTTTCAGATTGGTCGTGTCATTTCTTTAACCGCCCTGGCAATATTATGCATTCTGCTGGTGAAAGCATTCCGTTCAGACTCTAAACCGCAAGCCGATTAAGACTTGCGATAAACAAGGATCGGTCAATCATTCTTTCGATCGCTGTTCTCTGATGTACTCTCTTTTTGTCGCTGCAGGAATTTTTGTACGTCCGATTCTGTCGGTACAAAACCACCGCCGATGAATTTCCCCAGGGGACGTTCTACCCGATGTACCAGATAGCGTCCCGATCGAAACACGACGGGCTGAGACCAGGGATAGGCTCCCTTGAGACTGACGGGGTACTGAGGCGGCACATTCTTTCCCGGACTTTCCGCAGCCGCGAGTGCTGTTTCCCTGTTAAACCCGCTCTCGATCAGATCGGTCACGATGAATTTCTGCGGGCTGTCTTGAATCGCCTGGTGAAGATCACCGCGGTGCTTGCGGCAGAAGACCAGTACCGAATCGAAAAAGCCAAAGCGGGTCGCTGGCTGCAGCCCTAATTCCGGATAGAGATAAATTAAAGTGCTGTTGTAACAATGCAGCTCGCGGTCTTTGAGCTGCTGCTCCGCCAGAAATTCACGTACGGCAGCGAGATCTTCCCAGTCGACCTGGACCAGTAATGCCAGCTTAGCCTTTAATTCTGCATCGCTGGATTGCAGCAGACAGGTCTTCCACAAGCGGGCGCGATCAGGCTTAAACGCAGGAAAAGTGAGCACCACCAGCAGCAGAAACAGGGCCATTCCTGATTTCCAGCCCCAACCTAAAGCATGTTGACTGTAACGACTGCCCAGATAGCCGCCGATCACCGTGATCGCCAGCAGATGAGCAGGGGGATGGACATAATCAAACAGATGCTGGAATGCCATCGACTGAAATAACCAACCCAGGTACATCAGGGCCAGTAGACTTTCATCTCTTGAAGCAGGACTGGAAACATCCTCCGATTCAGCCTTGCGACGTGCTTTCCAGCCGTCTTTCAACATGATCAGCGCCAGGGGAATCGCTATCAGGTTCAGCAGAAACCAGGGATAAAATCGATACAGAAACTGGGCAAACCGCATCAATGTCCAGCCAGATTTCCGTGCGGCTACGTATTCCGGATTCCACTCCAGAAACGTTTCCATAAACCAGGGCCAGGCACCTGTCTGCCATAACCAGGCAATGCCGGCTGCTCCCAGAAACAGTCCCCCTGACAATAATCCTGTCAGGTCAAGTAGAGAACGCCGCCACTGTCCCAGCAGCCAGACAGATCCCAGCCAGACGCATAACGCGGGAACCGCGACAAAAGGTTTGATCCAGAATGCTGTTGCCCAGAGCAAGCCTTCCAGAAATGCCCAGCCCCAGATCGATGCGACTCTGATTTGTTTGTCTGCGAGCAGGCGATCGAGCTGTTTTCGCCTCATCCAGAGTGCTCCCATTGATGGAAGCAGAATGATGGTATCTCGCTGGAAGTGACACCACTCCGAGAGAGAGAAATAAAAGGCATAGAGTGCAATGGCGATCCAGAGCATGCCCGTAATGGAGAGCTGGCTTCTTCGACTCCAGAAGGCCAACAAGGTCACCGATCCGGTAAAAAACAGCAGATCAACACATCGCAGGGCATCAGAACTCATGCCGATGATCGGTCGAATCAGCATGTGCAACCAGACAATGCCCGGCAGATTGGTCTCGAACATGTCCTGATACAGCGTCCCCCCATCCAGCACCGTCTCAGCCTGCACATCGTAAAGCACGACATCAGTTGCCAGCGGCATTCTGATAAACAGGGGGACACACAGAATGACCAGAAATAACAATATTATACTGGCAAACCAGGCCCCCAGGGAAAACTGTCTGTCTGGCAGGTCAATCACCCAACAACTCCACATAATTACAGTACTTTTGTGCAATTACACATCAACAGACAACACTATAGACAGCATAAGCACTATAGTTAAAATATATATTTTGTATCCAATACAAAAAACAGACATTTCATATGGAAACTGTCTAGATCTACTGATTACCCTGACTTGGCTCAGAGTTATCTGAACTCATGACATCAACGTTATTTCGTATTGAGATCTGATCACGTGGACCCGGCACATCTGACTGAATTAATTGAACTTGAGGACAATTACTGGTGGCATGTTTCCAAGCGGAAACTGGTTACCGAGATCCTGACCAGAGAGTTCCCCGCCCCCGGGCTCCTGATAGAGGGGGGGATCGGTTCAGCACGAAATCTGCTTGAATTCAATCGCATGGGATATGATGTCATTGGATTTGACCTCATGGAAGCAGCCGTGGAATATGGCCGTTCCCGAGGACTGAATCAACTGCACGTCCATGAACTGAGCCAGCCCTGGCCCGTAGATCCACGATCTGCAAAAGCGGTCCTCTTACTGGATGTCATGGAGCATGTGGAAGATCCGGTGCAACTCCTCACCAATGCAGCCGAGACGCTGGAACCGGGCGGAGGCATCATCATTACCGTTCCTGCTTACCCCTGGCTCTACTCCGACTGGGATCGCAAGCTGGGGCACTTTTGTCGATATACAAAAGCCCGATTTCGGGATAATGCCCGGCAGGCAGGTTTAAACGTGAAATGGGTGACTCATTGGAACTCCTTTACACTGGCTCCCGCGATTTTGGCTCGTGGCAGGGACCGCTTGTTGAATAAAAGAGATGACTCGCCCCCCCGTTTCAATCGTGTCTCCCGCTTCACAAATTCCTGTCTCATGTCGTGTGCGAAGCTTGAGCGCACCCTGATTCATTCGACAGGTGTTCCCTTTGGGTTGTCCCTGGTAGGAGTTCTAATCAAATGAGCGCAACCAGTGATAGCCAGACGAAGAAAGATTCTGCCCGCAAGCCGGTCACTGATGTACTGATTTCAGTCGTACTTCCCGTGTTCAATGAGGAAAGTGTCCTTGCGGAACTGCAGCAGGCTGTTGAGGAGGCTCTACAAACCGTAGGCAGCCAGTATGAAATCATCTTCGTCAATGACGGTTCCTCTGATAAAAGCGGGCTCATACTCGATGAGTTAGCTGAGCTCAATCCCCGGGTAAGGGTACTGCACTTCGCTAAAAATTTTGGCCACCAGGCCGCCGTGCAGGCGGGGCTGCTGCACGCGACCGGCGACGCCATCGTGATCATGGACTCCGATATGCAGGACAGCCCGACCGCGATTGTGGACTTCGTGGAAACCTGGCAGTCTGGTTATGACGTCGTTTACGCCGTTCGAACCAAACGCAAAGAAAACCGTCTCAAACGCTGGGCATTCCAGACGTTTCATAAACTACTAAATAAAATCTCCCATACGCCCATTCCCCGCGATGCTGGAAATTTTGGTTTGATTGATCGCAAAGTTGCGATTCAAATCGCACAACTCAATGACCGTGACCGGTATTTCCCTGGTCTGCGTTCCTGGGTTGGATACCGACAGACCGGGATCCAGGTTGAGCGAATGGCACGGTACGATGACAACCCCCGTGTTTCTTTCGTACAACTCTGTCGTCTGGCCAAAACAGCAATTTTCTCATTCTCATTCCTGCCTCTGACCATCTTCTATCTGATTGCTGCTCTTTCCACTCTGGTCTGTCTTGCCCTGATCTCATTTGTGCTGTACCACAAACTGTTCACCGGGCTGGCAATTCCAGGCTGGGCATCGACCACGATTACCGCCTCTTTCTTTGGTGCCCTGAATGCTTTGGGAATTGGTATTTTGGGCGAATATGTGACTCGCATCTATGATCAGGTCCGGGCGCGGCCCATGTATATCGTTGGTACCAAGACGAATTTTACCAACCCGGAAATTGAAGCCCCATTATTGGCACGTCAGATTCAGCCGCAGACTGAGACTCCACCTGTTTCCCGGGACTTGGATCCCGAATATTCCGGTCAGCACTGAGAGCGGGTTACTGCGAAGTGTGCTTCGCAATGCTGACTGAGTCCTGGAAGCGTGAGCTCGGCTTTTCGCCGGATTGTTGATTGCGATCCACTTCATAATTCTGGGTCGTATGCAGCAGACGTGGTCGGAAGACGACCATCAGCAGCATTGGCAGATACCAGAGCAGATAGACACTTCCTTGCTGCGGATACCAGAGCAGGGTGGCAATGATGATCGCCGTCGTGTGTGACATCAAATGTCCCAAGTTTTTACGACGGGGCCAGATAGTCAGACAGGTGATCAAAAGCACAAAAATCACAAATACCGGGATGCGATACGCCGAATCGTACGTGCTCCAGAAGCCCGGCATATGCTGGCCTCCTTCGAACTTCAGCACGGACCAGTTGATCGAACCGATGGTCTGCTGTGTGAAAGAGAACCGATCAACTGATGTCAGAATCAGGCTGCCCAGCAGGACCACAGCCACCAGAGTTCCGGAAAGTACAAATCGCTTGAGGCCGTTTTTCCAGTAGAAACTGGCCCAGAGAGGCAGCAGGAAGACCGGGAAGAACATCGCCCCACATGCCAGCCCCATGAAAATCCCGGACAAAATCGGCTTCTGATATGTTACGAATGCCCAGACCAGCAGTGCCGCTGGCAACACATGGTTGGCTTTACTGACGTCATACGCGGTACAGGGTAGAAGAAGGTAGAGCAGGGCCATCGCAAGCCCCACCTGCGTGTCTGCAAAATGGACCTTCCCCATGATTATCAGCCCCACAACCACAAACGCGTGCGCCAGAATCGCCATGATTCGGGCAGCTAAGGTCGCGTGATCCAGAGTCCCGGTAACGACCGCGTTGGAGAAGGGAACCACAGGAGCAGCCAGCAGTCTTGCCGTAGGACCAGCTTCAGCAGGCTGAGCTTTTAAAGTATTACCAGCATCCTGCATACTCAACAGACTGTCAGCCTGTTTAACGGTTTGGATCGTATCTGGTGCTGGGTTTTCTGTGAACACGCGCACGACAAAAAACGCAAAGATCGAGACACAGAGAAACGCCATTCCGAAGCTGTTTAAATTCTGTTCGCCGCGAGGACGCCGCTGAAAGAGACAGTCGATACTCATCCGGATTACGAACAGCCCCGTCCCGACAAACAGCCAGAAATTACCAACCACGGGGTAGTCACCCAGGAATAAAAGCCCCGGCGAAATTAAGAGGAGCAAAATCAGGTCCAGATTGCGCAGCGAAAAGATCCGGTCAAATCGGAAAAAGACCGCCAGCGTCAGCAACAGGGAAAGATAAAACCATGTTGCTTCACTCACATAATAA
Organism: Gimesia chilikensis; assembly: GCF_008329715.1. GTDB lineage: Bacteria > Planctomycetota > Planctomycetia > Planctomycetales > Planctomycetaceae > Gimesia > Gimesia chilikensis. Next base: position 861,303 of record NZ_VTSR01000032.1, on the reverse strand, counting down.
TCAGGTAAGATGTGATTCATACAAGAATACCGCCAGTGACCTGAAATAAAATCACCAGTCGTCAGGGCTTAAGTTTCGAACAGGTCCCCTTGTTCAGCTTAAACCGATACACTCCGGCTCAGACAGATCACGATTGACCCAGACCTGACTGGGGAGCAGATTTGGCTTTATTGTTCACAGAATTTACATTTTAACCAGCCGATAATTCCAATTTTCTCAAGATCGCGCCGATTTTACCCGGAAGAATAATCATATGTCCACATAAACAGTAATTAGATCAGCCAGATTTGAACTGATAGCACTGTTTTGCAACCAATTCAGTCCCTAAATCGAAAGTAAGAACCAAGACAAAAACATCAGATTATTCAGGATTCTCTTTGAATATCTGATTTCTTACAGACATGATAAAGCCATCAGACAGCCTCCCCGAAGCTGGCTGAGACGACAATTTGTTTCCCCGGAAATCCATGCCTGATCAATGGAGATTTCAGATGAAGAAATACTGGACTTCAAGTTTCCTGTTCCTCTTTCTGACGTTGATCGGAGTACCGTCTCCCACCTTTTCGAAAGAACCCGCTGTGAGCGGGCAGGGGAGTTCATCCTTCCTGGAAGCCTGCCTCCCCAGATTGCATATGAAACAGGGTATCTGCGTTGTATTGGGACCGCTCCCGGATCAACAGGTATCTCAGATCAATCGACTCATTGAGCAAACTCAATTTCAGATCTATTTCCAGTCATCTGATGCAGCACAACTGGCTGAACTTCGCAAGCTGGCAGATCAACGGGGTTTTCTGGGAAGTCGTCTGTTTGCTGATGCGGGAACCAATAATTCAATTGCTCTCGCCAGTAATTTAGCCGATGTCGTCCTGGTACCAGGCCCCCTTAAGAATGATCAGACTCGTGCAGAAATTCTCCGGGTCCTGCGTCCTCAAGGAACCGCTTTTCATTCTGAGGGAGAACTCACCAAACCGATTCCAACTGGCAACGATGACTGGACGCATCCCTATCATCGTCCCGACAACAATCCTCAGTCAGAAGATCAGAATGCGCGGGCTCCTTACCGCACTCAGTTTCTGGCCGATCCTAAATTTTCCCCCATGCCCGAAGTTTCGGTGGCAGCGGGGGGGAAAGTCTTCAAAGCCTTCGGGCATATAGCACACAAACAGAATCAGAATGCCATTCTGAATACTTTAATGTGCATCAATGCCTTTAACGGCACGATCCTCTGGAAACGTCCTCTGCCTGAGGGATTCATGATTCACCGTAACACGATGATTGGCACTCCCGATGCCCTTTACATGGCCGATGATAAGTCCTGCAAAATCATCGACAGTGAAACCGGCAAGATCCGGGACGAAATCGTGATCGATCAGAAGTTTTCTGATGGACCGGTCTGGAAATGGATGGGCATGCAGGATGGCGTGCTGTATGCACTGGTCGGAAATAAAGAGGTCAAAGTCGATACCCAGAAATCTGCACGGCGTGGACTGGGGCACTGGCCCTGGGACATGTGGAAGGGCCATGATTATTCCGATCCGAAAAATGCATTCGGCTTCGGCAGAACGTTCGTGGCAATCGATATCAAAAACAAACAGATCCTCTGGCACTTCAAAGACCAGGACTATATCGACAGCCGGGGTGTCTGCATGAAAAACGGGCGCATTTTCTACTACTGTCCTGAAAAATTCCTGGCTTGTCTGGAAACAAAAAAGGGCAAACAACTCTGGAAAAACAACAATCCCAAGCTTCTGGCTTCTATCGGATCCAACCAGCGCGCTCAACACTATGTAACAGGATACGCTACCACCACCTATCTGAAATGCAGCGATGACTACCTGTTTTTTGCTGGTCCACAACGGCTACACCTTGTTTCCGCCTCTGCGGCCGATGGCTACCTGATGTGGGAAAAAGAGCATGGAAATCTGCAACTGGTGCTCAGAAAGGATGGTATCTATGCAGCCGGCCCCAAAGAGACAGGCATGAAGCTGGACTACGCAACGGGTGACGTCCTCGCGGCACTCCCCACCCGCCGGGCCTGTACCCGGGCGACCGGTAGCGTCGACAGCATCTTTTTCCGCACCAGAGGCGGCACTGTCCGACTGGAAACGGCCACTGATTCAGCGCAACATATCGCTCCGATGCGGCCTCCCTGTCAGGATGGCGTGATCGTCTCGAACGGACTGCTCTACTGGGGCCCCTGGATGTGCGGTTGCGAACTTTCGCTGTATGGTCACATCAGCCTGGGCCCGGAACAGAATTCGTCCACTCCCGCCGCACAAACGCCCCCGCGCCTAACCCGATACAAAGATCAGTTGGAAACAGTCGAACCACTTTCAGCGAGTGAACAGGACTGGACCGCTTTTCGTGGTGATGCCCGGCAATCTTCCAGTACCGACGTCGCAATCCCTGTGAAAACAAAACAGGCCTGGACCACGAAAGTTGTCAGTAATGCTCTCCCTACAGCCCCGGTTGTGGCAGGAGACATGATTTTTGTCGGAGACCGCAATGGGGCAATCTCTGCTTTCGACCTGGAAGGGAAACCGGTCTGGAAACGCTATACCGGCGGAGCGATCTACTATCCTCCCACAATCGCACAGGACCGCCTGTTTGTGGGCTCAGCTGACGGACGCGTCTATGCGTATGCGGCCAGAACAGGCGAACCGCTCTGGTCATTTCGCGTGGCTCCCACAGTCCGCTGGATCCCGGTATACGGTAAGCTGATCTCGACGTGGCCCGTTTCCGGTGGAGTCGTCGTCCACGATAACACCTTGTACGCAGCAGCGGGTATCGCCCACTTTGATGGCACACACCTGGTTGCCCTGGATCCTGTCTCAGGAGAACTCAAGCAGGAAAATAATACCTCGGGAGTTCTGTCCCCCACGGTCAACAGTGGAATCAGCCTGCAGGGAAGTCTGTATGTAGCTGACGACGAACTCCGTTTTCTGGCCGGAGGCGTGTATGAGCTTGCCCGTTATGACCTCAAAACTCTTAAGTGCCTCAACACGCCGCGTTCCGAGGTCACCTCTCAATACCGTACCGCCTTTTATCCCTACTATCCTGAATATGGAAAATACCTGTCGATTGAACATACCCTCGCCGACCGCAGGGAACTCGTGCATGATGCCAGTTACGAAGGCAGCGTATTTACGAATCTGACGCTCAAGGAAGCATTGCCTCCCGGAGCCCCAAAAGAGAAAAAAGAGGTCGCCCGCTGGCTGAGTATGCGGGCACGCAGAACCGGACAGGCAATCAAGCGTAAAAACCTCTGGGAAGATCAGCAGCAGCGGCGTTTCACCAGTTTCATTGTGTCTCCCCAGACACTGCTGACAGCCGGACACCCCGACCAACAACCAGAGAAGCCGTTCCTCACCGCCATCGACATCGGAGAAGGAACCGACCTCTGGTCTCATCCTCTGCCAGCACTGGCAGTGAAAGGGGGGACTGCCATCGATTCCCATGGCCGCATTTTCGTCACGCTGGAGAACGGTCAACTCTGTTGTTTCACTCCGGAATGAACCAGCTTCTAAAGTCTTGTATTGACTTTCAGTGCAGGAGAAAATCCGTTAGGGTAAGGCTGTCTAACGATCTGAATTACCCCGTAAAAGTGAATCCCCATGACAGCCACGATCCAGCTTTTTCTACCTCAGCAATACTCAACAACAAATCCAGTGCCTCCGGAAGGATCCGCACTGAAAGTTGGAGCCTTTCCTCAGAATCAGACCTGTGATCTGTCAGCCGCAGACATCACCGGACTCTGTGAGCAGACAGCAGCTGATTTTGTGGGATTTCTGGATTTTTCTATTTCAGACTCCGGCTTGCCTGATCCAATCGTATCGGGGCAACTGGAAACTCCTCAAAACAGTCTGATCGTGTGCCCTTTCAACGGAGCGAAGCTCTTTAGTCAGGCGTGGGTCACACTGACTCCCACTGCTTCATCCCTGGCCTTGAATCCCCTGGAACATGCATTGGTCCTGTTCAGAAAAGCAGACTTACAGAACCTGCTGAATCAGACCACCAACAGCCATCTGCTCTGGCAGGCATTCATTCAACTGATTCAGGCGGAAGCAGACTGCCAGATACTTGATGCCGTGATCGACGTCGACGACTATCATGGATTCCCCCGACATTTACCGGAGTTGGCTCCTCACGAGCCCGGCTCGGAATGCGAGTGGCTTTATTCACTCCTGCAGGCATATCAGCCAGAGAAGGATCTGCCCAATATCAGCTCCCGCCCGGATGCGAAAGCCGTGAAAGCTGGCCTGCTTTGCATCCATGATTACCTCGAGGAAAGCCATCAATATTCGCAGTCGGTGCAACATGACGGCAGACATCGCGCTGGTGACTACTGGCATCACATCATGCACCGCCGTGAGCCCGACTATTCAAACGCCAAATACTGGAGCAGGGCAGTCGGCCATCACCCGCTGCTCAATGAGCTCCCGGACGTCATCGCCCCTTTATTTGCACAGTTTGAGGACAACCAGGTTTTAGACTGGCAGACCCCACTGGTGTCCAGTGGCAAATGGTCGCTGAACGAGTTCGTCGACTGCTGTGCAGAGTCAGCAGCCTCAGGGAATGCCTCCCTCGATACCTTTGCCAGGCAAAGTCAGTGGATCGAAATGCAGCTTTTGCTCCAACGGACATCCCTTGATGCGACAACAGGTTAAGAACAGGGGATAGTTTCCGCTACACGGAGGATCTCCGGAGTCGGTTACGACCCGCAGGATTCTTATTTTTAAATACGGAATAGAAATTCAGCAGAAATGAGCCCTTAAATTCTGTTGACAGCCGCGTTTGGGCGGTTATGATTTAATTACTTACCGCTCAATCCTCCTGCGACTCTCCTGCGGGCAAACCGAGTGGATATCCATCACTGGGATTTCCTTCGAGATATCGTTTCGCAGGGCCATCATGCGGGAATTAGATTTCCTCCTGATCTCTCCCTGCCGCCGGCAGAGCATACCCGATTGGAACATCCCGACTATGCTGGTGTTCATTTTCGGTGAAGCTTCCATCTGTTACCATTTCACTGAAAGAACCGGATTACAGAGATTCACGGAATCGTCTCCCTCGACCGATTCATAGAAGTTAACGGAACCGTTAGTATGTTTGGCTTTCCTGGCTGGATTGAAGTCGTCATTATTCTGGGAATTGTTCTCCTGCTGTTTGGCAAACGTCTGCCCGGCGTGATGAATTCCCTCGGTAGAAGCATTGTCGAATTCAAAAAAGGAGCGAAGGAAGGAGAGGAATCCGATGACGATTCCTCAAAGATCTCTTCGCAGGATTCCTCCAAAGACAGCTAATCAGGCTGACGAACCGAGACGGCGCGAATCAGAGGTTGAATTCAGTTTCCAATCGCCACAAGGTGCACAGTGCTTTCCAATTTGCGGAACACCTTCATCACCTTCATGATAATTGAGAGGTTAAAACATGTTCCAGACCATCACACACATCAATGCCGTCCCCGCCTTTCTGGGTATGCCTGGCGGTTATGAAATGATTATTGTCGGCATTATTGCCCTGCTGCTGTTTGGCAAACGATTGCCAGAAGTCGCACGCAGCCTGGGTAAGGGGATTGTCGAATTCAAAAAGGGAGTGAGTGGTATCGAGGACGAAGTCAATCAGGCTTCTTACTCACATTCTCAGCCTGAAACACCACGCCCCAAACCGGAAGAACGTTCGGAAGAATTCACTGCTCCAAAATTCGAAGTGCCCAGTTCCGAACCCAAAGAAGAAAAATCAGAGCAGGCTTAGTAAGAAGGCTTTCTGCTCAGAACTTCCACATCCACGATCCGGCCTGACGGCTTCGTCAGGTCGACTACGATCGGCTGAGGTGTCACTTGTTGAGAGATGTTGCCGGCGGCATCTCTCGCAACAACCTGCAGATAAAATTTGGAAGGATTCCCGGGGCGAACCGACCAGGTAAACCGCCCCTGGTCTTCCTGCCACTCTACAATCGGCTCCCAGGGACCGCCTGGCTGGGTCGAGTAGTTGATGGCAATTGGCTTTTCTGCAGGGTTAGGCTCGCTGATATTCCACGAAATCGTGACTTTATTCGCTTCCCCTCCCACTCCCTGAACCACTGGATCCAGTTGAAGCACCGGAGCCTGACGATCTACCACAACGACCACATCCGGCTTTTCGCCTGATTTGGGCAGGGCATCGGCCAACCCCGCACCACTGCGAACCCGCAGGGTAAATCCGTAAATTCCATCGTTAGGAACTTCGACCTGGAAGGGACTCTGTTTATCGGGATCTTCACCGTATTTATACCATTTCTGGCCATTGTCTTCTGTAATATAAAGCTCGACAGCTCCCACTCCCGAAGGTCCAACCTCGTCGACCTGGAAACCGATCTGGAACTGAGTCCCATTCAATACCTGTTTCCGATCAGCTGACCAGTTTTGCGCAGGCATCGGATACCGGTTTTTCGCATATGCAGGCCGTTTTTCGGGATCATCGGCAACGTACTGTCCTTTGACCGAATCCTGGATAGGAGCCCCCGCTGGTGGAGCGGGATCAAATTGCCCCTCTCGGGGAAAGACCCCGGGCATCTGACGATTCGCCAGCGGAGTAGATTGTTCAAGCGCCCCAGGCTGTTCCGGCTGACCGGGTTGCTTCAGACTGGAATAAGGAGCCGGTGAACCCGGATCGTTCTGTGTTAAACTCTGATCGGGAAGAGTCCCCTGCGCGATCGGCTGATTGAAATCTGGCAGATCCTGCTTCGGCTTGGGTAATGTGCGACTGGCTGCAGCGACAACGCGAATCTGTTTCTGGCTGCTCCCCACGTTGTTCGCCCGGTCTTTGATCATGCCGCGTACCGAAACAACGCCCCCCTGGGAAATTGACCAGGTTGTCTGACCTCGGCTGTTAGGGGCAACAATCACACGTTGCCAGTCCTGGCTCCCATTCTGGGCATATTCCAGAACCAGTTTAGTGGGGTCTAGATATTTGTCCTCAGCATTCCAGATCAGCTGAACTTTTCCCGGAGAAACCTGTTTCAGATCCAGATCGAGCTGGGGAGGGGTGGTATCGATGACCACACGCAGACCAGGTTCGAAAACACTCCCCGAAGGGTGCAGTTGATTATTGGCATCAAGCGTCCGGACCGAGAACCAGTATTCGCCATCCTGGGTCGCCGTGAAAGGAAATTTCCGCGTCGAAGGAGATACCGATTGCTGATGATTCCAGCTGACTCCGCGATCGGTCGAGACATAGAGGCGGATCTCCCGGGCACCCAGACGATCAATTTCCGCCTGATCGTAGTGATAAGGAATCCGGAACTGCGTTTTACTGGTAAAGACAGGCGATGCCGTCGCTGCAGAAACAGAAGTTGCAGCGCCACTCCAGATACAGCAACTGATTACCAGTAGTGAAAATAGTCTCATGCCAATGCACCTCCATGGCTGGATGACGATAGAATCAGGCCATCCTGCCCTGGAGCCCCTCCTGCGATTATGGTAACTGATCCAACAGCCATGACGTACGGGGATACTAGTGATGGATCAGACCCTGGCATGACAAGCAGCCTGAAATGGGCCGTACGCTCGCCTGGCGTCGCTTGAACCGTCAATTCAGGATTGACGGACCACTAGTAGACCGAATGCCGACTATCGGAAAATATCGTCCATTCGGATCTTAGGACTTGAGACGATCTTTCGGGTTGAAACAGTCGTATCAGTACTGCTTCAACCCGTCAGACCTATATGACCAGACTGGCCAGTAATTTATAAAGCCTTGTTGAATCAGGCTTTGCGAAGCTCGGCAATTTTGGCCATGTATTCAGCGGTCAACTTCTGGATCCCTTCCAGATCGCCATCAGCGACCATCTGCTTCGTCACCAGCGAACTGCCAAGTCCAACGGCACAGGCACCCGCTTTCATATAGGCTGGCAGCGTTTCCAGATCGACTCCGCCGGTAGGCATGAGCGGGATCTGGGGCAGGGGACCGTGCAGGGCTTTGAGATATTCGGGACCACCGACAAAAGCCGGGAAGACCTTAATAATGTCCGCTCCGGATTCCCAGGCAGTCAGCACCTCCGTGGGAGTAAACGCGCCCGTCATGATCAGTTTATCATAACGGTTACAGAGCTCGATCACTTCTGGATTCACAGTCGGAGTCACAATAAACTCCGCCCCGGCCAGAATCGCGGCCCGCGCTGATTCCGGGTCGAGAACGGTCCCGGCGCCCAAGAGGATCTTGTCGCCGATCTCACGTTTCACTTGAGCCAGAATATCCAGAACATTGGGGACGGTAAATGTGACTTCAATCACATCCAGGCCCCCGGCATAGATGGCTTTGGAAACATCGACCAGTAATTCACTGGAGGGAGCGCGAATAATCGCCACTGCACCACGATCCATAACCTGTGAGAAATCCGCGTGACGACTCATCTGCTGTTACCCCTGTTTCTCTGATATCTTGATCAAGCTGATAGGAATAGAATTCGTTTATTATGACTGAAAAGAGAACTGTTCGGCAAATTCCAGGATCCACAAGTCCATGAGGTCCTGAAAAGACTGAATGTCAGCCTCTGCAATAAACTGATAATGCGAGCGGTTAAAGGTCTCTTTATTGCGAATGGTTGCTTTAGCAACCAGTTCAATAATATGTGTCTCTGTAAATGGCCTGACAATCATTTCCAGACGACTGTACAGGGTCTGTGCCTTGCCACGTGACAGATTGACATCATCGCGGGTAATGCGGGATCCCCAGCCCTCTTCGCCCATGACTGTATTAAACTGAAAACCCGGGAAATGATCGGCCAGTTTCTTCAGACAGTTATCAATGTGGTCAGTCAGTTCGAGTCGGTACTTCAGATGAAGATTACGAAACTCCTCCTCGGACATCTTCTTACCGACTTCCTGCCGGGTTTCTTCATCTTTGGCCGCACGCCCCTTGTTGATCGCGTGCTTAAGACGCTTTTCAAAGTCCATTCGTAATCCCTGAAATTCAAAACCGGTCGTTATCAGTCATAAATCAAAATTCGCTGCCCATCAGGCAGACTTCTATTATACGTAGTTACTGGCAGAAGAGATCATAAAAGTGATGAGTCCGGTATGCAATGCAAGGCACCCCCGTGAGCCGGAGATCTCTGGCGATTCGTCACTTCCCAAATAATGATTCTCGTTCAACTTAAGGTAATATCGACAATGTAAGTCTTACCAGATTCACTGGAACTGTGAGTGCTCTCTCTGTTCGGTTGTACCCAATCCCTGCTGTGGCCCGGTTCCCTTTCAGGCTTCTGGAAAAACCCGATCACCCCTGTATTTAAGGTGTTTTATTCCAAAACGCCACAATTATGCGATTCACCACAGAACACCTGTTTTGATTTCCCACCGTATTTTGCTCGACTTTGGCGCATGATATGCAACTTCATTTAAACCACAGCCAGGGCACTCAGACTCAACAGGGCTTGCCTGAATTATGGTTCTTTCCAATAATGAAGAAAAGCTCAGCAGCGTTCAGATGGACTTCACGTTCAAAGGGACGCGGTCGAGGTGACTGTCGCAGGTTTAAACTAGGAAAGGCAGAACGAGATTTCCTTCTGCTGATTTTAAAGTGACTCAGAATTATTTATTACAGGGAAATCAGGCGGCTAAGCAGAAGCTGTTTAAGGAACTCTTTGACGGACACGCCGTTGAGTGGTGCCTGGCAGTTTTACTAATCATTTTTTTGATTTGGTTAATCGTATGGATCGTAGGACGTTTTAGGGAAAATGAAGATCGTCATGTCGATGCGCGTGAATTACTGCTCCAGTTCGCAGAAATGCAACGAGAAGGTGACCTTACCGACGACGAATTCCGATCCATCAAAAAACGGCTTGTTGATTCATCCGATAACAATCCGGAACAAGAGAAGAAAGACGAGTTGTCCGATTCTCCAGATGTGAGTGACCAGCAACTTCCCGGTTGAAGGTCAGCTGTGCTTCATCGAGTTCCTGTTTGGAAACGACTGTATCACCCGATTGATTGCCTCTGATAATTATTTCTGATTCTAAATGAGGAACTCATTTCACAAGTTATACCTATCGAGTGATTTGCAGGGAGGCAGAATCAAAACTCACTGGACGTTGAACGCCATAATTTAGTTGACACCGTTGAAGGGAAGCTATGCCCACCGGACGAGATATCACCTCTGGAAAACGTAATTCTTCTGGTAAGAAAAATGCGAACTGCTCTTTCTGTAGAAAAAGTTATCGCGAAGTCGGCCCTCTGGTAGAGGGGCCCGATAATGCCTATATCTGTGGAGAATGTATAGAAGTCTGCCAGTCGATTCTGGAACAGGAGCATCGTCGTCGTGGAACGACTAAAAAACTGTTCAAGAATGTTCCAACTCCCCGGGAAATTGTCACACACCTGAATGACTACGTCATCGGCCAGGAACGTGCCAAGAAAGTCATGGCGGTTGCTGTCCACAATCACTACAAGCGACTGATGCACGCCGAGGAAGCCAGTTCAGATGTAGAACTGGATAAATCTAACATCCTGCTGATCGGCCCCACTGGCTCCGGTAAGACCCTGCTCGCTAAGAGTCTGGCTCGCTACCTGCAGGTGCCTTTCGCCATCGGTGATGCCACAACCCTCACAGAAGCCGGTTACGTCGGTGAAGACGTTGAAAACCTGCTCCTCAAACTGCTGCATGCTGCTGATTTCGATGTAGAAGCTGCCCAGCGCGGGATTCTGTTCATCGACGAGATCGATAAGATCGGAAAGACCAGCCAGAACGTTTCGATTACACGCGACGTTTCCGGAGAAGGGGTTCAGCAGGCACTGCTCAAGATGCTGGAAGGCACCGTTGCCAACGTGCCTCCTCAAGGCGGCCGCAAGCATCCCGAGCAACAGTACATCCAGCTTGATACCAGCAACATCCTGTTTATCTGCGGTGGTACTTTTGTGGGACTCGAAGACATTGTCGGTAAGCGACTCGGTCGCAAGACTATCGGCTTTGGACAATCCCATCAGAAGAAAGACCAGGAAAAGTCCAAGAACGACCTGCTGGCCCAGGCCTCGGTCGACGATGTCCTTGAATTTGGCCTGATCCCCGAACTGCTCGGACGACTCCCCGTTCTCTCCACGCTCAGTCAGCTGGAAGAAAACGATCTGGTTCGCGTCCTGCAGGAACCAAAGAATTCTCTGGTTCGCCAGTTTCAGAAGTTCTTCGAAATGGAAAACGCCGAACTGGAATTCACAGATGCAGCCTTGCATGAAATTGCCTGTATCGCCCAGAAAAAGAACACCGGAGCTCGTGGTTTACGTAGCGTGATCGAACAGGCTATGTTCGACATCATGTACGAACTGCCCGAGCAGGAAGCCGGCAAGAAATACGTGGTCACTCCGGAAATCATCCGGGGCACTGAACATCTTTTCCCCAAAGATGACTCAGCAGCCGCATAGACTTGCCCCTGGGCAGAATCTATAATGAACCTGAAATGAACAATTTCCCGCCGGAGCAGCCCTCCGGCGGGTTTTCTTATGTGTGGTCAATCGTTATGAAAATTCGTCTGAGCCTTCAAAATGGGTCTAAAAAACTGAAGTCGATGACACTCACGAAAACGACTTTGGTAGGCCGATCAGCCGACTGCGACTTAAAGCTTAAGTCCGATCTGGTAAGTCGTCATCACTGCAGGATCGTCCTGACTGAGTCTGTAGCGCTGGTACATGACCTGGGCAGTTCCAACGGCACTTTTATCGATGGAAACCGGGTCACTCCCAAACGGGATACCAAGCTGCTGCCGGGCTGTGTACTTTCGATTGCTGACGTCAGCTTTCGTATCGACTACGACCCACAGGCCTTTGTGGACGTAGGCTCCACAATCAACCTCAAAAGCGTGGGGGAACTACTGCCGGAGCTTCCTTTTGCCTCCGCTTCAGACGATGTGATCCCCGTCGCAGTGAATCTGCCGGAGAACCAGGATAAATCATCCGGGAAAAAGTCCAGCGAAACCGTGACCATCGACGAATACAATCCAGATCTAGAAACTTCAGAAAATAAAAAGACGATTCAATTTCCAGAAATTGAATTAACGGATAAGATGAGGCAGAGTTAAATCTTCTTTGTCACCAGAGCAGGATCCGCAGATGTCAGACAACGATGTACAAGACCTCCTGAAGTTAAGCAAACAGCTCCTCGACTCCATTGATCACAAAGACTGGAACACCTACACCAGTCTCTGCGATGAAGAGCTGACCTGTTTCGAACCGGAAGCCCGGGGGCATCTCGTAACCGGGATGGACTTTCATCGCTTCTACTTCGACATGAACCCGACAGGTCGCCCGCGGCAGTCTACTATCAGTTCCCCCATGGTTTCCATCATGGGAGAAGTTGCCCTGGTCACCTACATTCGCGTGGTACAGTCGATTGACGAGCATGGCCACGATCACAGTGCTGCCTGCGAAGAATCCCGCATCTGGCAGAAACAGGACGGAGAATGGCAGCATGTCCATTTTCATCGTTCCACCATCTGAAATACCAACCGCGACAGGCCTGCCCAGTCTAATCATGTTCGCTCAGGCCTGAACAACCACGATTGAGTTAGTATGACCAGCGAAACAGAACCCCGATCCCAAATCGTGATTCTCTGCGCCGATCTGATGTTTCAAAGTCAGATCACCGGTGCCGCCCGTCTCAATGGCTTCTCTTTTACTTGCGTCCTGAGTCTGGCCCAGGCGTTGGGAGAGCTGACAAACGAGCTCCCCCAACTGCTGATCATTGACTTAAATCAGCCAGAAATTGACTGGGAACTACTGTCCCGGACGATGCAGCAATATCCGCAATTGACCAGCATCGCATACGGACCGCACGTCGACACAGAAACACTTCAGCAGGCCAGGGATGCAGGCTGTGACCAGGTCCTGCCCCGTAGCCAGTTCTCCGCGAACCTCCCGCGATTACTGCAGACAGCACTCTCGACAGACGATTAGCTCAGACCAAACTTTTTCAGCAGGCCCTGGTAGGCTTTTTCGCCATCTTCCAGAGCGACGACGGCGCTGATCCGGGTTTCACTGGTGTTGATCATCTGAATGTTGATCTCCGCTTCCGCCAGGGCGCTGAACATTGACTGCCCGACTCCCGTATGGCTGCGAAGTCCAATCCCAACTACCGACAACTTGGCAATCTCTGCCTCATGGCTCAGCTCGGCGTCTCCCCACTCCGAGAGCAGCGGCTCGACCAGTTTCAGGCTTTTTTCCAGCGAGGTGCGCGGCACGGTGAACGAAAGATGCGCCTGCTCCTCCTCGCCCATGTTTTGCACAATCATGTCCACGGAAACACCGCCTTCTGCGACGACGGAAAACAGACGCGAGCATATGCCCGGATTGTCCGGCAGATTTCTGACAGTGACTCGAGACTGACTCTGATCCAACAGAACTTCGCTGACCACGATGTCTTCCATATGGGAGAGTTGATCGACGATCTCCTGCTCCAGTTCTGCTGTTTTCTGCTGAGACTCGTCAGGCTGCCCCTCTCCAGCCTGAATCTGATTCGATGCAAATTCGTAGCTGGTCAAACGGTCCAACTCAAAACCGTTGTGGATCACACGGACTGCTTCATCGCATTGATCCCGGTCGACGAGTACCGTCACCTTTATTTCACTGGTAGTAATCATCCCCACATTGATATCAGCGTCTGCCAGGATTGAGAACATCCGACTGGCAACACCGTAATTATTCCGCATGCCGCTGCCGACGATGGAAACCTTGGACAGATTGGTTCCATGCTGAATCTTGCCGGCACCGATATCTTCAATTGCCTCGCCAGCTGCGGTCAACGTCTCGGCAAGATCAGACTGAGGTACGGTAAAGGATACCCGTGCCAGGCCCCCCGTTCCCACATCCTGAACGATCATATCCAGGGTAATTTTACGCTCTGCCATCCGGGCAAAAATACTGCTCATGATACCCGGCTCGTCCGGAATATCGGTCAGGCTCACGCGAACCTCATCCCTCACAAAGGCCACACCGGTCACGACCGGAGCCGCATCCAGCGCCTGTGCCGCGATCAAGGTGCCTTCACCATCCGAAAAAGAGGGGCGTACCTTCAGGGGAACTCTGTATTTTTTGGCAAATTCAATAGAACGCGAATGCATCACACCCGCTCCCAGGCTGGCCAGTTCCAGCATTTCATCGTAAGAGATGCTGGCCATCTGATGGGCCTCGGGAACCACTCGGGGATCGGTGGTGAAGACCCCTTCGACGTCGGTATAAATCTCGCACATGTCGGCCTCGAGAACAGCTGCCAGTGCAGTCGCCGTTGTATCACTTCCCCCACGTCCCAGGGTGGTAATATTCCAGTCTTTGTCCCGCCCCTGAAAGCCGGCAGCAATGACAATCTTGCCTTCATTTAAAGCCGCTTTCATCCGCTCAGTCGAGATTGAGATGATACGCGCCTTCGTGTGTGAGGAATCAGTCACTACGCCGATCTGAGAACCCGTCAGACTGATCGCCTCGACGCCCAGTTTATGAATCGCCATCGCCATCAATGCCACTGATTCCTGCTCGCCGGTAGAGAGCAACATGTCCATTTCGCGGGGAGTCGGACGATCAGTGATTTCAGCAGCCAGGCCGACCAGTTCATCCGTTTTTTTGCCGCGGGCGCTGACAACCATCACGACCTGGTGCCCCGCCTGATGCATGGCGGTCGCGCGACGGGCAGCAGCCTGAATCTTACTGGTATCAGCGACACTCGTTCCACCAAACTTCTGGACTATGAGCGACACGTCTCGTCTCCAATTTCTAAACTTCTGATGCTAAAGAACTTGAGTAGGGTAATCTCGACTGGCAGAACAAAACGGCTCCATTCCTGCTGCCCAAGTGCTAGAAAGGTAACAAATCCCCTTTGATTCGTGAATCAACAGGCTGGGGGGATTCCGTAAAACCTGGAAAAGCACGGAAAACTGACAGGTTCTACCAGTTCAGCCACCACAGTCCCCGGAAATCAGTAGCTGGAACCCCAGAAAATGGCATATTGTACACCACCTCAATGGGCTATAAGAGCCATGATTTCATCCGCTACATTCCGGGAAGCCTCGGGCAGAGCCAGCTTCTGCATGGCCTCAGACAATGAATTCCGTTTCGTAGAATCATGCAATAATTCGACCACTGCGGTCTGTAGGTTGCGCGCGGTCAGTTCGGCTTCAGCCATCTGCTCTACCAGCACCGCAGCTCCTTCTGCCTCATAGAATTGAGCATTAATCAGTTGATGATCGCCGATCGAATTTGGGTAGGGAATTAATACCGTCGGACATCCCGTACAGGCCAGCTCTGCCAGAGTCGTGGCTCCCGCCCGCGAAATCACCAGATCGGCCTTCGAATACCATTCCGCCAGATCATCAATAAATGGCTCAACGGTTACGCGCAATTCGGAATCGTGTTCCTGAAGTTTCTGATATTCCTGCACCGCATGCTTCCAGTCTACTTCTCCCGTCTGATGCACGACATGCAGTCTGCGAGGCAGGGCATCTCGCCCGCGTTCCAGCAAAGCGAGTACCGCCTGATTCACCGCTCGAGCCCCCTGGCTGCCACCTAGAACCAGCAACAATATCTCTGATGGTTCGCTCTTTGGGGTGGTTTCAAGATGCGTCATCTGCTCACGCACCGGATTGCCAGTAAAGGCAATCAGAGGCCTTCCAGAGTGAGGCTTGGGAAGACGGGTTTCGGCAAACGAAGTACAGATAACATTGGCGCGAGAGAACAGAAACCGGTTGGCTCGACCGGGAATGATATTTTGCTCCAGCAATACAATCGGAATCTTAAGCCAGCTGGCAGCTAGAATCACAGGCACACTGGCAAACCCGCCCAGTCCAATCACCGCAGCCAGTCGTTCCGCCCGCAAAATCCGCCGCGCCTGCAGACAGGCACGTCCGTTATTCCAGAAGAATCTCCAGGGAGCGCTTTTCAACTCATTACTGGGAGAAGAATCCAGTCCGAGATGCTGGTATCCCGAACGTTCTATAATCTGCTGCTCGACCGGTCGATTGGAACCAATAAATGTTATCGAAAAGTCGTCCATTGAGGCGAGTTGTTCTGCCACCGCAATTCCGGGAAGCAGATGACCGCCAGTGCCACCGCCGGCAAAAATAAGAGATCGTTTCTTAAGACGGGATTCGGTCATCATCGCGGAGTTTATTGGACAAGGATTTTAAACTGAGATCAGACAGCTCAGCATAGAATATGTCATAGGAAAATCCCAGTCACTCTTTTTCCAGCTCTTCATCTTCATACTCTTCATCCTCGCACTCTTCATCCTCGTACTCTTCATCCTCGTACTCTTCATCCTCGTACTCTTCATCCTCGCACTCTTCATCCTCGCACTCTTCATCCTCGTACTCTTCATCCTCGCACTCTTCATCCTCGCACTCTTCATCCTCGCACTCTTCATCCTCGCACTCTTCATCCTCGCACTCTTCATCCTCGAGTGCTTCGTCAATTGGAAGAGAGGATACTGACTGATCAATGGCAGGTTCAGGATCGTCTGACTGATCCAGGGCTGGATCGATCTGCAGACTTTCATCTGTACCTGCACGTGTCAAGCTGACAATAATCCCCAACGAAAGCAGACTGACCATCAGGTTTGTCCCGCCATAACTGATCAGAGGGTGCGAAATCCCCTTGGGTGGAACCATAGCTGTGACGACGGCCACATTGATAATTGCCTGCAACACCAGCTGTAGCAAAAGTGTAAAACCCGCAACGTAGGCAAAAGACTTCTGATTCTGGGAACGCAGAATATTGAACCCGGCCAGGAACAGACCGATCCAGAGACCTGCAATCCCCAGAGTACCAATCAAACCCAGCTCTTCACCGGCAACAGAAAAGACAAAGTCAGTATTCGCTTCGGGAAGAAAGCTGAGCTTTTGTGCTCCTTTGCCCAGACCGGAACCACTGATTCCGCCAGCCCCCAAAGCCATGAGTGACTGTTTCAGCTGGTAAGGCGCCGATTGCCAGTTGGTCCAGGTATCTACAAAACCGGTGATACGTTTCAACTGATAAGGCCGCAATGCCACGAGCATTCCGACCGCAGGAATCGCGCATAACAGACCTATCATAAAATTACGAAGAGGCCAGCCACCGAGGAACAGAGCCAGTGCCACGCCCCCCACAAGAAACAGCGAGGTTCCCAGGTCAGGCTGTTTCAGCACTAAAGGAATCACGAGGAGCAGGGGAACCAGCAGCGGAATTGTGCCTTTCCACCAATGGTTTAAAAACGCCCGACGCTGGACCATCAACCGCACAGTCAGCAATGGCAAAGCGATCTTTGCCAGCTCGGAGGGCTGCAATGAAACAGGCCCTAATCTCAGCCAGCGCTGGGCACCATTCACCCGCGTCCCGATTCCCGGAATGAGTACCAGAACCAGCAATGCCACGGTTCCCCAGAAGAGCAGCGGCGCACGCTCGTACCAGAATCGGGCTGGCAGCATGGAAGCAATTGAGGAAACTACAACCGCCAGAGCTAGAAAGGTCAGGTGCCGGGACAGGTAAACCTGCTCGAACTCAGTTGGCCAGGACGTAATACTGGCACTATGTACCATTAACACCCCGATCCCCAGCAGCGCGCAAGCCATCGAGATGAACAGGCTGCGATCATGATCAGGCTGAGTTTGCGGCAGGAGTGAGGTAGGTTTCATATTCCGATCTCGAAAATGACACAGAGTGACATCTCTGAAATCGACTATTTTTCGGGCACCTCACCAAAGGTAACCCCATAACCAGACCATGATTTAGAAACATTGCCGCCCGACATGAATCAGCTGACAAAACCGTGATAACAGGCCATGGAATCGCTGCCCCCACTTCGCAGACCGCTAGAATCGACAGAACAGCCAGTGCTTTTCACGCTTACCTGAACTGAACTGATTCGACGGCAGATCAGGTTGCAATTTTCAGACTGGCAACCGCAATAATCGCCAGCAAAGCAGAACAGATCCAGAAGCGAACCACAATCTTCATTTCATGTTCGCCCTTGAACAGGAAATGATTGTGCAGAGGACTACAGGCCAGAATGCGGTTTCCGGTTCGCTTATACCAGAACACCTGCAGCATCACACTCAGTGTCTCGACAACAAAAACGCCGCCGGCAATCACCAGCAAAGCCTCCTGTCGAATGACCAGCGCCGCAAACCCGAGTAGCGCTCCCAGAGGCAGGGAACCGGTATCTCCCATGAAAACCTGTGCTGGATAACAGTTGAACCAGAGAAATCCAAGCACCGCCCCCACGGCTGCTCCCAGCAGAATGCTGAGTTCACCCGCACCGGGAATGTAGGGGATCTGTAGATACTCAGCCATTACCTTGTGTCCCGCCAGGTACGTCAGTCCGGCGAAAGCAGATCCGGCAAACACCATACACCCACTGGCCAGTCCATCCAGCCCATCAGTCAGGTTGACAGCATTGGAACTGCCCGTCATGACCAGCATCGCCCAGGGAACGAACAGAATTCCAAGCGGAAACACCAGACGGGTGACCGGCATGATCAGATCGAGACCCGCTGGAACCGTCGAATGACTATAATACAGGGCAGCCCCAATCAACGCAGAAAAGATTAATTGCACAATCAGTTTCTGCCGCGGCTTCAGACCATTCTGCTTGGTACTCAGCTTCACCCAGTCATCGTAAGCCCCCAGCAGCGCAAATCCCGACGCCGTCAACAGGCCAAGTTGCACATAGCCGCTGGAAAGATCCGCCCAGAGCAGACCGGAGATCAAAATTGCCCCCACGATAAAAATGCCCCCCATGGTCGGGGTTGCATTCTTGGAAGCATGAATCTCATTGAGTTTTTCCGAGGCGCTGTCGATTCGTTCCCGGAAACGTTTTTCCAGCCAGCGAATCGCAAACGGGCCGAGTAGAATCGCGATCAGAAATGAAGACAGGCTGGCCAGCGCAATGCGTGCAGTCAGAAACACACGCGAATCGCCAGTGGAGAGCACTTCCAGTTTTTCCAGCAGGGGAGAAAAATGATTCAACAGCCAAATGATCATGCAGTGTTTTTCTCGCCCGGATTCAGGGTCTCATTCATTTTTTTACCAGGTCCTGTAAAGAGACCGGGCGCCGAGACCCCAATCTCGACGCCCGGAAATGATTTCACCATGATACAGCATTGGAGTGATCGACCCAATTAATCACAATTTCCGGTGCTGATTTGTCCGCCGAAGCGAACGCGCTCTGGATTCCCGCAAACCCTAAGCACATGGCAAAATCATTGAGTTAGACACATGAAATATTTTTTTCTCCCTGAGTGGACTGCTCTGAAACCTGCTGTTTGAGATATTCCAACAGCCGCTCCATCCGCATACCACGGGAACCTTTGACTAATACAACATCTCCCGGCTCCAGACCGGAAAACACATCCGCTTGAATCTCTTCAACATCTGCCCCTTGCACGATACATCCAGCAGGGAACTGTTCTTCGAGTGCTCCTGCCGCAACGGATGCCGCCTGGGCACCACATACATACAATCGATCGATTGTGGAACAGGCGACCTTTTTTCCAATTTCGCGATGATAACCGGGCGAGTCTGGCCCCAACTCCAGCATGTCGCCCATCACCAGAATCCGCTTTCCGGGAGTTGGCCACTCGCTCAACAGCTCACATGCCGCTCGCATCGAAACCGGACTGGAATTGTATGCGTCATCCACCACGGTCCAGTCTCCAACCAGTTCGACATGACAGCGACCCCGAACTGGTTCATACTCCCGCAGGCTGTCTGACAATTCCTGATTTGACAGTCCCAGCACTTTACCAACGGCAATCGCGATCAGAGCAGGGTAGACAAAATGACTGCCCATCACTGGGATCACAAAATTTGTTCCATCGACCTGGAAGGTCAGGCCATTTTCTTCCTGACGAACCGCCACAGCTCGCAAATCATTACCTTCTCCCAAACCAATCCGGAATGAGGGAGCAGGGCTGCGAGAGACCAGAAAGTCCGCATAGGCATCGTCACCATTGACAATTGCCAGTCCCGAAACAGGAAGTTGCTCAAACAGTTCTGCCTTCGCTTCAGCCGTTCGCTGGAGTGTTCCAAAATGTTCCAGGTGGGAAGGCCCAATTCCAGTTATGACACCGATCTCAGGACTCACCACTTCTGCCAGGCTGCGAATCTCACCCGCCTGTGAAGCCCCCAGTTCCAGTACCGCGAACTGATGCACAGACTCAAGCTGTGCAATACTCAGGGGGACACCAAACTCATTGTTATAGTTAGCAGGACTCTGTACCCCTTTCAGATAAGGAGCCAGGGCCGTGTAAATCATATTGCGGGTGGTTGTCTTGCCAACACTGCCCGTAACTCCGATGACAGTTGCTGCCTGCTGCCGGCGATACCAGTGAGCAAACCGTGTGAGTGCCTGGTTCACATCATCCACCAGCAAGAGTGGTGCCGAGTTGTGCTCAGAGACGAGTTGCTGTTTCACAACACAGGCACTTGCCCCTCGCTCCAATGCCTGTTTTACAAACTCGTGACCATCAAGGCGCTGCCCCTGAATTGCAAAGAACAGATCCCCTGGTTGGACCGTACGCGAATCAATTGAAATCCCGCTGACACCAGCTGTACCGGCAGCGGGATCGAAGTTATCCGATCTGCTGAGAAGCACCTTGCTAAGTGTTGCGAGAGATAGATGATTCATAACTGTCTGGCCCGTAGTTCCTTTGAATAATAGAATGTGTTAAGCGGAAACTTTCTGAGAGTCCGAAATTTTCTGCTCCGCGAAATACTGCTCTACAACCAGTCGATCGCGGAAGGGGACTCTCCTGTCACGTAAAATCTGTTCGCATTCATGACCTTTACCGGCAATCAGCACCAGATCTCCTGCCCCGGCTTCTGACAGAGCATATTCGATCGCTGCTTTCCGATCTTCGATCAATTCCGGCGTCACTCCCTGAGACTGACAGCCAGCAGCAATCGCTTTCATGATCTGAAACGGATCTTCGCTCCGCGGATTATCGCTGGTGATGATCACCCGATCCGCTTCACTACCCGCGATCCCCAGCAGGCCGCGTTTCGAACTGTCGCGATCCCCGCCAGCCCCAAATACACAGAATAAACGCCGATTACAGACCTGTCGGGCAGAGAGAATCGCATGTCGCAATGCGTCATCAGTATGGGCATAATCAATCAGCACGCTACAGGACTGGCCACAATTCACCTGTTCCATTCGACCGGGAACATTTTCCAGGGCCTGAATTCCGGTCACAATTTCCTGCAGGCTCAGACCAAGCCCCAGGCAGACAGCTGTTGCCGCCAGGCAATTCGAAACATTATGTCTGCCAATGAGAGTCGTACTGACTGACGCAGTGTCTGCCTCGAATACAATTTCAAATTCTGTACCAGCCGCTGATTCCTGTATCCCTGTCGCCTGCAGATCTGCTTCCGACTCAAGACCGTAGGTCAGCAGCTTTTGAGTCGACTGCTTTCCGTCTGCCATCGAACGACAAACGGGATCATCGAAATTCAGCACCAGTGTCCCTTCAGGCTTGAGATGCTGAATGATTCGTGCTTTACAGGCTGCATAATTTTTCAAATTCTGATGATAGTCAAAATGATCCTGTGTGACATTCGTCACCGCTGCGACTGCCAGTTGTGTCCCCGCAAGCCGGCTCTGGTCCAGGGCATGGCTGGAGACTTCCATCACTGCATGTGTAACTTCATTCTTGACCATTGCAGATAATAACTGCGACAACTCTAACGCATCGGGCGTCGTCAGCGAAGAAGGCCGAGACTTATTTCCATCATGGTACTCGACCGTGCCTGAGAGACCGGTTTTGTGACCGGCACTCTGTAAAATCGACCGGACCAGCCAACTGACCGTTGTCTTTCCATTGGTTCCGGTAATCCCTACCGCCTCCAACTGCCTTGAAGGTCGGTCTGCCAGTTCCATACACAGAATCGCGTATGCCTTACGAACGTCAGCCACAATGCACTGAGGAACTTCCAGCCCCGTCAACGGACGACCGGTCAGTACCGCCTTGGCACCGTTTTTGATTGCCTCGGGGATATACTTTTCAGCAGACTCCCTGGTCCCGGCAATCACCACAAACAGGTCTCCCGGCTGACAGCGTCGACTGTCGGACTGCAGGGAAGTCACGCAAATGTCGGCACAATCCACAAAGCTCGCGGAAGGAAATTGCGATCTTAAACTGATGGCAATCGTTCCCGGCGACAAGCTTAACGATGAAGATGACATGGATGTGAGGTATGAACCATGCATTTCAATGAAACCAATGTCTGAAAGGGGGTGGCTAGGGAATGCTTTGATCTAAAAGGCTGGTGGCAAATAATAACAGCCGGAACTGGCTGGGAGATGTGCTTGGAAGTGATTGATTTTTGATTGCGTCTTTGAAGTGGGAGCATTCTCCCGATTCTTCAAATCTGGTCAAGGCGGGTTATGCAAAAAAATGCCGCAGCCCAAACCGCTTGTAATTTTTACACAGGCATCTGCTAATTCATCCAAACAGTTCCCTATCCACAGAACCAAAAGCAATGGGAGGGCAGGGCTCCTTTCGGCTGAAATTCTGCCCCCAGAATCCACCTTAACCTGCAGCTTACACCGTCAGGTTCTTAACCCCCGCTACGCCAAAAATTAAAATTAGTATTTTTACCTATTTCATAGATAATGATATGGATTGTCTCGAAACCGGAAGGTATGCTGAGAAATTATCAGGCCCTATCCAATACATGTCCTAAATGCCTGATATCAAAAAACCTGAAGTTATAGGTTACTTTCGAACTGCAAATTCTTGCCGGCAATCTGAACCACACTGTGGTGCGTGATTTGCTGAATATAAAACAGAAGAAAGCTCTCTTTATGGAGAATGTATTCTTACTCTGATTTTCCCTGGATCTCATAATTCATTTCGCTGTGCCTAAGGAGAAAGAGGATGAAACTGAACTCGCGCCTCAAAAAAGGTTTTACTCTGATTGAGTTACTCGTCGTCATTGCGATTATTGCCATCTTAATTGCACTGTTATTGCCGGCAGTCCAGCAGGCAAGAGAGGCAGCCCGTCGATCGACGTGCAAAAACAACCTCAAACAGATAGGCCTGGCGTTCCACAATTACCATGATGCACACAGCTGTTTCCCCTTTTCCTGGTTTGTAGATGCCGCCAACCCTGCAAATCCGAAAGCCAGTGTTTACAACATCATGCTTCTCCCCTACATGGATCAGGCACCACTCTACAACCAGTGGAATTCATCGTATCCTGCTTTCGATCAGCTGGCCGCCATTCCTGCTGTGCAACAAAACCTGCAGGTCATCAAGAACCCACTTCCAGTCTTCATGTGTCCTTCCACACCAGAGGCCACAACCCACACCTACGACTTAACACCTGCCGGATTTCCACTTACCTACACCGCTGCTCGAACTGACTATTGCCCGGCTTTAGGGGTTCGCGGCACTTATTCTTCAATCGCCTACACCGGCCACCCGGCAGCTAACAGTCGATCCGGAATGCTGACCAATGTAGGAGTTGACCCCAGCAATCCTTCAGGGGGAAGCAATACGATTACCAGAATTCGTGACGTAATTGACGGAACCTCTAATACAATCCTGCTCGGCGAACGGGTGGGAGGCACAAATATCTATACTGGCACAACCATTCACTCGGCGTTCACATCCGCCTATGGCTCAACTAATGGTGGCGGATGGGGAGACCTCCTGAATGGTGAGCACTGGTACTCAGGTTCTCTCAGAGATGGTACACCCGATGGCCCCTGTGCCATCAACTGCACTAATATCAGAAGTGCAGGCTTTCTTAGCTTCCACGTTGGAGGGGCTCACTTTCTGCTGGGCGATGGCGCAGTCCGTTTCATCAGCCAGAATGTTGATGCCTACACTCTGGCATCTCTCACCACTCGTGCGGGGGGAGAAGTCCTCGGCGAATTCTAAACCTATCTTGCCAAGCAACAGCAGGCTCAGCGCCAGATGCTACGTCTGGCGCTGACAGGTTTAGCCATTCCACATCAGCCACAACCGAGAAAGCTCCATGAAACGAATCAATGCCATTCCCCTGGTTTTATTGTCGCTTGTATTCACAGGCTGCAACCATGTAGAGGAACCTTACACAAAAAAAACCTATCCCGTAAAAGGGAAAATCACCGTTGATGGCAAAGCCCCCGGGTCCCCGATTCAAATCAATTGCGTCAATAAGGGTGAAGTTGATACGGAACACCCTACGCTATCAAGAGGCTCAAGCGATAACGATGGCGTCTTTGAACTTTCAACGTATACAACCGGTGATGGTCTTCCTCCCGGCGAATACGCTCTGACTTTTGTCTGGAAGAAATTCGATTTAGTGAACCGTGGCTACAGCGGACCGGACAAGCTGAAAAAACGCTATGATTCACCACAGAAGTCAAAAATAGAATTTTCTGTTAAAGAGGGCGATGAAGTTGATCTGGGTGTTATCGAACTAACCACCAAATAAATCTTCCCGCAATCACCTACATAACAGTCGCACCAGAATGACTCAACCAGGCGGCCCTAAATAGTTGCCCGCCACTCCTGCTCATAATACCGGAAGTAAAACATGTTGCAAAGAACCTGTATTCTCCTGTTATTTTTCAGCTTCAATTCGGTACTCCCTGCAGCGGAAAATGTAAACCTCCGCACCAGACCGGTGGAAGCAAAAGAGGTTCCTGAGGCTTTCTTTAACTACATCCAGAAAGAAGAGCCTGAATACAAATGGGAAATCCATGACTCACTGTCTCACGACGGCGTGACAGCCTACCCCGTAGAGCTGACTTCACAAACCTGGCAGGGACACACCTGGAAGCACTGGCTTTACATCTTTGAACCCGATCAGGTTCGTATCAACAACAAGGTGCTGCTGTTCGTCACAGGGGGTAGCAACGGTTCGCACCCCAACGAAAAACGACTCAAACCCGCCTTCCTGCTTGCCAAAACCACCGGAGCCCGCATCGCCTTACTGACACAGGTCCCCAATCAGCCCTTGTTTGATGGCAAAAAAGAGGATGACCTGATCACCGAAACCTGGCTGCAATACCTGAAAACGGGAGACGAAAACTGGCCGCTGCTGTTTCCCATGGCTAAAAGTGCCGTCAAGGCCATGGACGCGATTCAGGAAATTGCACGCGAGCATCGAAATATTGAGATCGACGGCTTCGTCATTACCGGGGCATCCAAGCGCGGCTGGACCAGCTGGCTCACCCCCGTTGTAGATAAACGGATCATCGCCACTGCACCAATCGTGATCGATACCCTGAACTTCCGCAAACAAATGAAACATCAGATTGCCACCTGGGGAAAATACAGCGTTCAGATTATTGACTACACCAGCAAAGGCCTGATCGTTGAAGGAGTCGAATCCCCTCGGGAAAAACACCTGCGACTGATGATGGACCCTTACACCTACCGCAATCAGCTCACACTTCCCAAACTCCTCGTTAATGGCACCAATGATCCTTACTGGGTCGTCGACGCCATGAAGTTTTACTGGTCAGATCTGGTAGGTCCGAAGTACATCCTGCAGGTCCCCAACGCAGGACATGACCTGGGGAATGGAGTCGAATACGCCCTGCAAACCATTGCAGCATTCTTCATCCATGCAGCAACGGGGCAGGAACTGCCGAACATAAGCTGGGACAACAGCAATGATTACGAACTAAAGCTGACTTGTGACAGCAAACCGACTCGGGTCCGCATCTGGAGTGCTTACTCTGACGATAAGGATTTCCGTGACGCCCAATGGACGTCACAAGACGTTGCCCCGGAAGACAATAGCTACCTGGCTAAAATAAACAAACCAGAGAAGGGCCATGTCGCCTACTACATGGAAGCCATCTACCACATCAATGATATCCCTTATTCACTCTGTACCATTACTACCTCGAAGTAACTCAGGCTGGATTCGAGAGGGGGAGGTCCTTTTTCAAATTCTTAGAAAGAAGGTTTACTTTTCATCTATCAGTTTCTTCAGTGAATGTTAAGATTGAGACAGAGGATAGACCCAAATCCAGTATGTTGATGGAACGATTTCAACTGGTGGTGAAAGGAACAACCACATGAAAAGTAAACCCCTCCCCCGCACAGCCCAACCGCTTCCTGCAAACACAGCTTCACGTATTGCTCCCCGTAATTTCGAAGCGCCACACGCACTCGAATGTGAGATCAAGCACGCGCTGGCCATCGACTCCGATGTCTGCCTGAACTCTCTGGTCGTGCGACGCACCAAAAACGGTGTCTGCCTGGAAGGTGTGCTCGAGTTCGATGACGAATGCCCGGATCTCAGCAAGCGCATTCAGGCACTGACCGGCGTAGAAGAAGTCATCAACCACATGGTGATGAAACGCCGTATGCCTATCCCCCCTAAAGGCTGATAAACCCCTGCTGCACAGAGGATTCAGAACGTCAGGTCAGAGCACTACCTGCGCAAAACCTTTCCTGCACGTCTCCGATTTCACGAAAAAATGCTGAAATTCCTCTGTGCGCCGTTTTCAAGTTCTGATAAGTTTCGCGAATCAACCTCGCTGTTTTTGGCGTCGTCAGCTTTGATTCACGTCTTCAATCATGACCATGATTATCGGCGCCCGGACAAGCCTTTACCGTCATCATTTTCGATCCAGCTGCTGCCTGATTCAGGATGAAGCAGGGCACCAGTTGCAGGAACTTATTGAAGCACTTATCAGTAGCAGGAAGGCCACTATGAGTCTCAATCAACCCCCCAATCAGGACTTAATGGTTCAAATTCGCTGGCTTATCCGCAGAGATATGCCAGAGGTTCTCCGTATCGAAGAAGAAAGCTTTGAGTACACCTGGTCTGAAGAGTACTTTCTCAGCTGTCTCCGCCAGCGGAACTGCATCGGGATGGTAGCCGAACATAATCATCAGATCGTTGGATTCATGATTTACGAACTGCATAAATCGATGATCCAGGTACTGAATTTCGCTGTTGCCCCGGAATTTCGGCAGCAGGGAATCGGTCGCCAGATGGTACAGCGGGTGATCGACAAGCTCTCACAGCAACGACGTCGGGAAATTGTTCTGGAAGTCCGTGAAACCAATCTTTCGGCCCAGCTGTTCTTCCGCAAAATGGATTTCCGTGCCGTTTCAGTGCTGCGGAATTATTTCGAAGACGCCGGGGAGGATGCTTATGTCCTCCAGTATCGCCTGCAGCGGACCGAACAGGAGTTTGCTCCTGGCCTCTCTCCCAAGAACCGGATCACGAACTATCTGGACGCCTCCGACGCTGCCTGAAACTGACAGCACATGACTGAACTTTCGCACGGCGAAGCAACACAGAGTCCTGAAACGCCTGCGATTCAGCTGCGCGGAGTACGTGTCCATAATCTGAAAAACATCGACCTGGACCTGCCTCTACAGCAACTGGTGACAGTTTGTGGCGTCAGTGGTTCAGGCAAAACCAGCCTCGCCTTTGACACCCTTTATGCGGAAGGGCAAAGACGCTACCTCGAAACCCTCTCCCCAGCAGCACGTCAGTTCATTCATCAGCTGCCCAAGCCGGACGCAGACCGGATTACTCGGATCCCCCCCACGGTCGCCCTTAAACAGAATGCCGGGAGACGCGCTGCTACAGGTAAATCACTGGAACCGAACGTCGGCATTGAATCGGGGATTCAGAATTACCTCCGCCTGCTGTTCAGCACCCTGGGAGAGGTTATCTGCTCAAACTGCCAGATCTCCGTCAAACCACAATCCCCGGAATCGGCCCTCGCTTTCATTCACAGCCTGCCTGAGCAGACACGTTTCCAGATCAGCTTTCCTTTGGGATCTGTTTCTGATCGACCAACCGACAAACTGCTGGCCGAACTGATTCAGCAGGGCCTGACGCGCGCGATCATTGATCACCAGTCCTGCAAGCTCGACGAATTGGGCACCAACAGCTCGATCACAAATAACTGCCTGATCGTACTCGATCGCCTCAGCACCCGCAAAGCAGATGATCAGCGTATCCTGGAAAGCCTGGAGCTGGCATTTGCCGAATCTGCTGGTACAGCAACATTACTGGTGGAGCAGCCACCAGCAAGCCAACCAAAGGACACACCATTCCTCGTCGATGAGCAGGAATGGTATCGCTGTGATTTCTTCTCCAGCCTCACCTGCACGCGATGCCAGGAGACCTACCTGAAGCCTGAGCCACAGCTCTTTAATTTTTTCAGCCAGATGGGTGCCTGCCCTGTCTGCCGGGGTACAGGCGCTGATCCTCAGTCAGGCGAACTCTCCTGTCGTTCATGCCAGGGAAGTCGCCTTAACTCCGCGGCTCGTGCCGTCCGGATAGCAGATTTGAACATTGATGAGTTGGGAGCACGAACGATCCCCCAGATCAATTCCTGGTTGAGTCACCTCGATTCAACCCCCGCGGCAACTTCGCTGGTCAGGGAGATCACAAATCGACTGCAGACGCTGGAAGACCTGGGCATCGGCTACCTGCCCCTCAATCGCCGTCGTTCCACACTTTCCAGCGGAGAGCAGCAACGAATCGCACTCACTGCCGTTCTCAGCTCGAACCTCGTCAACACACTTTATATTCTGGACGAACCCTCTTCGGGCCTGCATCCAGCTGACAGCCAGCGTGTGATTTCGATACTGCAGCAATTACGAGACCTCAACAACAGCCTGATCATCGTGGAACATGATCCGGAATTCATTCGTGCATCAGACCACATCGTCGAACTCGGCCCCGGTGCCGGCAGAGCAGGGGGAGAACTCGTTTTCCAGGGTTCAATTGTCGAAATGCAACACGCGACTGACTCGCCCACCAACCGTTTTCTCAACTCAACTTATTCCAATGACTTTGGATCCCTATCCGGAAAACAAGCGAGTGGATCGATCACCCTCACAGGCTGCACAACAAACAATCTGCAGAACATTTCAGCTACTTTTCCGCTGGGGCAACTCTGTATCGTTACCGGTATCAGTGGAAGCGGCAAAAGCAGCCTGGTGGAACAGACCCTGTTCCCCAGCCTCACCAGCGCACTAACTGAAGAGCCCCTATCAGCCCCGGAAGCAGGTTATGAGTCAATCTCCGGAACAGATCAGATCGACGAGGTTATCCTGCTGGATCAATCACTGATTGGCCAGACTCCCCGCAGCATCCCCGCGACCTACCTGAATCTGTTTGATGAAATCCGCAGCATCTTTGCCCAGACCGCTGACGCGAGACTGCGAAACCTGACAGCCAAAGACTTCAGCTTCAACAGCAAAAATGGGGGACGTTGTCCTGAATGCAAAGGAACCGGCTTCATCGAAATCGACCTACAGTTCCTGGCAGATCTGACCATGGAGTGCCAGTCCTGCCACGGACAACGCTATCAACGCGAACTTCTGGAGATAAAATATCGCAAACTGAGCATCGCTGATGTTCTGAAAATGACCGTCGATGAGGCATTCCCCTTTTTCCGGGGACAGGCGTCACTGCAGAAAAAACTAAAGCAACTCAAAGATGTGGGACTGGGTTATATCCCCCTGGGTCAGCCACTCCCATCCCTTTCCGGTGGAGAATGTCAGCGACTCAAACTGGCAGCTTACCTCACGACCAGCAGTCGCAAACGCACACTGTTCCTGATGAATGAGCCAAGCCGAGGACTCCATCCCCTGGATATACAATACCTGCTCAATTGCTTTGAATACCTGCTGACAGCGGGACACTCCTTGATTCTGATTGAACACAACTTGCAACTCATTCGAGTTGCCGATCACATCATTGACCTGGGACCAGCCGCAGGAGAGCAGGGGGGCCAGATCGTAGTCACCGGCACACCCACCGAAGTGGCACAGCACTCCGACTCCCTCACGGGTGCAGCACTCCAGAAGCTGAACTCTGGTTTTTAGCAATCACACTGAATCAACGTCTGCGGCGTTGACGTTTCCCTTTTTTGCCGCCCCTGCCGGATGATTTCCCTGACGCTGACTTGGTTGCTTTGCCTCCCGACTTTTTCAGATCGTCAATTCGGTCTCGCAGGAGTGCCGCCCGCTCGAACTCCAGTTTCTCCGCTGCTTCAAGCATTTCGCTTTCCAGTTCATTGAGAAACTCCTGGGTAATGTATTCCGACTCATCCGAAAAGCCGACTGACTCCCGCACAAACTGGCGCGCCTCAATTTCGTCTTCAATCCCCCGCTTGATCGCCTTGCGAATCGTTTCCGGAGTAATGTTGTGTTCGCGGTTGTACTCTTCCTGAATCGCACGGCGGCGGTCCGTTTCCTCAATCGCACTCTGCATACTGGGAGTCACTCGATCTGCATAGAGAATCACCTCAGCATTCACATGTCGTGCCGAACGTCCGATTGTCTGAATCAGACTTGTTTCACTTCGCAGAAAACCTTCCTTATCAGCATCCAGAATGGCGACCAGTGACACTTCCGGAATATCCAGTCCTTCGCGCAACAGGTTGATCCCCACAACCACATCATACTTCTGCTCGCGGAGCCCTCGCAGAATTTCAACCCGCTCAAAGGCATCTAGTTCAGAATGCAGCCATGCACAGCGAATGCCTTCTTCCTGAAAATAAGACGACAGATCCTCCGCCAGCCGCTTGGTCAGGGTCGTTACCAGCACACGCTCATTTACTTCCACCCGCTTGAGAATTTCTTCCTTCAGATGAGGCACCTGACCGCGAGCCGGGACAATGCGTATCGCTGGATCAATCAGCCCCGTGGGTCGAATGACCTGTTCAACGACCTCCCCTTCAACGCGCTGCAGTTCCCAGTCGCCCGGTGTCGCGGAAACGAAAACAGTCTGCTTACGGCGTTCGTTCCACTCTTCGAAGGTGAGAGGCCGGTTATCGAGAGCCATCGGCAACCGGAAACCATGGTCGACAAGGTTTGTCTTACGCGAACGATCCCCGGCAAACATGGCTCGAATCTGTGAGACTGTTACGTGCGATTCATCTACGAACAACAGGAAGTCATCAGGAAAGAAGTCCAGCAGTGTATCCGGTGGGGAACCTGGTTTTCTGCCCGCCAGAGCACGGCTGTAATTCTCGATACCCGGGCAAAAGCCAACCTCTTCCAGCAGTTCCATATCGTAGCGGGTCCGGGCACTGAGCCGCTGAGATTCCAGCAGCTTCCCTTCACTCTGTAATACCTGCAGCCGTTCATCCAATTCTGTCTGAATCTCTTTAATCGCTGATTCAATCCGTTCCTGCGGGAGAACAAAGTGCTTGGCAGGGTAAATGTAGGCCTCGTTGACCGTTCGTAATACCTCACCAGTCAAAGGATCAATGATCGCCAGGTTTTCGATTTCGTCTCCCCAGAACTCGATCCGGTAGGCAAACTCTTCATAAGCGGGCCAGCATTCAACTACGTCTCCACGTACGCGAAACCGGGCTCGCGCCAGTTCAACGTTGTTGCGATCATACTGAATATCTACCAGTCTGCGGAGCATATCATCGCGGTCAATCTCCTCTCCCACGCGCAGGGGAATCATCATCTCCAGGTAGTCTTTAGGTGACCCTAAACCATAGATACAACTCACGCTGGCAACCACGATGACGTCCCGCCGACTGACGAGGGCACTGGTCGCCAGAAGCCGGAGTCGATCAATCTCATCATTAATCGAAGCGTCTTTTTCAATATAAATATCGCGCTGAGGAATATAGGCTTCCGGCTGATAGTAATCGTAATAACTTACAAAATAAGTGACTGCATTATTCGGAAAGAACTCTTTGAATTCAGAATACAATTGCGCTGCCAGAGTTTTATTGTGTGACAGTATCAGAGCAGGGCGTCCCAGTTCTGCGATCACATTGGCCATCGTGAACGTTTTACCGGATCCGGTCACCCCCAGCAGAACCTGGTCAGACTTGCCTTCTTTGATGCCTTTCACCAGTCCATCGATGGCACGGGGCTGATCCCCCGAAGGTTGAAAGTCACTCTGTAACTGAAACACGGACATGGTTGCTCTACTCTCTGCGTCTGGTCAGCGCACCGGTTCACCTCTGACCGGAACGGGGAAATGCATATCTTCTATGTCAGATATTGTAGAGCATCCTGGTGTCGCGAATAAAGGGAGCCACTGATTCAAGGGAGAGAACTAATAATCCCGGCCCGGACACCTGAAAAATGACTATGCTTCCGGATGGAGTGATTCCGGATCGGTGTCGTCACTTAGACCCACCTCTGGTTGATCGCTCACAGCAGATTCGTCCTCAGGAGCAGTATCCGAAGCGACTTGATCAGGCTCAGTCTCGCCCGACTCGGGAAGTGCCTCTACTTCTACCTGAGCTGTCTGCACCATCTCGGGATCATTTGTTTCGACACTGGCAACTTCCTCTTCCGCATGCTCAGGTACCGACGCGTCAGTAGTCTCCGCTATCGGAGCGCTGTCTGAGTCTTGCGTTTCGGGCAGGGGAGCCATAATCCAGATTTCGCCGTAGTCTTCCGGCTGATCTGCCCGGAAATGATGATGACGCAGCAGTTCCAATATCGCCAGAAAGATCCCGGTGATCCGACTGCGCAGTTTTTCGCCTTCAAAGAATGCACTGAAGGCGAGTTTCCCTTCCTGACGCACGCGGGCTCCGATTCGCTCTACATATGTGGAGATTGGCGTGTCGTCATAAGTGATGCTCGACTCCTCTTCGACTTCTTTGCGTTTCACTACGCGGGCCAGCGCACTGACCAGGTCCCAAAGTTCGACCTCCTTGATGAGATCCTCTGCAGGATCCTTACCCGATTTGGGCCGTTCATCTGATAGTCGGGGATAACGCTCCTGCCATTCAGCAGCGTGTTCTTCCAGAGCGTTCGCTGCATCTTTGAACTTCTTGTATTCCAGCAACTGCTGAATCAGATCGCTGCGGGGATCGTCAATCACTTCCGCAATTTCTTCTTCTTCCGCCCGGGGAAGTACCATCCGGCTTTTGATTTCCGCAAGGGTACTCGCCATCACCAGAAAGTCACCCACCAGATCCAGATCAATCAGTTCCAGCACGTCTAGAAACTCATTGAAGGATGACGTAATCGTAGCCACAGGCAGGTCCAGAATGTCGAGCTCATTCCGACGGATCAGGTACAACAGCAGATCCAATGGACCACTGTATATCTGCAACTCGACCTTATATTGGGCAGTCGTCATAAGCTTGGTTCGGGCTCTGTCACGTAATATCGTCAGGGCAACATTACGATAACCTGTTCTCTGTCAGCGGGTTAGAATACTTATTTCAATTCAGACGGTGGGCGATTATTCGTCAGACTTCGCGCACACCAGCCTGCTATGATCGTTATCGTCAGATTAACCGTCACAAATTGAAACTTTCCCCAGCTTCGGAGGGGAAAAGAAAAATCGGCAAGTCCTGATGACTTGCCGATTTTGATTCATCGTTTTCCGATGACACAAAGCTGAAGCACCTTAAGTTCCTCTCAGCGATTTCATCCTGAACAATCGCTGGAGAAGTGCCTCCGTGATCCATTTCGGAATCACGCTGCTTTGCGGACAGGCATTTGCAGAATTTGTGGTTCTGGCTCTTCGCAGGCAGCCAGGAAGTTTTCGAAGACCTGCATATCCAGAGCGGAAGCAGAATGATTCTGCGGGTGCCACTGCACGCCGACACAGAACCAGTCTTCATCAGGTACTTCGATTGCTTCAACAACACCATCCGGTGCTGTTGCAGAAACCACAAACATTTTGGAAACATATTTCACAGCCATGTGATGCTGGCTGTTCACCCGAATTTCTCCGGGACCATACATTTTATCAACACGGGTACCAGGTACGATATCAATGATGTGTCGCAGGTTCGCTTCAACACCATCACGGTGATACATGGCACCAGGAACATCTTCTGTCACATGCTGGTGCAGTGTTCCACCACTGATGACATTCATCAGCTGCATTCCAGATCCGATGGCCAACAATGGCATTTTCATTTCCATGGCCATGGTGCAGACGCGACGATCAAAGTCTTCACGACGCAGGGGCATGGCGCGGGAAGCAGGGTGTTTTTCGAATCCCAGTCGAATCGGATCCAGGTCCAGAGCACAACCCGAAAGTACCAGGCCGTCCAGTTGTTCGAGCATTTGTTTCAAGTCATCGTCATCGGCCAGCGGGGGAACCATGACGGGAATTCCACCGGCATCGGTCACTGAGTCATAGTAGCCAGTGTAGAACCAGCTCAGTGCCTGTGTCTGTTTTTGCTCGGGGCGAAAGTCTCCGGTAATTCCGATCAGAGGTTTTTTTGACATCGAATCCATCCTTCACTTCAAGTGCACTTCCTGTGCGGTCAAAACGGGTTGGGGAGGTAACGGGATATCCCCAAAAACCGGGGACCGGAGAAAGCAGAGCGATACGCTAACGAAGTGCGTTCGAGCGGATGAAATATCCCCCCTGTCGAACGAATAGAAAATAGAATCCATTCTCTTCTAGCGGTCCGTTCCTTCGGTCCGTGTCGGACTGATGTGAATCAGTCCGTTTGAATGTCGTCTGTGAGTCAGTTCGAATCATTCAAGTGGGGGGATCTTAGTACCCCGTCTGAAGGCTGTCCAGCGAATCGATCATTTTGAGCGATTATTTTTTCAAGTTGCAGATCAGACACCATATCTTGTGTCTTGGGTGATTCGCATACCTGAATTTGCATCACAAATCGGTCTTTTTCAGGGAATTCTTTTGAAACTGGGGTTTTCCCTGCGACAGACTGGCAGGCTTAAGCCGTCTCCAAAGCTTCATTCTGTTGATTTGCCTCTGTCGACAATGCCGGCAGGGCGGACGCACCAATGGCTGCCAGCAACAGGCAGGGAATAATCGCATAAAAGGCCAGATGGGGAGTTCCCAACGAGACAAAATGACTCGTAATTTTTGCCTGAATCATTCCGCCACCTCCCCAGGCCATGCCCATGGTAATTGCTGAAGCAACACCACCACCCTTGGGAAACAGCTGATGAGAATAAGAAACCATCGCTGGACTCGTCCCCCACAACACCAGCCCGCTGGGGACCAGCAGGAGCGTCATCAACCACGTGGGACAGCCTTCCCAGCCCAACACCAGCATCAGCGGAATTCCCAACAGCGGACAGGCAATCATAAACGCTTTTTCGTGACCGGATTTGAACCGGAACGCCATCAGTAACATGCCGACACTGGCAGAAAACAGAAAGACGGATTGCACTAACCCAATTTGAAAAGCAGAAATATTCTGATCTTTAAGAATGAAAGAAATCAGCTTGTCCATCGCCATGTTTGGAACCAGCCTCAATGAACAGACCATAAACAGGAACAGGGCCAGAGGGATTTTTCCTTCCAGCATATGATAGAGTGATTGAGGTTTCTGAGTTTTATCGCGCTCGAACAGCTTTGCTGGTGGTTTTCCAACGTAGTGTAAAATCAGGATCAAACCGGCATACAAAGGAGCCAGAATCCAGACACTTTTCAAGCCCCAGGTTGTAACAATCGCACCACAGGCAATCGGTCCCAGGGCCAGTCCCATCGCGCCACCAAACATGAATAGCGACAAACTCCGTGTCCTGCGTTCGGGGATCAGAGCACCCGCGACCACCGCAGCCTCGGGATGAAAAGAACCGATGCCCACGCCCCCCAGCAATAATGCCACACACAATACCGCCACATTGGGAGCAGGTCCGACCAGAGGCATCATGATTGCCCCCAGCACAGGACCAATCCATAAAATTGAGGGGATTGGATATCGATCGCGAATATAGCCGAAAACGGGTTGCGCCAGCGATGAAGCCAGTGCATGAATTGTCAAAACCAGAAACAATGCGTTTTCCGAAAGCGAGTGTACCCGCTCCAGTTCCCCCCAGAGAGGGCCGACCACTATGGCCGAAGCATCAACGATGATGTGCGTCAGTGTGAGACAGATCAGACAGCGATAAGCGTAGGACATTTTGAGATAGAATTTCGAGGCAGGGGATCAAACTGGAGGACAGCTGTTATTCTACTGATGTGGCCCATGAAATGGAAATCGGCTGCCCTGGACCAGCTTGAGTTTTGATATGTTTTCAGCACGTGATATACAGGCACGATGCATTGTGATTTTGAGAAAAACAGGCTATACCAGCAGAAGTTCAGTGACTCAACCTTCGATATCAGGAAAGATGAATACTTGGAAACAGCGGCAGAATGGTCCTTTGACTCAAGCAGTGAAGCAGATACCCGGCGTTTAGGGGCACTGCTGGCCGTCCAACTGGTTCCAGGCACGGTCATTGCCCTGAATGGGAATCTGGGTGCTGGTAAAACCCGCCTCGTCCAGGCGATTTCTGCGGCACTGGGAGTCGATCCCGCGGAAGTAAACAGCCCCACCTTTGTTCTGGTGCAAGAGTACGAAGGTCGACTTCCGCTCTACCACTTCGACACATATCGTCTTAAAGATACAGACGAATTCCTGGAACTGGGAGCAGACGAACTATTGTATGCAGAGGGAGTTTGCCTGATTGAGTGGGCGGAAAAAGTTTCAGAAGTGCTGCCCCCTGATGTCTTGCAGATTACCATCACACACGTCTCAGAAACCGCTCGTCGCTTCGAATTCAGCGGACAAGGGCCCCGCTCAACCAGAATCATCGCCGCTCTCAAAACCACAGGCTGAAACCATAACACCATATTGCCGCATCGGCAGGGAGGCCAGACATGAAAAATCCAGCTGAGGACAAACTGCTTGTTACAGGTGCAACCGGGCTGGTAGGCAGTCAGGTAATCCAGCGGACGCTAGAACTCGGTCAACCAGCCACCGCTCTGGTCCGCTCTGTAGAGCAGGCGTCATTCCTGCAAGAGCAAGGGGTGGAACTGATTGAAGGCGACCTGACCCGTCCCGAAACTCTTCAAGGCAAGCTCTCGGGCATTAGCCAGGTCGTACATACCGCCGCCAAAGTGGGAGACTGGGGTAGGGTCGATGAATACCGTCAAACCAACGTTACCGGCTTACTGAACCTGATCGCAGCTCTCCAGGAACAATGTACATTAAAACGATTGATCCATATCAGTTCCCTGGGCGTTTATGCAGCCCGTGATCATCATGGAACCGATGAAACCGAGCCCCCTCATGCATCCGGAATTGATGGTTACACTTTGAGCAAAATCGAAGCGGAGCAACTACTCCAGCAACAGTCGATTCCTTATACCATTTTACGTCCCGGTTTCATTTATGGCCCCCGCGACCGGACCGTTCTGCCCCGAATTCTGGAGCGACTCCAGTCTGGTCAATTTGCATACCTCGGTTCTCCTGAGAAACTGATGAATAACACCTATGTGAAACACCTGGTGGATGCTATCTTTCTCGCATTGAATCAGGAACAGGCCGTCGGTCAGATATACAATATCACCGACGTTACCCTGGTCAGCAAACGGGAGTTCATCTCAACGATCGCAGAGCAGGCCGGATTCAAGTCACCAGAAAAAGTAGTCCCTTTGCCGGTAGCCCGGCACCTCGCCAAACTGCTTGAGGGACTCTGGCGCCTGCTGGGAAAGAAACAGGCCCCCATCCTCTCTCAGGCGCGTATTAAGTTTCTGGGATTGAATCTGGACTATAGCACGCTCAAAGCTCAGCATGAGCTGGGTTATGCACCACAGACGACCTATCAAGAAGCCATGTCAGAGACTATTGACTGGTTTCGAGAACAACAGAAATTGCCAGTGTAACTCTTACTTATGAATTCCCTGTGAAAATACTTGTTTTTATAGATCTCCAGAGAATGGGTATTTGACCCGACTCTCTCTTCAAGCTTAGAATAGCCACATGGAAAGTGAACTGACGTCTGCACCCGATCTGCCAGAGACAGAAACAAATCTCCCCCAGCGGAGTCGGCGGCGGTATATCATCAGCTATCTGATTCAACTGGCTATTTTCCTGACGATATACATCCTTTCCATCGGTCCCTTGTTCTGGCAATGGTTTGCTTCGTACCACTCAATGAGCTCCCCATTCTTCGCCGCATTCTACATGCCACTCTTACTGGCCTGTGACCTCTGTCCGCCCCTCGCAGATGGCGTAAACTGGTACATCAATCTCTGGATCTAAGCCACCTGACGATTCAGGTCAGTCAAGCTTGCAGCAGCTTTCAGGATCTGGTCTCCTGAAAAGAGACGCCCTGAATTCTCAGGTTTCCAACATCAAAGCTCGTCCATATCAAAAACCCAAACCTCAGTAGCGTAAGGTAGATTGACAAACCCAAGATTCCAAATACACTCGTTAACTGGAGCACTGTCGTGGAATTCTCCCCAGTGTCCTGCCTTAGATATCTCTCACTGCGCAAGCCAATAACTGCCTGGACGGCAGCCATCATACGGGAGCACGGAAACTCATGAGCGACACACGTCCTTTTGCTCACCTGCATTGTCACACTCATTTCAGCATGCTGGATGGCGCCAGCCGCATTCCGGAAATGGTCAGCAAGATCAAAGAAGCAGGCATGAACTCGCTGGCGATCACTGATCACGGCAACCTGTACGGAGCGATGGACTTTTACAGCCATTGCCGGAGCCAGGAAGTCAATCCGATACTGGGTCTGGAAGCCTATATTGCTCCCCGTAGCCGTTTCGAAAAGGGGGCTTCTCGGATGAAAGAAGCCAGTTTTCACCTGACCTTGCTGGCCCAGAATCGCCAGGGGTTCGAAAACCTGATCAAACTCTCATCCATGTCTTACCTCGAAGGCTTTTATTATAAGCCGCGAATCGACAAGGAGATCCTGGAAGCCCACAGCGACGGACTGATCCTGCTGACAGGCTGTGCCGCAGGCGAACTGTCGCACCATATTCTGGGAGAAGACTGGGAAGAGGCAGAAAAACTATGCGCCTGGTATGAAAAAGTATTCGGCGATCGCGTGTATATGGAGATCCAGAATGCAGGTCTGGAGATTCAGCGGCAGTGTATGGAAGGCACAGTCGAACTGGCCAACAAAATGGGCCTGCCCCTGGTTGCCACCAACGATGCGCATTATGTCGAACAGGAAGATGCTGTTGCCCAGGACGTCCTGCTCTGCGTAAGTACGCGTGCGGTCGTAAGTGATGAAAAACGGATGAAAATGACAGGAGACCAGTTCTTCGTCCGTACTCAGGAAGAAATGTATAACGCGTTCCCCGGCTTTGAGGATGCGGTTGCCCGCACACAGGAGGTTGCCGAGCGGGTCGACATTCAGATGTCGGACAAAAAATTCTACCCGGTATTCCAGCCACCGGATGGCATGACAGACACTCAGTATCTGCGCAAACTCTGTGAAGAACGCCTGCCCCTCAAGTACGGTGATGAACTGAGCCAGGCGCACTGGGATCGTCTTAACAAGGAACTGGGCGTCATCGAGCAGATGGGTTACTCCAGTTACTTCCTGATCGTGTGGGACTTTGTCGTCTTTGCTGAAAGTGAGAAGATCCCCTGTACGGCCCGTGGTTCGGCTTGTGGAGCCATTGTAGCTTTCCTTCTGGGAATGTCGCAGGTCTGCCCCCTGAAGTACGATCTCCTGTTTGAACGATTTCTCGACCCCAGCCGTACCGAACCGCCCGATATCGATATCGACTTCTGTCGTGACCGCCGTCAGTTGGTGATCGACTACACCAAAAAGAAATACGGCGAACGCAGCGTGGCCCAGATCGGAACGTTTGGTACACTCAAGGCTAAAGCCGCGATCCGTGACGTCGGCCGTGCGCTGGGGGTCCCTCTTGCGCGCGTCAACGAAATTGCCAAGATGGTTCCCGATTCTCTGGGGATCAAGATCAAGGATGCAATCAAGGAAAGCCCAGATCTGCAAGCCGCCTACGACCAGGATACGGAAGTAAAACAGCTGCTTGATCTCGCTATGCAGTTGGAAGGTCTCTGCCGCAGTGCAGGAACCCATGCTGCAGGTGTGGTGGTCGCCGACTTGCCGCTTTCGGAAGTCGTTCCCCTGCAGACAATCACCGGCAAAACGGATATTATCACCCAGTGGGATGGTCCTACCGTGGAATCGGTGGGGCTGCTCAAGATGGACTTCCTCGGTCTGCGAAACCTCACGATTCTGGACAAAGCCGTTCAGAACGTGAAGAAGCACTGTGGGATTGAAATCGATCCGCACCAGCTCCCTCTGGACGATGAAGAAACGTTTGCCCTGCTGCAACGCGGAGAAACAAAGGGTATCTTCCAGTTGGAAAGTGGCGGGATGCGTGACCTGCTGACCAAGATGAAGCCGGACAAGTTCCAGGACATCATCGCTACCTCGGCCCTGTATCGTCCGGGACCTCTCGAAGGGGGGATGGTGATGCAGTACGTCGATGTAAAGCACAACCGGATTCCGATCCCTAAAGTTCATCCGATCGTGGATGAAATTCTGGAAGAAACCTATGGCGTGATGGTTTACCAGGAACAGGTGATGCGGATTCTGAACCGCGTCGGAGGGATTGAGCTTTCCGCTGCGTATCGTTGTATTAAAGCGATTAGTAAGAAGAAACTCAAAATCATCGCAGAGTTCAAAGACCAGTACATCGCAGGTGCCAAAGAACGGGACATGGATGAAAAACTGGCAATCGAACTTTTTGACATGATCGAAAAATTCGCCGGTTACGGTTTCAATAAATCACACTCCACCGCTTATGGGGGTGTCGCCTATGCAACTGCGTACCTCAAAGCACATTATCCCAAAGAATTCATGGCCGCCTTGCTTTCCTGTGGGATGGAGAGCCATGAGCGAATCAACGAGCATGTCGATGACTGTCGCAGAATGAAAATTGAAGTTCTGCCTCCGGACATCAACCGGTCCGATGTGGAATTCAGTGTCGATGGCGAAAAGATTCGTTTCGGCATGGGCGCCATCAAGGGGGTCGGAGAGCAGGCCCTCGAAGAAGTAGTGAAAGAACGGGAAGAAAACGGTCAATACAGCAGCCTGTATAACCTGTGCGAACGTGTCGACCCCAAATCGTTAAACCGCAGCACCTTGGAAACACTAATCAAAGCTGGTGCGTTGAACAGCCTGGGCGGCAATCAGGCACAATTGATGCTGACTGTAGAAAGAGCCGTTCAGTCAGCTCTTAAGATTCACAAGGACCGCGCACGCGGACAGAAAAGCCTGTTCGGTGATGAGCCTGCCAATGATGAACCCGATTCTGCAGATGAGGCACTGCTGCCCGAAGCCGAAGACTGGTCGAGGGCACAGAAACTCGCCGCTGAAAAGGAAGTATTTGGTTTTTACCTGACTTCGCATCCCCTGGCTGAAATGGGCGATGCCTTGACCAAGTACGCGCAGAATAGAACGAATGAACTCGCGGAAATGGAAGACCGGGACGAAGTCATTCTAGCCGGCATGGTCTCCTCCATCAAAAATGCTGCCACCAAGAAACCCAGCAAGAACGGTCACACCCGGTACGTGAACTTTGACTTTGAAGATCCACACGGCCTGGTACGCTGCATTATGTGGCCCGAACAGTTCGCTCGCTTCGGGGAAAAGGTCAAGATGGAAGCGATGGTGATCATCAAGGGTAAGATAGACAAACGAGGCAGGGAGCCCAACGTAATTGTGGACCAGTTATTGACCCTCAACGACGCCCGCAAGCAGTTTACCGACCGGTTGGCGATCAATTTCAAGCGAGGAGTCCACACGCGACAGGATATGGTCAATGTACATGATGTGCTGACGCAGTTTCCGGGGCAAACCGAGGTTATTCTGGTCGTCGATTCCGTGGACCAGGAAAAGCCGGATACGAGCTTGAGGTACGTCTTGAACCCGCCCGGTAATCTTCGCGTGTCCTGCAGCGAGGAGTTCGAAAACCGCCTGAAAGCCACGATTGGTGAAAGTCATATCCACTTTCACACTCCAGTCGTCAAGAAAAAAGCGATTGGCGGAAGTATCGGTCGCTAAGCCCGTTGCAGCGACAAACCGTTTAAAAGTGCTGTTTTCGACTGATTTTTAAGAAATCCGGGGCTCCAGACGAACCGAAAATAAGATATAGTTGCGCTACCGGTACGGTAAATTTGCACATTCAGGAAGAAAAAATGGTTAAAAAAACATCGGGAATACTTTTGCTGGCGCTGACAGGACTCTCAGCACCATTCTGGTTTTCTGCAACCAGAGCAAACCAGCAGACAGGAGAATCCCGTCAGCCACTGCAAACTCGTCAGGCCGTTCTGCAGCAGATTCCCCCTCGTGTAAAACGAGAGTCTGAGAGAGTGAATTCCCCTCAAAAGCCTGTATCACAGGCTCAAAAATCTGACGTCATTACTGGCGAAATGGTTTCTCAGTTGACTCCCGAAGAGATTCTCACCCGGCTCGTT
Source organism: Gimesia chilikensis (assembly GCF_008329715.1). Taxonomy (GTDB): domain Bacteria; phylum Planctomycetota; class Planctomycetia; order Planctomycetales; family Planctomycetaceae; genus Gimesia; species Gimesia chilikensis. The sequence continues at coordinate 819,165 of NZ_VTSR01000032.1, read as the reverse complement.
GGACGCTGGGAGCAGACCAAAAGCACCAGCAGACAGATCCTTACCATCGAAGAGAATGGCAAGGCGACGATGATCGTCGAACCTCAGGGACTCTGGACTGCAGTCCTGGGAGACCGTGTCACGATCAATATTGAGTGGAGCCTCAATCAGGGGAAACTGACACTGAGAACCGTTGGCGGAAGTCCGGAGAGCAAAGTAGATTACATCAAACAACTCTGGGGAGAAGAATTTGTCCGGGAAATTCATAGTATCGAGAACAAAATGTTCACACTGCGGGATGACTCCGGCGAAGTGAATCAAAAATGGATCCGCACTTCCTACTGATCAAAACTTCCGTTTATCCCGCCAGTTACGCTTCGATGCCTCTCCGAAACTTGTACTCTCATCTATTTCGCCTATCATAGAGGCACATGGCTTCTGCCTCTGATCTTGCGAATTCAGGCAGGACGCTCAAGATTCACCTTCTGTTGCATTTTCTCTATACAGAAATCCACACACCGTAACTCAGACGGGTGAAGAAGCGTAATTAAGAGGCTGGCACTTCAGCCAGTGACACCAACGTTGTTTACTACTGAAAGATCTTTTTTAATGAGCACTCAGGTTCCCACATCTTCTTCTCGCTGGCAGTCGCTGGCGGACCAGGTTTTATCCGGTTATCAGCTGACCCGTGAAGAGGGTCTGGAAATCTTAAATTCATCTGACGATGAGCTCCTGGAATTGCTGGCAGCCACCTATCGGGTAAGGCAGAAATACTTTGGGAAACAGGTTCAGCTCTATTACCTCAAAAACGCCAAGAGCGGACTTTGTCCAGAAGACTGCGGTTACTGCTCACAGGCCCGCGGATCCAAGGCAGACATTCCCAAGTACCGTATGCTGAATGAAGAGAAGCTGCTCGAGGGCGCTAAGGCCGCCGATGAAGCTAAAGCAGGTACTTACTGTATCGTCGCCAGTGGACGTGGCCCCACCGACAAAGAAGTGGAGCACGTTGCCAGTGTGGTAGAGAAAATTAAATCAGAATACGATCTCCGCATCTGCTGCTGCCTGGGCCTGCTTAATGAAGAACAGGCACAGCGTCTGTCGCAGGCCGGTGTAAACCGGATCAATCACAACCTGAACACCAGCCGCGAATACTACGATAAGATCTGCTCCACTCATACGTATCAAGATCGCCTGAACACTCTGAAAGTGGCTCGGGAAGCAGGAATGGAACTCTGCAGCGGACTGATTGTCGGCATGGGAGAAACGCTGGAAGATATCGTCGATGCCACTTTTGAGCTGCGTACCCTGGAAACCAAATCGATCCCGGTCAACTTCCTGAATTCCATCGAAGGTACCTCACTGGAAGCGGTGGATGAGCTCGACCCCCGTCACTGCCTCAAGGCACTTTGCCTGTTCCGCATGGTTCATCCCTCAACGGAAATCCGGATTGCAGGCGGACGCGAAGTAAACCTGCGTTCGATGCAGGCCATGGGGCTCTATGCTGCGAATTCCATGTTCGTCAGCGACTACCTCACAACCAAAGGGCAGGCCGCAGAAGCAGATTATGAAATGATTTCTGATCTCGGATTCGAAGTCATTGTATCGGGCCACGAAATGGATGCATCCTCTGAAGCCCCCGAACTGGCAGGACAAACCGAGTCCCGCTGAGCCCGCTTTATTATCGGTCCAGGAGGGTTTTGTGAATTTCACAAAGCCCTTATCTGGATTGAGGTTGTAAGAATAACGCTCCCAACGTATGATTCCGCCTTCGGATTGAGTGCACGGCGTACAGACCTGCTCAATCTGCGGGAATGGAATCCATCATCTTAGAGTCAGGGAGCACCTGAAATGAATTCAGGCAGACTGCGTGCCAGCGATCTTTCCAACAGCTCGGCAGCCGAAAACGAAACCACCCCCACCTTCAAGATTTTTCCGAGTACGGAAGCAGCCCCCTTTGATCACCCCGATCAACTGTTGAAGGGCATCGCCCGCTCACGCGATTATCTGCTCTCTCTGCAGGATCCCGACGGCTACTGGTGCGGCGAACTGGAAGGAGACTCGATTCTCGAATCAGAGTACATTCTGCTCCTCGCATTCCTCGGCAAACAGCATAGCGAAGAAGCGATCCAGTGTGCCAATTACCTGCTGGATATCCAGATGCCAGAGGGGGGCTGGAACATGTACCCCGAAGGCCCCATTGAAATCAGTGCTGCAGTTAAAGCCTATTTTGCCCTGAAACTGACGGGCCATTCGCCCGACGCTGAGTACATGCAACGGGCTCGTAAAGCGATTCTGGCAGCAGGAGGAGTCGAAGCCGTCAACAGCTTCACACGGTTTTACCTGGCACTTCTGGGGGTTATTCCCTATTCAAAATGCCCCGCTGTCCCTCCCGAACTGATGCTGATTCCACGCTGGATGCCTTTCAACATTTTTGAAATGTCAGCCTGGTCCCGCACCATTCTGGTACCTCTCAGTATTCTCTGGGAATATCGCCCCTCGGTCACACTTCCAGAAGACCAGGGGATCAACGAACTGTTTACCGGTTCCCCAGAGAACTACCCTCGGAACGTCCCGAAATCAGAGGCACTCGATTCCCTCAAGAAAAAAACCTGGTTCGACTGGCACCGCTTCTTTCAAGTCGTCGACCAGGGCTTCAAACTGGTCGAAAACCTGGGGATCAAGCCTTTTCGTAAACGGGCAGTCAATGAAGCCTATCAATGGATGCAGGAGCGATTCGATCACAGTGATGGACTCGGAGCCATTTTTCCTCCAATCATCTGGACTGTGATCGCCCTAAAATGTCTTGGAGAGGATGAAAGCAGCCCTGATATCCAACGTGCCTTGAAAGAACTCAAAAAACTACAGATCAAAGACGGCGACCGCATCCGCCTGCAGCCCTGTAAATCCCCCGTCTGGGATACCGCCATCAGCACGATCGCACTTCGGGAAGCAGGCGTCTCCAATCGTCATCCGGCCATCCGTCAGAGCGTAAAATGGCTGCTCTCCCAGGAAGCCAGAATTCCGGGCGACTGGGTCAATTCAAGTAAATCCCAGACTCCCGGAGGCTGGTACTTTGAATTCAACAACGAGTTTTACCCCGATGTCGATGACACAACGATGGTCATCATGGCCCTGCGTCGTTGTCTGCCCAAAAACCTCAAACAGGATCAATGGCTGACCGACTTCCTGGTCAATCCTGAATGGAACCCCTACGAAGAAGACCTGGATACAGAAGCGATTGTCGCAGGCAGAAGTGAGTCACGCGAACAGGCCTTCGCGGACCTGGAACTGTTACAACCAATGATCGGCGCCATCCGCAGAGGCGTGCACTGGGTCCTGGGAATGCAGAACAAAGATGGCGGATGGGGCGCATTTGACCGGGACAATGACCGGGAATTATTCACACAGGTCCCCTTTGCCGATCACAATGCGATGGTGGATCCGAGTACCGCCGATTTAACGGCCCGGGTCCTGGAAGCATTCGCCGATGTCCAGCTTCCCATCAGCCACCCCGCCACGCAACGCGCGATTCAGTACGTCTGGAGCGAGCAGGAAGACGATCACTGCTGGTACGGTCGCTGGGGAATCAACTACCTCTACGGTACCTGGCAATCGATTGTCGGTCTGGTTGAGATTGGAATCCCCGCGGACGACCCTCGAATTGTCCGCGCAGTGGGCTGGTTGAAGTCAAAACAGCAACCCAGTGGAGGCTGGGGCGAGACAGCGGACAGCTATGCTGATCCCTCCTTACGCGGACAGGGAGAGGCTACGCCTTCTCAGACCGCCTGGGCTCTAATGGGTCTGATGGCAGCAGGAGAAATCGATTCCGCTGCAGTTCGTCGAGGTATTCACTACCTGCTGGAAACCCAGAAGAATGACGGTAACTGGGACGAAGAACCATTTACCGGAACAGGCTTCCCCAAGGTCTTCTATCTCAAATACCACCTGTACCGCACCTATTTTCCGCTAATGGCTTTGGCCCGATTTGAACGCCTGCGTCGTTGAAAAAATTGCATGCCAATATTTGCAGAAATATAGGGTTCACCCCTATGCACAGAACTCCACGTTCGTCAAAAAAACAAATTTCCTGATAAAATTCAGCAAAATAAACGCCTGAAAAACAGGGACTTGAGGCCAAAACATACACACCTGTCTCCTGCCGAAAAAATATTTTAATTTTTTCTTAAACTAAGAACAAGCAATGCTTGTTTCCTCTTCATCGCAGGTATATTTTTCTACTGCGACTGCTATCCATCCAGACTGCGAAGTCTACCAAATTGCTCGCCGATGGATTGGCAGTTCGACTGCACAGGCAGTTCAAGCAGGCGCCCTCTAAACCCAACCTTAAGACAAACTGGAGTTAAGATGAAGAGTCGTAAAGGAACCTCAAAGCGTGGGTTCACATTGATTGAGTTACTTGTCGTGATTGCCATCATCGCAATCCTGATTGCACTGCTTCTGCCCGCCGTACAGCAGGCCCGTGAAGCAGCTCGTCGTTCTACCTGCAAGAACAACCTGAAGCAGATCGGCATCGCTATTCACAACTACGCCGATACTCACACTGTTTTCCCACTCGGTTATGTCAACCAGACCAGCAGCTCAACTGACTTTACCTGGGCATGGTCTACCTTCCTGCTGCCATTTGTCGATCAGGCACCACTTTATAACGCAATCAACCCGAATGGTGGTCTGCTCTTTCCCGCAGCAAACACCACCTACAACGGTCAGCCCGCTTTACAAACAGCAATTCCTGTTTACCGCTGCCCATCGTCTGTCGTACCTGTGATCAACAACCAGCGAACTGACAGCGTTCCCAGTGGTTACGGCTCTCTCAGCTATCCAGCCGTTTCTGGTCACGTAGCTGCTCTGACCGGAACCCCGGTTACCACCTACCAGGACAAGGGAACATTTTACCCCCGCAGCAGTGTCCGATTTCGTGATTTTACTGACGGAACATCCAACACAATTCTGGTTGGCGAACGTGCCTTCCAGTTCACAGGAACTGTCACTCAGCAGCCATACGCTGCCATCTGGGCCGGCGGACGTACTAACAACATCGGTACCAGCGGAATCATCACCAGCCTGAAAGAAGACAGCCTGGGTGTCGTTTCTGATGCAACTCGTATCAACCTGAAATCAGGTCCTGCTCATCGTGGATTCAGCAGCCAGCACGTAGGTGGTTGCCACTTCCTGCTGGGTGATGGTACTGTTCGCTTCATCAGCGAAAACATCAACTCTTCTGACTACAATTCATCCAATGGCCCCGCAGCCATGGGAACTTATCAGAAACTGGCGATCATCAATGATGGACAGGTTCTGGGCGAATTCTAATCGCGACAGTATCAGTCACCGTTGAGGTTTCCTCAACAGCACTGTTCATAAACAGGCAGGCTCTCAACCCGAATCAGGGAAGCGAGACCTGCCTGTTTTTTTATGATTTCTCCAGTGCAGCACTGAACAGGAATTGCAGGAAATTCCCTCCCCAAAATATTTTCTTGTTGCACAACTGGGAAAAATCAGATATCGTTTTCTTCTGGCTCTCCTGCTCATGAATGACACCTGACGATTACTGCGATAGTCCACGAGTGATATACTTCCATGTTCGGGAGAGGAACTGTTTCTGTTCCTGGGCATAAGTATTACGTTTCAATAGTCGCGAGTCGCTCCGCGAATTGAACTTTCCCAGGGAAGGGGCGCTTATGCAACGAGTGCATCGTTTCCGAGTCTGGCCTGACGTTTCGTTATCGCTGCTGGTTCAGCTTCGCTCACTGACTCTTCGCACTCGCCCTCTCTCTACTCTCTGCTTCTTACTCTGGTCCCTGACAATCGCGACTGAATTATCAGCGTCGGAACAGGAAGACTGTGAGCACCTTCTCCTGACCGGCCAGTATCAGGCTTGCATTCAAGCATCTGCCCTCGCCATTGAAAAAAAGGCGTACGGCTCCGAATGGCCGCTGGTCAAAGCACAGGCTGAACTTGCCGTCGGACAATACGCTGAAGCCCAGCAGACGATAAACGCTGGCCTGAAACGCTACTCCTGGAGCCTGCCTTTACGATATCTTGCCTGGCAGATCTACCACCTGAATAATGAGCACGAAGCTGCAGACGCGTTTCTGAACAGCGTTCATGAACTCGCCAGCCGTTCTGCCTGGCGCTATACCGATGCTGACAGTCTGGTGGCGCTGGGACAGGCTTCCCTGCAACGGGGAATGGACCCTGGTCAGGTACTCGAAACTTTTTTTGATCGTGCCATCCAGGAATATCCCGACCAGCGAGCTGCCTGGCTTGCCAGTGGGAATCTCGCTTTAGCTAAGCACGATTATGCTCTGGCCAACGAAACTTTCACAGCGGGACTGAAACAGGTCCCCAAGGATCCAGATCTCCTCTTCGGACTTTCACAGGCATTAGCACGCTCCGACTCTCAACGCGCTGCTGTGCTCGCCGCCGAAGTTCTGGAAATCAATCCCCGCCACATTCCAGCACGAATGATGCAGGTTGGCCAGCTGATCAATTCGGAACAGTATGAGGCGGCCAAAACGGAACTGAATCAGATCCTTTCGATCAATCCTCATCTGGCGTCTGCCTGGGCCAGCCTGGCTGCGATCGCCCATTTTGAAAATCGTCCTTCAGATGAAACCGCCTATTACTGGCAGGCCTTAAGTCATCACGATCAAAACCCGCATGTGGACTACCTGATCGGCAAAACACTCTCGGAACATTATCGGTTTTCAGAAGGTGCCACCTACCAGAAACAGGCTCTGGAAAAAGAAGAAAAATATCTGCCGGCCCGAATTCAACTCGCACAGGACCAGTTAAGACTGGGACAGGAAGTCAGTGGCTGGGGGCATGCCCAACAGGCACACAACCAGGACGGTTACGATACGACTATATTTAATCTGCTGGAGCTGAAAGACCAGTTGGCCCAATTTAAAACTCTGGAAGATGATTCCTTCATCATTCGCATGGAAACCAGAGAAGCAGCAATTTACGGTGAGCAGGTCAAAGCTTTGCTCCATGAAGCCAAACAATCGCTCTGTCAGAAATATGGTCTCAAACTCAACCAGAAAATCACTGTCGAAATCTTTCCCGATCCGGATGATTTCGCCGTGCGTACGTTTGGTATGCCCGCTGTCTCAGGCTATCTGGGAGTCTGTTTTGGCAAAGTTATTACCGCCAACAGTCCCGCTTCGCAGGCCGATCATCCTGCTAACTGGCAGTCTGTGCTCTGGCATGAGTTCTGCCATGTCGTCACCCTGGAACTCACCCACAATAAAATGCCCCGCTGGATCAGCGAGGGTATCTCAGTGTATGAAGAACGTCAGAAGAATGCGTACTGGGGCGAGACCATGACTCCCCAATATCGCGAAATGATCCTGCAGGGAGAAACCACGCCCATCAGCCAGCTGAGTAGCGCATTCATGAACCCCAAAAGCAGTCTGCATATTCAGTTTGCGTATTACCAGTCATCCATGGTTGTGGAATACCTGGTCAGAAATTTCGGTCTGGAAACCGTACGTGATATTCTGGGTGACCTGCAGGCAGGCATCCCCATCAATGTTGCTATCGAACGTCGCACAAAGATACTGGGAGAACTGGAAGAAGAGTACGCAGTCTGGCTGAAACAGCAGGCACTCGATTTTGCTCCCCGAGCAGACTGGTCCGAACAGGACCTGCGACCGCTACTCAATGACGATACCAAACGCTTCGATGACTGGATTCGGGAACATCCTGACCATTTTCGAGGTCTGATGGCCTATGCAACGATTCTTTCAGAAGAAAACCGCACAGCTGAACTCGAAACCACCCTTAGAAAACTGGTGGAAATCTATCCTGAATATACCGGAGCAGATAACGCTGCCCAACAACTGGCTCAACTTTACCAGAATCAGAAGCGTTTCGCAGAGGAACAACAGATTCTGGATGAGCATGCCCGCATCAATCCTGACGCATTGGGAGTCTACCAGAGGTTGATCGAACTCTATCAGCAGCAGGGAGACTGGTCTGCCGTTTATCAGACGGCCCGTCTGGCCCATGCAGTGAATCCCCTGAATCAGGACACACAGCTCTCGCTTGCCATCGCCTGTACCAGGCTGGACAGGCGGCAGGAAGCGATCCAGGCCTACCGGGCGATTCTGGCATTAGATCCCCATAATAAAGCTGAAATACACTACCAGATAGCCCGTCTGCTGAAATCAGAGAACCAGCAGCAGGCAAAACGACACACACTGATCGCGCTCGAACAGGCCCCCCGTTTTCGGGCTGCCCACCTTTTACTCCTGGAATTGACAACAGAGAATACCACCCCACGCTCGCAACGGAACTGACATGTAAATACAGAGGCTCGGGAGGAGCCTGCCATGAACAAAACCCTGATTTCACTGGCAGCCGCAGGCATCATACTGATCGTCGCCACGATCTGTATTGGACAGTACCGCTCCCGCACCCCGATGGACCGGAATGGTGTTCCGGAATGGAAAGTTGATCCCGAGTTCCAGCACGACGTCTTCACCTTCGTCCGCATCCGCTACAACTCACACCGGGGCTGGCGCCGCTGGGCTACCGATTATCCAGACAGTGACCTGAACTTCTCCTACCGTCTACAGCAATTAACTTCGCTGAAAGTCGATCCCGAAGGTCGAATCCTCGAACTGACGGACGAGGAGCTTTTCCATTACCCGTTCATCTATCTGATTGAGCCCGGTTCCCTTGAATTTACGGAAGAGGAAGTCACCGCCCTGCGACGTTACCTGACCAACGGTGGCTTCATGATGGTGGATGATTTCTGGGGAGAAGCCGAGTGGGATAATTTCGCCTGGGAAATGAAACGTGTTTTTCCGGACCGCGAACTGGTCGACATCCCACTTGAGCATCCCATTTTCCATTGTGTGTATGACCTCAAAGAAAAACCACAAGTCCCCAGTATCGGCGTCGCCCAGTGGGGACGCTCTGAAGGAATTACCTGGGAACGGGAAGATGCCCGGGAAGTGCATTATCGCGGCCTGTTCGATGATAGCGGCCGATTGATGGCGGTTGTCTGTCACAATACCGATCTGGGTGATGGCTGGGAACGGGAAGGGGAGGACAAATGGTATTTCCGTGAGTTCTCAGAAAAGAAAGCTTATCCCCTGGGGATTAACATTGTGTTTTATGCCATGACCCATTGAATACAGCGTCTCTGCTTTGACAGTTTTTTTATCAGGAGTCGAAACGTGAATTTGAAACTTGTCTCCCCCGATGTCAGCGACACTGACGAGCGCATCTTTGAAATGCTGCAGAACAGTCGACAGCAGATTGACCGCGAAATTTCGAAAGCAGTCATTGGGCAAAAAGAAATTATCGACCAGCTCCTGATTGCACTGTTTGCCGGCGGACATTGTCTGATTACAGGTGCTCCGGGACTGGCAAAAACTCTGCTGGTAAATTCCCTGGCCCAGGTCTTCAAACTGAAATCTCAGCGTATTCAGTTTACTCCTGACCTGATGCCCGCCGACATCACGGGGACGGAAATTCTGGCAGGTGATACATCTGAATCACGAGCGATGAAGTTCGTCAAAGGCCCCGTCTTCACCAATATTCTGCTCGCAGATGAAATTAACCGTACGCCTCCCAAAACACAGGCTGCTCTGCTGGAAGCGATGCAGGAAAAACAGGTCACCGTCACCGGGATCAGATACGAACTGGAAAAACCCTTTTTCGTGCTGGCAACTCAGAACCCGATCGAAATGGAAGGCACATACCCTTTACCGGAAGCACAATTAGACCGCTTCATGTTTAACCTGGTCATTGATTACCTCTCTGAGGATGATGAGGTGGCCGTTGTGACCCAGACGACAGCCCGCAATTCTGAACCGATCGAACCACTGTTTACCGGAAATGATATCCAGCAGTTCCATGGTTTTGTGCGTGAAGTACCTGTTGCCGAAGAGATTGTCCGTTACGCGGTTCAACTTTGTGCCGCTTCCCGGCCACACCAGGAGAATACTCCGGAATTTATCAATGAGTGGGTCAACTGGGGTGCCGGATTACGTGCAGCCCAGAGTCTGATTCTGGGCGCCAAAGCCCGGGCCGTCCTGCGGGGTCGAGTTCATGTCACCCAGGAAGATATTGAGGCCCTGCTGGCACCAGTCCTGCGTCACCGCGTTCTGATCAACTATCGCGCAGAAGCCGAGGGGATCACCGTGGAACAGGTTGTGCAGAAATTGATCGAGACCATTCCCGCCCCCGTCAAAGGATGAATTGAAGCTGCATGAACACGAATACCACAGCCCGCCGGAATCAGAGACTGATGTCTCAACGCATTGACCCTGCCTGTCTGATGCGGATTAAATCTCTCGAATTACGTGCGAAAACCGTTGTTGAAGGAACCTGGAAAGGACTGCATCGCAGCCCCTACCACGGGTTCTCCGTTGAATTCACCGAATACCGTGAATATACGCCCGGAGATGACCCGCGCCATATCGACTGGAAACTGGCAGCCCGCTCCAACGAACACTACATTAAACGATTTGAGGAGGAGACCAACCTCTGCTGCCATATGTTGCTCGACCTCAGTACCTCGATGCAGTTTCAGAGCCTGGGCTATACCAAAGCCGAATACGCCAAGACTCTGGTAGCGACATTTGCCTATTTCCTGGCTCAGCAGCGCGATGCCACCGGACTGATCATTTTTGACGAGCAGGTGGAAACGGTGATCCCCGCCCGCTTTACGCGAGGGCAGCTCAGACGAATTCTGATCGAACTCGAACGTCCCCCACAAGGTTCACACACCAATCTGATCTCTCCCCTGAAACATGCAGTAGAAACCATCAAAAAACGAGGGCTCGTAGTCCTGATATCTGATCTGATGAGCCCCCTGGATGAATTAAATACCCACCTCGGCTATCTTCGCGCACAAGGACACGAAGTCGCATTATTCCAGATTCTGGACCCAGCAGAAATTCACCTTAATTTCCACGAAACGGCCATCTTTGAAGATCTGGAAACGGGTGAACGTATCGCCCTCAATCCCAAAGCAGCCCGGGAAAATTATCAGCAACAGTTACAGGAACATCAGGCGGCGATTCAGTCGTTCTGCCGAAAACAGGGAGTTCATTACCATCAGTTAACCACAGATATGCCCCTTGAGCTGGGGCTTTCTGAATTCCTTACCGATCGCGCTGCCTGACAGTGCTATCTAATTAGAGGACCCGAGTTGAGTTTTTTAACCCCACTTTATTTAGTTGGTATCATCGCCGTCGGACTGCCGATCCTGCTGCACCTGGTCCGTCATCAGCCTAAGAACGTCTTCTATTTCAGCTCTCTCCGCTTTCTGGAACACAAGCCCCCCCAGACCAATCGTAAAAATAAAATCGAACACTGGCTGTTACTCTCATTACGCGCTTTGGCTGTGATTCTCCTCGTCACCGCATTCGCCCGTCCTTATTTCAAGAACCAGGATCTGAAGCTCGCCTCAACACAGCCCCAGAGCCAGACCATTCTACTGATTGATACAAGTGCGAGTATGCAGCGGGATTCCCTCTGGGAAAAAGCATTAACCCAGGCAAATGAGATCATCAAAGATACGACTCCGAATCAAATCGCAGTTTACACGTTTGACACACAACTCACAGCAATCAAACCGTTACGACAGTCTCAAGAAACACGTTCAGCAAGCTCACTCGAAAGAAACCAGAATCTATTAGAGGAATTGACTCCCGGCTGGAAAGCAACTGACCTGGGAACGGCCCTGACGGAACTGGCGGCACTCCTTCAGGAGCAGGCAGTCTCTGATCCAACCGGGAGCATCCTGCGTCACACAAATATTGAACTGATTACGGATTTCCAGGCAGGATCAAGGACCGAATCGCTCTCTGAGTTTTCCTGGCCGGAGGAATTAAGTGTGCGGTTGCACCAGCTAGAAGCTGACAACTTAGATAACGCCGGCCTGCAGTTACTCTCGCTCGATGATGAGTCTCAACCGACAATTCGAATTGTGAATGCAGCTGACTCTCAGCAGGAAAAATTCACAATCGCCTATGAAGTACAGCCAGCTAAACTCGAAAAGAGTCAGCAGGTCTATGTTCCTCGAGGCCAGTCTCGAGTTGTCCGCATGGCCGCCTGGCAACAGCCAGTCCCCGTTCCCAGAATTGTGCTCAGTGGCGATCAACAGAATTTTGATAACCACATTTATCTTCAGCCTCCGGTCCGGCCCAATCTGACAATCGTGCATTACGGGACTCCAGCCGAAAACTCGATTGAGTCAGCGAATTACTTTGCCCGCAGGGCCTTTCCCAGCACCAGCCAGCGAGATATTGATTTTCAAACAATCGGCCCTGATTCACCACCACTGCTGCTCAGCGCAACAGAAATCCATCTGATGCTGATCAGTCGGCGACTGGCACCAGATGAAACAGAACAGGTCCAACGTTACCTGGAGCAGGGGGGTGTAGTCCTTCTCACGCTGCACGATGATCAGTCCACTGATTCACTGAATCAGCTGGCGACGCATAACACAGACACTACAGCACTGATAGAAACAGTCTCCCCCGAAATCAACGGTTATGCCTTACTCACCGATATCAATTTCGAGCATTCCCTGTTTCAGATTTTTCAGGCTCCGGAATTCTCAGACTTCACCCGACTGAAATTCTGGAATTATCGCGGGCTCAAACTGCCGGAACAGATTCCCCATCGGGTACTGGCCCGCTTTGATCATCAGGCTCCCGCGATACTGGAAATAACACGAAACAAAGGAAAACTGCTCGTAATGAGCTTTGGCTGGACTCCTCAGGAAAGCCAGTTCGCGCTATCAACAAAGTTCGTCCCCATGTTAAATGCAATCCTGACTCTGAATGACCGGGCACAGAATACACCGGCACAATTCACAATCGGCCAGAAAGTCAAGCTCCCCGTAGATCAACAGACGCGTCTGATCAGTACGCCTGATCGCTCCCAGATCAAACTTGCTTCCGATCAGCAGGATTTCACGGAAACGATTCTGCCCGGACTGTATCAGGTTGAAAGTGGTACCCAGCTGCCCCCAACCAGGCAGTTTGCAGTAAATCTGGATATTAGCGAAAGCCAGACGGAGCCTCTCGCGAGAGAGAAGCTGGAAGCACTTGGAGTCCACTTTACGGACTCCGGTTTAAAAACGGAGGAGAATACTTCTCCCGCCGAACTTCAGCGTCAGGCACAGCTGCGAGAACTGGAACAGAAACAGCAGCTTTGGCGCTGGTTGATCATAGTGGCTCTTGCGTTACTGGGCCTGGAAACGGTGCTGGCCAGATGGTTGACCGGCAAATCTTCTGCGACAGGAAAGGCGTAAACATGGGCCTGCCCGATCTATTAAAACAGCTGAATCAGGTCATCTTTCGCCAGCAGATCAGTCTGAAGCTTAAGCGACTGACGCTACTCTGGCTGGTTGCAGGTGGTCTGACCCTGCTGACGGTACTCCTGCTTCCCCCCGTCTCGGCTCCTGCCGAACAGTACTTGTTATTGGCGGTTTTACTGGGAATCCCAGTCTGTATCGCTGTCGGTATGCTGGTCCATCGCTCACGCAACCGCTACTCACCAGCCAGTCGGCATGCAGTGGCAAAACTGATCGAAGAGACTTATCCTGATCTAGACACCAGTCTGCTCGCAACACTGGAACTGGAAAAGCAAAACTGGAATGAGTCACCCACATTTCTGCAGAAGCGTCTGCTGGCCCAGGTCATATCACACGGTACAAATCATGACTGGCGGCAGGCGATTTCCAACCGCAGACTGATTCTGCAGAGCATCACACACTTAACCTGCTTTACTGTCTGGTTACTCTGCTGCCTGAGTTGCTGGACTCTGCTCCAGGCCGCTCCCACTCCTCAAAAAACCTCCATCGCTCTCATCAACCAGGCCCAACAGGAATTCAAAGTTGAAATTCAACCGGGCTCTACTGAGGTGGAAAAAGGGCATCCCTTGCTGATCACTGCACGTTTCTCGGGAAAAGTCCCGGAGACTGCAACTCTGCATTTCACAACTCCCAGTGGAACCACCACAGAACTTCCGCTGACCAAACAACTGGACGACCCGATTTTTGCGGTTCGAATTCCTGCTGTAACAGAGGATTTGAGCTATCAAGTGCACTCAGCAGACTGGAAGTCAGATGTTTCACAGGTAAAAGTCTATGTCCTGCCCGAACTGGTTCAGCTCGACAGCACTATCACACCGCCAGACTATACAGGTCAACCAGCGCAGCGGAATGAAGACAGTCTCACACTGAGTGCAATTGTTGGTTCTAAAGTTCAATTCCACGCCCACTTCAATAAGCCTGTCAAAACAGCCGAATTTAGAACCGATAACGGCAATTCGTTACCCATGGTGATCGATTCAAATGGATTATCGGGCCGTCTGACAATGCAGGCAGAACAGGACCAGACCTGGAACCTGCATCTGAACGACAGCGATGGTCGTTCAAACCGCACTCCACCATTTATCGATTTGGCTGTGATACCCAATCTTCCACCTGAAATCAAAATCACATTTCCAGCTCGCGACACCCGTGTCTCCCCACTCGAAGAGGCACTGGTTCAAGGCACCGTTGTAGACGACTTCGGCCTGCAACAGGTAGGTCTGGTTTACTCGATTCCAGGCCAGGAACCTCAGACTGTAGTGCTCCGTGAAAGCGATAAAGCAGCGGTCGATTTCACAGCTGAGCACATTCTCTCCCTGGAACGTCTGCACGTGCAGCCCGACACCCTTATTTCCTATTACCTGTTTGCTGAGGATCTCGAAGCAGAGGGGCGTACGCGCAAAGTACTCAGTGACATGTATTTCATGGAAGTCCGTCACTTTGAAGAGATATTCCGGGAAGGACGATCTCCCGGCGGCGCCTCACAGGCAGGAAAAAGTGGTGGCAACGCACAACAGGCCGAGAAGCTGGCAGAACAACAAAAACAGATAATTAATGCAACCTGGAAAGTTATCCGCCGCGAGATCAAGTCAACCGTCTCTGAACAGTTTTCCCCAGATCTCGAGACGCTCTCGCAAGCACAACAGTCGCTGGTAGCAGAATTGCGCAAGCTTTCCGAAAAAATCAAATCCCAAAAGTCAAAAGCGCTCATTGACTCCATCTCGCAAAGCATGCAGGAGGCCGCTACCTGCCTGGACTCCGCCAGGGAGGCGCAGTCTGTTTCGACACTTTCAACGGCGCTGGCTGCAGAACAGACCAGCTATCAGATGCTGCTAAAACTGCGTGCCCGGGAACATGAAGTCTCCAAGAGTAAAAACGGCGGAGGTAGCAAGGGGGGAGGCAGCAGCCGTTCGCAGACTCAACTGCAGCAGTTGGAGCTGACCAATAAAAAACAGCGTTATGAAACAGAAAATCAGGCTTCTCAGCCCGCTGCTGCTCAACCAGATCGGGAATCTCTACAAATTCTGAATCGTCTGCGGGAACTGGCTGAGCGTCAGAAAGATCTGAATGAACAGCTCAAGGAGTTGGCCAATAAACAGCGGTTTGCCAAAACAGACGCTGAACGGGAAGAGATCGAACGACAGCTCAAACGCCTGCGGGAACGACAACGCGAACTGTTGCGTCAGGCGGATGAAGTGGCCCAGCGGATGGATCAGGCCAAACAACCCGATTCAATGAAATCACGTCGCGAACTGGAACAGACCCGCCAGCATCTTCAACAAAGTGCCCAGTCATTAAAAGAGGGGCAGGTTTCCCGGGCTCTGAACTCAGGCACCCGGGCACAGCAGAAACTGAATCAATTGAAAAATAACTTCCGCAAAAAAACAGCCAACCAGTTCGCCGATGCCATGCGTTCGCTGAACCAGCAGGCAGAACAGCTTGATCAGAAACAACAGGCTATCAACCAGGCGATTAATGACCAGGAACGGAAACCGGAACCGGGAGCACGGCGTTCCCTGCGAAACCATCGGGGCAATTCAGAATTGGCAGATCAGTTGCAACAACAGGAAGACCGCCTCAAAGAAATCATGGAACAGATGAAGCAGGTTGTACAGGAATCGGAACAGGCAGAGCCGCTGCTCTCACGACATCTGTATGACGCAATTCGCAAAACGAGACCCTTTCGCCCCGAAGAAGCATTGAAAGATGCGGCCAATTTCCTGAAAGAGGGAAATGGTAATCAGGCTCGTGAAGCAGAAGAACGTGCTTCACGCGGCATCGAGACCATGAAACAGGGAATTCAGGTCGCCTCTGAGAGCGTACTTGGCAACGATCTGGAATCATTAAAACGCGCTCGCCAGGCACTCAAATCGCTCTCTTCTGAAATACAACAGGAACAGCAACTGGCAAGCAATTCTCCCCAACAAAAACCACCAGGCACTGGTTCGGGAAAACCTGGTTCCCCATCTCCACAACCAGCAGGTCAACGTCCCAATCCAGCAGGTTCACAGGGGCAAGGTAAACCGGGTGAGAGTAGACAAGACCAGAACAGCCTGGCACAGAATCAGCCGATGCCTGGAAAATCAGGTCAAATTCCGTCCTCAGCCGAACAGTCAAAGTCTGGTCAGCCTCAATCGGGACAACCACAGCAGGGACAATCAGGACAAAGCCAACCCGGAAAAAGCCAGTCCAATTCATCAGGACAGCCTGCCAGTCAGGGACAAGGGCAGGGGCAAGTACAGCTGACCTCGGCCCAGGCAGGCAAAGGAAACGGTTCTCAAGCCAACTCCCCCAACTCTTCGCAAAATTCAGCCGCTCCCAAATCTCTTAAGGGACAACGGGGACAGTCTCAGGGAGGACCTGGTGGTGGCCAGGGAGGCCCCGGCAGCCCAACCCCTGGACCTTTGACGGGAAACCAGTTCCGCGAATGGTCAGACCGGATGCGGGACGTGGAAGAAATGGTGGGGGATCCCGAACTACGTAGTCGAGTCGCTCAAATTCGTGAACGCGCACAGAGTATGCGTGCAGAGTTTAAACGTCACTCCAAAGCACCAGAGGGAGACTTGATCAATGCACAAATCCTGGAACCGCTGGCTGAAATTCAAACAATTCTGTCAAACGAAATCAGTAAACGAGGTGCGCAAACATCGCTGGCACCGATTGACCGTGACCCGGTACCAGAAAAGTACTCAGACCTGGTCCGACGCTATTATGAAGAACTAGGGAACGGAAAATGATCAGTCTGGCAGAAATTCAGTTTGGTGCTCCGGACTGGAGCCTTTTTGTACCAGTAGCCATTATCACAGGACTGGGGCTGTTGGTCTACGCGTACCGTTCGCTGACAGTTCAACGTGCCCTGTCAGGGGGGGCTGCCGGGCTGAAACTACTGGCGATCGCAATCCTGGCTATCACTCTGACGGAGCCACTCTGGAGTGGCACACGTATGGCCCCCGGCACGAATTTATTCGCAGTCCTGGTTGATGACTCGCAAAGTCTCGCCATTCAGGACCCGAAAACGGGCAAACCCCGTAGCGAACAGTTGAAACAGTTACTAGCGTCAGCCGATGAACAGCAACCAGAAGCTCAAGCCCGCTGGCTGATTGATCTGGAACAGAATTTTTCCGTACGCAAGTACTCGCTGGACTCTCATGCCCATGCTCGCTCTGATCTGACGCACCTGAAATTTGAGGGAACGTCTTCGAATCTGGTAACCAGCCTCAATGAACTCAATCAGCGATACCAGAAACTACCCCTCGCGGGAATTCTGGTGCTGACTGATGGTATTTCAGTAAATGATACCAGCCAGTTGAAATCCAGTGTCCCCATCTATCCGGTCCCCATCGGTCATGTCGCCCGGTCAACCGATCTGGCAATTACTAATACTTCAGTCAGTTATTCTCCTTTCGAGGATGCTCCGATACGCATCCTGGCCGATCTTTCAGCCACGGAATGCCAGCAGAAACAGCTTACCGCTCAACTAATAGATCCGGCTGGAAAAGTCGTTGAAACAATCACGCGCGAAGTCAGTCAGCCCGAGCAGCAGTTCCAGCTTCGCTTCCAGGTTAAACCAGAAGAGACCGGCGTTGCCTTCTATCGGATTAAAACCAGTGTCAATATTCCAGAGGGAGGCGAACTGACGCTCGCTAATAACCAGCGCACACTGAAGGTCGACCGGGGACGGAAAGCACACCGGGTTCTTTATGTCTCGGGGCGTCCAAACTGGGAATTCAAATTCCTGCGGCGTGCGATTCATGAAGATGAGCATATTCAGCTGGTAGGACTGATTCGCATTGCCCAAAAAGAAACAAAGTTTGATTTCCGCAGTCGAGACGGAGAAGAGGGCAATGCCCTGTATCGTGGCTTTGATGCGAAAAACGAGAAGGATCTGGAACGCTATGATCAACCGGTATTTGTCCGGATTAACACACAATCGCCGAATGAACTGAAGGACGGTTTTCCCAAAACTGAAGCCGAGCTGTTTCAGTATGAAACCGTAATCATTGATGACCTTGAAGCAGCATTTTTTACTCACGATCAGATCGAACTGCTGACCCGCTTTGTTTCAGAACGGGGCGGGGGGCTGGTAATGCTCGGAGGCCAGGAATCATTTCAACAGGGGGGCTATGACAAAACCGACTTTAAGCGACTATTGCCAGTCTACTTTTCCCACGCCCCCAATCCACAGATATCCAGCGATGTCCTGTTTCAACTGACACGAGATGGCTGGCTGCAACCCTGGTTGCGTCACCATAAACAGGAACAGGACGAACAGAAACGACTGGCAGAAATGCCGGCGTTCAAAACCATTAACCGGGTAGACACCACCAAACCAGGCGCGATCCTGGCTGCCGAAGCGAAAAGCACATCACGCTCCTCTACCCCCGCAATCGCTTCACAACGTTATGGACTGGGCCGTGTCACAGCTGTAATGATTGGGGATCTGTGGCGCTGGCGTCTCCAGGAAGATTCTCCAGATCCACAACTCTATAAAGCCTGGCGTCAGCTTTTGCGCTGGATGACTACCGACGTTCTGGAACCAGTCTCGCTGCAGGTTGTAGAATCTGAAGATGCCTCATCGGGTACAAAAATTAAGATTCTAGTCCGCGATCCCGAATTTCAGAAACGCAGTGATTACCAGGTCGCTTTAAAAATCACAACTCCCGACAAAGAAACGCTTGAGCTCACAGCTGAACCACTCGCCGATCAGCCTGGAGAATACCAGACATTATATCTGCCCCAACAATCAGGAGGTTTTACTGCCACCGCTACAGTCACGGCTCCCAATGGCAAAACTCAAACTGTCACCAGCGGCTGGGTACATGCTCCCGAAATCAAAGAGTTCCGCTCGGCCCAACCCGATCTGGCATTACTTGAGCAGTTGGCACATGATTCTCAAGGTGAGGTTGTTCCCGCCACCAAATTGCGACAATTTGTCAATTCGCTGGATCAACGCAAGTTACCCGTGATGGAAGAGGCTGTCACGCCACTCTGGCATCATCCAGGGGTGTTGCTGCTTGTCCTGGGATGTCTTTTTGGAGAATGGTCTCTCAGACGCTGGAAAGGATTACCCTGATGCGAAGTTTCAGAATCACCATTATTCTGGCGGCGTGCTCTCTGATCTGTGGGAATCCGCTAGTACACCTTGCTGCCGCAGAATCACCTGACAGACCAGAGCGTTTTATCCTCGTGCTCGGGGCTGATGGAACAGACGAATATGCCATTCAATTTGCCGACTGGGCAGAAAACTGGAAACAACTTGCGGTTGGAAAACAGGCCGAGTTGACTGTGATTGGAGAAAGCCTCGATGCCCGCAATTCTGATCGAACTCTGATCGAACGGGAACTCCTGCGCTCCCCGGAATCCTACAGTGCAACCTGGTTGATCCTGATCGGGCATGGTACGTTTGATGGGAAATCAGCTCGCTTCAATCTCCGCGGCCCCGACCTGACTGCGGAACAACTGCAAGTCTGTTGTGATCAGATTACACATCCACTCGCAGTGTTGAACTGTTTTTCGGCCAGTGGTCCTTTCCTGCAGGCGCTGTCAGGAGAGAATCGTGTGGTGATCTCCGCTACCAAAAACGGATTTGAGTTCTACTTTTCGCATTTCGGTAAGTTTTTGTCCGCAGCGGCTTCCGAACCAGAGTCAGATCTGGATCATGACGGGCAGGTCTCGCTCCTGGAAGCGTATCTGGCCGCTTGTCGTCAGACAGAAGCGCATTACCTGGAGCAGGGCCAACTGGCCACTGAGCATGCATTATTGGACGATAACGGCGATCAGCGGGGTTCAAGAGCTGATCAATTTAAGGGGTTGGATAATCTCCCCGAGTCAGGAGCAACGGCCAGCCTGCCAGACGGTCATCGAGCTCAGCAGTTCGCCGTTTGTGCTTTGCGACCAGTTTCACAGATTACTGGAACTCAAAAGCAGCGCCGTGATGCACTGGAAATTAATATCCTGGAACTCAAACAGCGGAAGACAGAATTTGAATCCGAAGACGATTACTATCAACAGCTGGAACCGTTAATGATTCAACTGGCTGAGATCTATCGGCAAGCGGAGCGGGATAACACTCCCACCATTCATGACCCGCTGGTGGTCCCTGTCAAAGCAGAACAGACCAGCGAATAACCGGTCTGTTTGCATAGTAGATTCAATTTTGAAGGGTAAGCAATATTACTCGCCACTGATTTCCTTGGCCAGTTTTTTGAGAGCTTCACTCTCAATCTGACGGACTCGCTCTCGCGTCAGTCCCAGTGCCTGCCCAATCTCTTTGAGGGTCTTCGGTTCCTCACCATCGAGCCCAAACCGCATCCGCAGAATGTTGGCTTCGCGATCTGGAATTTCCTTCAACAGCCTGAAAACATGTTTGAGGTTGTCATTTTCGACCAGTTCATCGTCGGGCCCCTTGAGACGGTCATCGGGAATCATTTCTCCCAATGACCAGCCGGCGTCCTGTTGTTCTGACTGCGGCGAGGAATTGTAAAGCTGAATTGCTTTCTTGACGATTTTCAGTTTCTTGGGAGGAAGATCCAGTTCACGCGCAACTTCCTCAGTCGTCGGAGTACGGTCCAAAGTATCCTGAAGCTGGGCAGTTGCCCGCCGCCACTTGGTCAACAGTTCGACCATGTAAGCAGGAATACGGATCGTTTTCGCAGAATTGACCAGGGCCCGTTTGATTGACTGCTTGATCCAGTAACTGGCATAGGTACTGAAACGGGTCCCCATATCCGGGTCGAAGCCTTCGACTGCCCGCAGGAGCCCCAGGTTGCCCTCTTCGATCAGGTCCTGGAGTGGCAGGCCTTTGCCGGAATAAGCACGAGCAATATTCACCACCAGTCGCAGGTTCGCACGAACCATCCGGTCGCGTGCTTCTTTATCACCATGTTCGATGCGATTCGACAGCTCTCGCTCTTCTTCGGCAGAGAGCAGGGCGGTTTCATTGATCTCTTTAAGATATGTTTCTAATGGATTCTGTACGGCTGAAGAGGAACGCCGTCGAGCAGTTTTCTGCATGGAAAACCTGTTATCTGTTTCTGGTGACAAATGGAAAGGCCGTTAGTTATCCATGGCTTTCCATTCGATTTGCAACCGTTCGCGGGAACTCGTTTCCTCTCGACACGATAATTCAATCACAGTCAGTCGGTTAGATATACCGACACCCTGTAGATTTTTTATCGGCAGGCAACATCGCTTTTCTGAAACAGGAGTCAGAAAGCAGCCCGGGAAAACACGGTTCTGCGGAAACTGTAACGGTTATATCAACTGGGGTAGATTAGCGAGCTAAAACACAGCTATTACAGTACTTTTTCACAAATAGCCCACACTGACATTGCATCCAGCAACTTTGATCCATGTGCATCAACAGTCGAGAAACAGACACGACTTAAGTATCTGGTAGAACATCGAATTCGCTCTAGACGTAAAAAAAAGCGGCGATCATTTCTGATCGCCGCTCTATATGCAACTGACAGTCAGTGACTGAAAGTGTTAAGCAAGTTTACTCTTCGCTGGAATCTTCTTCTTTGGAAGGTTCCGCACTCTCAGAAGGCATGGTGAACAGTGGAGCATCTCCACCGGTTCCCCCCATGAGTTCCTTACGAGGAGTGGAAGTCACTTCGCTGCTTTCACCAGCAGCAGCTTCTTCCTCAATCGGTTCTTCGAGTTTACGACTCAGGCCGATTTTACGATCGTCTGTGTCGACACGCAGGATTTTTACATCCAGGGTTTCCCCGACTTTGACGATGTCTTCCGGATTTTCAACCTTGTGGTCTGCCAGTTCAGAGATATGGAGCAGACCTTCCAGTTCGTCTTCCAGTTCAACAAAGACACCGAAATTGGTGATCTTGGTAACCACACCCTGCACGATTGCACCTGGCTGGTATTTCTGAGGAATGTCGGTTTCCCAGGGATCCGAAGAAAGCTGCTTCAGGCCCAAGGCAATCCGCTTGCGTTCTTCGTCCACAGAAATTACCAGACACTCGATTTCATCGCCTTTCTTCATTACTTCACTGGCGTGTGAAATCTTACGGGTCCAGGACATGTCGCTCACGTGCAACAGACCGTCGACACCTTCTTCCAGCTCGATGAATGCACCGTAGTTGGTAAGGTTGCGAACAGTCCCTTTGACCTTGGCACCTTCGGGGTATTTCTTGGTGACTTCGTCCCAGGGATTGGACTGAGTCTGCTTCATACCCAGAGAGATTTCCTGCTTGTCTTTGTTCACGCCCAGAACCACAACTTCGACTTCGTCACCGATATTGACCAGTTCGCTGGGGTGGTTGATGCGTTTGGTCCAGGACATTTCACTGATGTGAACCAGACCTTCAATCCCGTCTTCCAGTTTCACAAAGGCACCGTAAGACATGACATTGACAACCGTGCCGGTAACCTTGGTTCCCACGGGATATTTGGATTCGACCAGTTCCCAGGGGCTCGGTGATTTCTGCTTGAGGCCCAGAGCGATCTTTTCTTTGTCGCGATCGACGCTCAGGATCATGACTTCGATTTCGTCATCAATCTTAACGATCTCAGTCGGATGATTGATACGGCCCCAGCTCATGTCAGTAATGTGCAGCAGACCATCGATACCACCCAGGTCGACGAAGGCACCAAAGTCGGCGATGTTCTTGACAACTCCTTTGACGATCTGACCTTCTTCGATTTTGCTGAGCAGGTCCTGTTTGAGCTTTTCGCGTTTTTCTTCGATGAGCTTACGACGTGAAACCACAATATTACGACGGGCTTCGTCGATTTTGAGGATCACACACTCAATTGTACGACCAATGTAGTTGGCGATATCAGAGGGACGACGAATATCGACCTGGCTGGCTGGCAGGAAGACGTTCACGCCGATATTGATCAGCAAACCACCTTTGATTTTGCGAACCACGGTACCAGAAACCACATCGCCTTCGGCGTGGGTTGCGATGACCTTTTCCCATTCGCGAATCCGGTCTGCTTTGCGTTTGGAGAGCATGGTCAGGCCGAACTCATCTTCGACCTCTTCGAGCAGGACCTGTACTTTATCACCGGCCTTAGGAGGTTCTTCCTCTTCGGACCATTCGTCAATATGTACGACACCTTCACTCTTGAATCCGATGTCAACGAGAACCTCTTCACCGTCGACACTCAAGACCACCCCGTCGATGATCTGATTCACATCATAGGCAATGGAAACCGATGCGTAGACATCATCCAGCACCCAATCATTCTCATCACCTTCTTCACCCGCTTCAACTTCGGGCATGACCTCGGCGAATGCAGCATCCAGGTCTTCGTCAGAAATACCAAACTCTCGAATTAAGTTACGATCAACCATACTAAAAAAAATCCAACTACACTTGTGATTTCGAAATTCATATCACGACTGGAAGTCATGGTTTTCTGATGTCAGCGGAAACAGAGCAAGGTTCTATTTCACAAGCTTAAAAGCGTCTCTTTATTGACATCATCGCATCATATTCGACAGATGCGGGCCTCTACAGGGCTGTCAACTTGCCTTCAAACCGGAACCGACAATCTAAAAAAAAAGCGAAGAGATCAGAGAATCTCCCGCAACGTTCCAGTGAATACCAACTTCTCCAAAACCATCTGTCTGACTTCATGGTCAATGCCCAACGCATTAATCAAGGCATAAAGCAGATCAGTCCGGCAAATATATCAGAAGGTTTTCATTTAATTCCAGCCATATAGGAGGCAGAAAGTGATGAAATCGCTGATTTCTTCGATTTTTCACCAAAATTGAGTCGGAATTCAATTTCACCCTGATTAAATGTCAGGAAAACCGGGGATGTGGCGACTCGTGTACCACAGACGGACTCTGTTGACTTAGTTTCGTGATTTTCTGGCGGATGGCATCAACCGAATCTGAATTATTCAAAATGGAGATTTTGAATTCTGCCTCATAACTCTCACCGGGCTGTAATGCCTTAAGCCGCCCCTGTTCCCGTTCTGTAGCACGAAAATTAGGGTAATTGATGCCAGGTTCCAGGCCAGTCACATAGCCAGCGGCTTCGGGTTGAGTATTTTTCCAGAGCGTAAAACAGGGTAGTTTCGCCTGCACGAACTCCACCAGAAACCCTATTCCACCCTCTCTACCAGACAGCAAGGCAGGGGTAAGCCCCTGCTCGTCGGCGATGGGTTTAAAATAGTAGGCTTGTTCAGCATAACCTGGAGTCGGCCCCAGATAGGTCTGGTAAGCCGTAACACCCTCTGCAGCACGGGGATCGCGTGGAGCCATTTCTTCAAAAGGGATCGCGAATTGAGCTCCAGCTTCTAGAAATGGTGCCCCCACATTGATGTGATAAAGCAGTTCGGATTCTGCGTCACTGGCACCAACATTCTTAACCTGGTCTCTGATTGTAAATGATTCAGAGCCCAATTGAGTCTCCAGGGTTGATTCCAACTGCAACTGGCTGCCAAACAGCATGCCCTCTGTCATGCGTCCGGTGATTCGTATCCATCCCCCGTCTGCAGGATCCAGTTCGACTGAGACAAAATGGGCAGGAGTATTCGCGATGCGACCATGCAGAGTCAGTTCCGACTCAAGCGGGTTGCCGCCATCATCTGTTCCAGGGGGGCCCATGGAAATCAGCCCACATCGACAAATCAGTTCATTAAATCCACTCAGCCAGCCCAGACCTCCCCGTTCTGAGAGGTTAACCAATGCAGGATTGACCGGAGCTTTGACAGGGGAATTCCAACCGAGAGGGATCTCATCAAATATCCCGTTCCAGACTCCCATACCCCTGGTAGGGATGATATTGAGCTTTAAACGCCCGTTATTGACTTCAATCAGGTCTACTCCCTCAGATGGACCTCCATGCAATGGTCGTTTGTCAACAGACCAATCTGATTGCTTTGAAAACTCAGGGTGACTCTCTGAATTCAGATGGACCTTCTCGATCCAGGTCTGAGAACTCACGTCAGTGAACAAAATCTGAGTTGGTTTCATTGGGGCGCCTCAATGCTTTGGGATCAGAAAATCGATATTTTCGTCATTACCGTCGCAATAATGAACATCAGCCTGACGGTATGGATAATGTAAACCGCTCCATTTCACATATCCACCAGTGAATGCGAAAACGAAACAGAAACTACTCTTGCAGATGCTATTTACGACTTATAATACAGAATAGAACCGATTAATCCCAAACCGACAACCCTTTTACGACTAAAAGTTGATCATGGAACCATCGTCTATCGCACGTTTTCCACAGTCTGATGAGCACGGCTATCCTTACACGACCGAATGGTACGAATCACTGAAGTCGTCCCTGGGTGAGGCGGGCTGCCGTCAGTTAGGCTTCTATCCGATCCCGCAAGATTTTCTACTGTCGGTCGTAATCCCGATTTTCAATGAACAAAAGACGGTAGAGAACCTGATCAGCCAGGTCAAAGCAGTGCCCATTCGCAAGGAGCTGGTACTCGTCGATGATGGCAGCACAGATGGCACTCGAGATATTCTCAAACGTCTCGAAGAGCAATCGCAGTCGGAGCAGGATGCGTATAACGAAATCCGGGTCATTTTCCATGAGGTCAACCAGGGGAAAGGGGCAGCCGTCCGCACTGGTTTCCTGGAAGCGCAGGGAGATGTAATGCTGATCCAGGATGCTGACCTGGAATACGATCCCTCTGAGTACCCCCGTTTGCTACAGCCTATTATCGAAGGTCGTGCCGATGTCGTGTATGGCAGCCGGTTTCTGGGAGATCAGCCGCATCGCGTTCTCTACTATTGGCACTACCTGGGAAATAGGTTTTTGACGACCCTCTCAAACTGTTTCACCAACCTCAACCTGACCGATATGGAGACCTGCTATAAACTGTTCAAAAAGGATGTGATCAAGGAAATCGCTCCTGGACTCTGTCAAAACCGATTTGGTATCGAGCCGGAACTGACAGCCAAAGTGGCCCGACGTCGCTGTCGTATTTTCGAGATGTCGATCAGCTATGATGGACGCACTTATGATCAGGGGAAAAAAATCGGCTGGAAAGACGGCGTCAAAGCACTCTGGTGTATCGTCCGCTACGGTCTGAAGGATTAGTGACCAACCCCAATCTGCAATAAGCTGGCTCAGCGGCTACACTTATTTTCACAACGGCTTGCCCGTTCCTTTCTAAAATCAGGTCTGCCACCATTGCCTGCGGGGCGGATTTTCCCATAGAATCAGCAAATAATATTTAATCTGGCAATGATACACATGTCTCCCCGCTCTTCGCAGGAAGAACTACCTGGTCGAACACGGATGTCTAACCAGAAGACAATGACACACCAGGATGATCCCAGCCATCAGCAACCAGTAAGAAGATCTTAAGCAACGAACGGAACAGCATATGGCCTCTCCGCAGGAGAATCCCCAACGAACTCCTCCTCCCGGCAAAGATCCCCAAAAGCCATCCAGCAAAGAAACTCAAGGTGCCCCATCAACCGGCCCCTGGCTGATTATTCTGCTGATTCTGGTCATTGGCAGTCTGATGATGATGAAATCTTCTCCGGAGAATACCGGTTCGAAGGTCGATTACAGCTTTTTCATTGATGAACTCAAAAGGGGCAACGTCGATTCCGTCGAGTTCCACGGAGATATCCTGACCGGTAAATGGAAAGTCCGTCCGAAAAACCCTGATGACAAAGAAAAGAAGGGAGAAAAGCTCGCGGAAGAGTTTAACACCGTGCTCCCCTCTCACCCGGTTGAAGATCGTGACCTGGTTCCCGAGTTGATTAAACAGAATGTAACCTTCAAAGCCGAGAGTACCAGTGTCGGCATCGGTACGTACATTTTACCCTGGCTGATAGGCCCCTTGCTGATCATCGGCTTCTTCTGGTTTATGCTCCGACGGTCTGCCGATCCCATGGGATCGGGAATGCTTGGTAATTTCACCAAGAGCCCGGCCAAACGTTTCCGACCTTCCGAGGAACAGACCACCTTCGACGACGTCGCAGCAATGGAGCAAGCGAAGGCGGAACTGCAGGAGGTGGTTGAATTCCTGAAAACTCCGGCCAAATTTCAGCGTCTCGGTGCGCAGATCCCCAAGGGTGTGCTCTTGATGGGCTCGCCCGGGACCGGGAAAACTCTGCTGGCCCGCGCCACCGCAGGGGAGGCCGGCGTTCCCTTTTATTCGATTAACGGTTCGGAATTTATCCAGATGTTCGTTGGCGTCGGTGCCAGCCGGGTGCGTGACCTGTTCCGCAACGCCAAGGAAAATGCCCCCTGTATAATCTTCGTCGATGAAATCGATGCTGTTGGTCGAATTCGTGGTGCCGGACTGGGCGGGGGACATGATGAACGCGAACAGACCCTCAACCAGATGCTCAGTGAAATGGATGGTTTTCAACAGAATGAAGCCGTCATTGTAATCGCCGCAACCAACCGTCCTGACGTTCTGGACCCGGCACTGCTGCGTCCCGGGCGATTCGACCGGCATATCACAGTTGACCGTCCTACGAAAGAGGGTCGGGCAGCGATTCTGAAAGTACATTCGCGGAAAATCCCCCTCTCGGATGATGTCGATCTGGAAAAGATCGCTGCAGGAACAATTGGCTTTTCGGGAGCTGATTTGAAGAACCTGGTAAATGAAGCTGCCCTGTCCGCGACACGGCTCAATAAAGATCAGGTTGATAAAGAAGATTTTGACAATGCACGGGATCGTGTTTTAATGGGACCACCTCGCGAAGAGATTCTCAGTGAAAAAGAGCGGGAAATGACCGCTTACCACGAAGCAGGCCACGCGTTATTAGCCTGGTTGCTTCCGGAGATCGATCCAGTGCATAAAGTGACTGTCATTCCTCGCGGCAGAGCGTTGGGCGTGACACAACTGCTGCCCGATGAAGAGCGTTATAACATGGGTGAGAAACAACTCCACTCACAGTTAGCCTTCATGTTGGGTGGTCGTGCTGCAGAAGGGCTGGTGTTTGGTGAGCATACAGCCGGAGCAGCAGACGACATCAAGCGTGCCACACAGATCACACGTAAAATGGTCGGACAGTGGGGCATGAGTGGTGTAATTGGACCTGTGGCGTTTCGCCACTCAGATGAAAACCCGTTTCTGGGTAAAGAGATGAAATCTCAAGGCGAGTGCAGTGAAGAAACCGCACACGTCATTGACCAGGAAATGCAGCGGTTCTTAAACGCTGCTGAAGAACGGGCAGTGAAAATTTTAACAGAAAACAGGGAGAAACTTGACCTGCTGGCAAAAGCACTCGTAGAACAAGAGGCCATTGACAGTAATGACATCAAGCGTCTGATCGGAGTTTCGGTTCGGGAACAAGCGAACCTGGATAACGCGAAGCAGGCTGGTACTGATACAGAAAATGAACAGCCACCAGAATAATGCTCCGGCACAGGATGCCTCAGCGCAGAGCGAGATTTCTCCTGCCTCAGCAGGAATTTACAGGAAATGAATCAGAAGAAGAAAAAGAAAAAAAAGACCATAACCGCCAGTTTTGATCAGCTAGGACTCAAAGACAAAATATTAAAAAACCTGAGCAAAGCAGGTTATGAAAAACCAAGCCCCATTCAGGCTGAGTTGATTCCGATCGCTGTCACCGGCAAAGACTGTATCGGCCAGGCACGTACGGGAACCGGCAAAACTGCAGCATTCTCTCTGCCGGTTCTGCAGCAGATTGATCTCAGACGCCCTGGAATCCAGGCCCTGATTCTTGCTCCGACTCGCGAGTTGAGTGAACAGGTCGCCGTGGAAATCCGTAAACTCTGTCCTTCGAAGTCACTCAGTCTGGCCGTTCTGGTGGGAGGCAAGCCTGTTCGCCCCCAGGAAAACCAGCTAAAGAAAGGTGCCCAGATCGCCGTTGGTACCCCTGGACGAGTCATCGACCATATCAACCGTGGTAATCTGAAGCTGAACACCCTTCGCTTTGCTGTTCTGGATGAAGCGGACCGGATGCTGGACATCGGCTTCCGACCAGACATTGAGAAGATTCTCCGCAAGTGTCCCAAAGAACGCCAGACATTGTTGCTCTCAGCAACACTGCCACCGCCTGTCGAGCGGCTGGCACAACGCTATATGCGTGAGCCCGTGATGATCGATCTGTCCGAGAACAAAGTCAGCGTCGATGCCATCGATCAGTATTACATCACTGTAGACCCAGATCGAAAGATCAAACTGCTCTCACGACTGCTGTTCCAGGAACGTCCGAAACAGACCATCGTCTTCACCAGAACCAAACGGGGAGCCGACAAGCTGGATCGGATCTTCTCGAAGAAACTGAAGGACGTTGCCGCCATTCACGGGGACCTGCCTCAACCCAAACGGGACCGGGTACTGAAAAAATTCCGTGAAGGAAAAATCCGTCTTCTGATCGCCACTGATGTGATGGGACGAGGCATCGATGTCAGTGGAATTTCACACATCATCAATTTTGATATTCCCGAATTCAGTGATGACTATGTGCACCGCATTGGACGAGTTGGAAGACTCTCGTCGGACCTGAAGGGGGCTGCGTTCACCTTCGTCGCTCCCGATGAAGGTGATCAGTTAACCAACATTGAAAACCGGATTAACCACATGATCCAGGAATTCCGGGTTGATAAATACGAAGCCTACCGTCCCAAGAAACCTCGCAAGGAACTGGAACAGATTTCCCACCTGGGGAGCACCGAGCACCTGATCAATCCCGAATTCGGTGATTTTTAAACCGCGTCAAGCCTGTTGCTGGAGAAACTGCTCAATGCGGGGCAGCATGATTTCATGTGCGTCTTCAAAGACGTAATGCCCCGCGTCTGGAATTCGCAGTGTCTCTGCCTGTGGGAACCGACGCTCGAATTCTTCGAGAAAATTCGTAGTAAAGCACCAGTCCTTTTCTCCCCAGATCAACAGCATCGGCTGATCTTTGAACTGCGCTAACCCGTCTTCGACATGCTTCAATGTCTCATAACTGGGGTGCGAAGGCTTCAGAGGAATATCCTGCACGAAACGGTGCACAGCAACCCGGTTCTGCCAGTTGTCGTATGGCCCCAAAAAACCGGCTTTGACATTCCCGGTCATCCGCTCATGTTTCTCCACTGCCATCCGAATCGCAGCCCCGGAGAAGAGATTGAGACCTCGGACGCCCCAGGCACCCAAAACAGGGATTCTACAGACTGCAATTCGCAGTGGAATTTCCTGTGAACGAAAGGCGGCGGTGTTCATCAGAACGAACTTTCCGAACCGTTCAGGAAGGTCGACGGCAGTCCCCATCCCGATGGCGCCACCCCAGTCATGGGCAAACAGCGTGATGTTCTTGAGATCCAGTTCTGTGATAAGGCTTTTCAGATTCGCGATATGTGCCGCAAGAGTATAGGAATAATCCTGGGGCTTATCTGAGAGTCCGCACCCCATATGATCGACGGCAATCACGCGATAAGAGCTGGAGAGCTGCTTCACCAGCCGCCGCCAGGCGAAGCTCCAGGTAGGATTTCCGTGCACCATCAGCAGAGGCTCTCCCTGGCCTTCATCCAGATAGTGATATTGATGTCCGTCAATCTTCAGCCAGTGCGAAGCAAACGGATATTCTTCTTTGATCTGTTCACGAAAATTCATGTGGGCTTCTTCAATCGTAGTCTCTGACAGCATTTGTAGCGATGGCTCTCTATTACTGGTTTTGCATACCTTATCGGGATTCCCCGTTTCTGGCGAGTGAACCATCCAGTGCTTTTAAAAACCGCTCCAGATCTTCCCTCTGATGGGCACAGGTCAGCGAAATTCGTAATCGGGAAGTCCCCTGGGGAACGGTCGGGGGCCTGATCGCTCCCACCAGGAAACCATCTGACTGCAGATCCCTTGCCACCTGCATCGTTAAGGCAGGGTCGGACAGGATCACAGGGATAATTGGCCCCGTGGAGGCAGGTACCGTCAGTCGAGAGCGTTCCTTCAGGCCTGATCTCAGATAGCGGGACAGCTCATGCAGTCGATCGCGTCGCATCGATTCTGTCTGGATGACTTCCAGTGCAGCACAGGCAGCAGCACAGATAGACGGGGGCAGGGCAGTGGAGTAAATCTGGGTACGCACGCGGTTCCAGAGCCAGTTGGTCAATGTTTCAGAACCAGAAACGAAGCCTCCCAGGCAGCCCACAGCTTTACTGAGTGTACCAATCCGAATGGCCACTCTGTCTTCAACCCCCAGCTCTTCAGCCAGACCGCGTCCTTTACCTCCGTACACGCCGGTGCCGTGCGCCTCATCAATGATCAGGCTGGCCCCAAACTCCTCTGCCAGATCACAGAGATCACGCAAAGGGGCGGAAAGGCCATCCATACTGAATACGGAATCGGTAACAATGAACTTCCTGCCTGCTCCCGTGGGTTTCGCGAGCTCGCGTTTCAGTTTCTCCAGTTGATCATGTCGATAGACACGAAACCGGGCTCCCGAAAGTCGGCAACCGTCAATCAGGCTGGCATGATTTAACCGATCACAGAAAATGATATCTGCTTCCTGAGCGACCGCTGAAATCACCCCCAGATTGGCAGCATAGCCACTCGGAAACAACAGAGCTGCCTCCGCCCCTTCAAATTTTGCCAGCTGCTCTTCCAGCCGAACATGCCAGCTGGTTCGACCACTCACCAGGGCACTGGCACGAGCCCCGACTCCCAACTCAGAGAGTGCGACAGAAGCTGCAGAGACCAGTCGTGGATCCTGAGCCAGATCGAGATAGTCGTTACTCGAGAAATTGATCAGTGTCTGGCCATCAAGCAGACAACGTCCCCCAGTAAGAGGCTGAAACATTCTACGCGAACGAAACAGCCCCGCCTCCCGGATCTGCTGGAGATCTGTTTCCATCCATTCCGGGAGTTCTGAGGACGTCATAAATTCGACTACCTGACGGGAAGGACTACAAGATTCCGACTACTTGAGTGCAATGACATGATTGCTGAGCCGTTCAAATCCATCTTCCGTGATCAGGTAATTGTGCTCAATCCGCATGCCACCAATACCTTCCACATAGACACCAGGCTCCAGAGTCACCACATCACCTGCCAAAAGAGTATCGATGCTCTCCGGCACGAGAATCGGTGCTTCCGGATGTCCCAGCCCGAGGCCATGACCGGCGTGATGCTGGAAGTTTTCTTTATATCCAGCATCCCAGATTGGGGCTGCTGTTGCGGCATGCACATCAGCACATTTGGTTCCCGCTTTGAGAGTCGACTCTCCCCCCTGCATAGCAGCCTGACAGAGACCAAACAGTTTTTCCTGCTCCGCACTCGGTTCGCCAACAGCAATCGTATTGGTAAAATCGCTGCGGTATCCGTGAATCACGACCGAATAATCGAGAACGAACAGGTCACCGTTGCCCAGAACATGACCGGAAGGTAGTCCGCCTGCCTTGGGGACCTCAGGCGTTGAAGCCCGGAAGTCACCATAAATAATCACTGGCAGACCGGCGGCCTGCAGCACCGCTGCTTGTACTTTGCGGAAAATATCGAACTCACTTTTACCAGCCTCGACAATTTCTCGAGCACAGGCGTGACCTGCGTCACAGGCTTGCATACACTGTTTCAGCAATGCGATTTCGTCATCGTGCTTCTGACGACGCAACTGACGCAGCACGCTACCCAACTCAAGTGTCGCATCGGTCTGAGTGATTTCCAGTTCCTGCAGCGCCCCTACCGGCAACCATTCCGCTTCGATGGCACCGGGACGTCCTTTTAATTGCGGGACAACTGACGCAAGTGCTTTAAACAGGGCGTGATCTCGATTTTCGACCGAATGTTTGTGGTCGTACCAGGTTTCAACGGCCTCGCGATCTACATAAAACTCGGCAGCAGCAGATCGGAGTGTGAAATTATCTCCGATCAGGGTTACGCCTTTTTCCCGATCCAGCAGTAACAGAGCCCGTTCGCCCCGAGAAAAACTGCAGGGTTGCACCAGAAAATTCGAGAGGTACAAGACGTGACGCGGGTCTGCAATCAGAATCCATTCCAGATGATCGGGAACTGCATCCCACAATCGTTTCTGTCGCGCCTGACATCCTTCTTTTGTCAACATAACGATATAGCCCTTCAGACAGATTAGTTTTCAGCGTTTTTTCAAATCGGCTTCTTATTCGTAACCGTTGGCAACCAGCCAGCGTTCCGCATCCAGGGCTGCCATACACCCGCTACCAGCCGCGGTGATTGCCTGCTTGTAGTTGTCATCGGCCACATCACCGGCAGCAAACACGCCATCCACATTTGTATTCGTGCGGAAAGGAACCTGCCACTGGATAAAGCCTTTGTCGTTCAGGTCAATCTGACCTTTCAGAAAATTGACATTCGGCGTGTGCCCGATGGCAGCGAAATAGCCGGTGGCTTCCAGTTCTTCGGTCTGGCCTTCATCGACGGTGCTGCGAATCCGCACACCTGTCACGCCCTGTTCGTCGTTCCCCAGAACTTCATCGATGACCGAGTTCCATTTGACTTCGATCTTTTCATTCGCGAGTGCCCGGTCTGCCATGATCTTACTGGCCCGGAATTCATCACGGCGATGTACGATGTAAACTTTGGAGGCAAACTTGGTCAGGTAGGAGGCTTCTTCCATCGCGCTGTCACCACCGCCAACCACCACCAGGGGATGATTCCGGAAGCGGGGCATCGCTCCATCGCAGACTGCACAGGCGGAAACGCCCATGTTCTTAAAACGATTTTCTGAATCCAACCCGAGGTAATTAGCCCGGGCACCTGTTGCGATAATTACCGCCAGGGCTTCTACAGGTTCTCCATTTGACGGGGTCACCTTGTAGGGATGTGATGAGAAATCGACATCGACCACATCATCAGTGACGACCTTGGTGCCAAAGTTTTTGGCTTGTTGCCGCATCAGCTCCATCAGTTCCGGACCACTCACTCCATGACCAGTGTGAGGAGCCATATATTTGCGTTTAGATTCCTCAATAGAATCATTCAGGTACGACTCCAGGTTTCCCGCAGGAAACCCCGGATAATTCTCGACTTCGGTTGTTAATGCCAACTGACCGAGGGGAAGCGTTCCCTGCAAACGGTTTTCTTCAGTCACTGCTCCTTCAAAGCACAATGGCTCGAGATTGGCACGAGATGTATAAATGCAGGCTGCCCAGGCAGCGGGCCCTGATCCGATCACAACAACTTTTTCTGGCACGATTGATATCCTCCTGAGATGCATTCTTCCTGACTGAAGTGCTTGAAACAAACTTTCAGTACATGAATCTGCCAGTGGAAAGGGATTGGTAAATACAGCCAGCATACGAACCTGGCGTGTGTCACAATCCTACTGAAGTTGGGGCAGGAATTCCAGAAGCCGGGAGGACAGGATTAAGTGCTGAGACGGAAAAGAGGAAACAAAAAAAGGTGCTCCAAAACACCGAAGTGAATGGAGCACCTTTTCTGTGCTGAATGGAGCAAGTGCGGGCCAACGCTTGCCACCATCGCTGCCATAGGTATACTGCACAAGCTGTACCACTCAATATTTTTTCCGCATTTTTTATCCCTAAGAGCCTGATATATAGTCTTTTAGAGTTTTAAATAATTTTTAGCCGTTTGGGGGCCACTCTTGAACCTGTTGCATAATGCAACATTAGTTGCAAAATAAGACAGGGCAAAATGCAACACACGCTACTGCGGAGCACTTTTCTAAGTTTTGGCGATCAGAGTCTTGCTATTCCGGAGTTGGTTTTCATATTGTGAACCACAAACTGACCTGATCAGTCTAGAATCATATAATTAAATGAGTTATCTCCTGGCCGGGTTGCCAGGGCAGCTACACGTTTTAAGGAGAGTTCCGTGTCGAATGCGTCGCCAGCACGGCCGAAAAAGTTTACCGTCCCCCGTTTCATCGCCGCCAAACAGAAACAACAGAAAATTACGATGCTGACAGCCTACGACTACCTGTCAGCAAAACTTCTGGATGAAGCAGGATTAGACTGCCTGCTGGTAGGCGACACTTTAGGAATGGTCGTGCAGGGCAAGAGCACAACACTGCCCGTAACCGTCGATCAGATGATCTATCATGGTGAAATGGTGGTTCGAGCCGTTCAACGGGCTATGGTGATCGTCGATATGCCATTCATGTCGTTCCACGTTTCTCCCGCTCAGGCATTGGAGAATGCCGGCCGGATTCTTAAAGAGACCGGTGCAGACGCCGTCAAACTTGAAGGGGGCGTGAACCAGGCGAAAACGATTGAAGCGATTGCCGCCGCGGATATCCCGGTGATGGCTCACCTGGGGCTGAAACCTCAATCAGTGCGTGCCCTGGGAGGTATGGGGAAAATTCAACGGGACGAAGACCAGTTGATTGCAGATGCCCTGGCAGCAGAACGAGCAGGAGCGTTTGGGATTCTACTCGAAATGATTACGGCTCCCATTGCCAAACGCATCACAGAAACGGTCACAGTGCCCACTATCGGTATTGGCTCTGGAGCAGGTTGCGACGGACAGGTGCTTGTCACTCCGGATATGCTGGGCATGAATGCCGAATTTCACCCGCGATTCCTCAAAAAATACGCGGATCTGGCATCAGATATCACTACAGCAGTGCAGGCTTATGCCAGTGAAGTTCGGGAAGGTGCCTTCCCGGATGAATCACACAGCCATACCTGATATCTTTTAATCCGTTTATTTAGTGGATTCAGCGGGTAAAACTTTTACCCGCTTTCCCAGAAGATTGTCGATCCCCAGCACGAACATGACCCAGAGCGCTGAAAAAGCCTCTTTCATGTTGATTTTGGAACTGCCATACCGACGCTCTTCGAAGGTGAAGGGAACCTCCTGAAAGGTACAGCCAACCCTGCGGCAGCGGTAAAGAATTTCTTCCTGAAATGCATATCCTTTAGCACGTAGCAGATTAAAATCGATTTCAGCCAGTTTCGGAACGCGATAACAGCGGAAACTACCGCTGCAGTCCCTTGATTTCAGACGAAGTAGTAGTCTTGCGTACCAGTTAATCGCGCCACTCATGAAATAACGCTTCGGCCCCCAGCCCTCAATTTTTCCTCCAGGCACATACCGAGAGCCGATCGCGACATCTGCCTGTTCGGTTGCAGCAACGAGATCAGGCATAAATCGAGGAGGATGGCTGAAGTCGGCATCGAGATTCAGCACCAGATCATAGTGGTTTTCAATTGCATACTGAAAACCAGCTATCGTGGCGGTCCCTAAGCCCAGTTTGCCGCTACGATGAATTGAATGAATTCGCGAATCCGTCTTTTTGAGCGATTTGACATAATCGCCTGTTCCATCCGGCGAGTTGTCATCGATGACCAGAACGGCAGCATAGGGGAGATGATGATGAATCTCCGGAATCAACTGTTCCAGATTTTCCTTCTCATTGTAAGTACATAATGTCACCAGCAGGCGCGGAGTAGCAGATTCATTCATCGGTTTCAGAAGCCCAGCATTCAATCAGTCAAATCATTTGGGGGGAATCAGCAACGGTGTTTGTTGACTTGTAGCAGGCTCAGGAGCAGGAATCAACGGCGCACCCGGGGTATCTTCTGCCTGGGGAAGGGGAGGTAACCCAAGATTGTTGATCTCAGGAAGCGGTTTGGGGGCAGTTGTTTTGTTTTCAGACTCTTTACGAGTGGGTTGTTGCTTTACAGCCGGAGGCGGAGGTAGCGTGCCTGAGATAGGTGCCGAACGCCTTGGTCCCAGAGGTTGAGTCTGGGGTTGAGGCTCAGATTTCTTCGATTCAAATGCCGGGGGACGCGTATTTGCCGGATTGACAACGTGACCACCGGAAGCTTGATTGTTCTGTGGGACCATCTGCTGACCGGCCTGCTGAACCTTGGGATCCAGAAAAGCGAGGAAGTGATCTCCTCGTCCAGCCAGTCGGGCTGCAGTCTCAAAAACATCATGTGCCTGTTCGGCCTGACCATTGAAATGCAATACGACGCCAAATACGAATAAGCGTTCCGGATCGCGAATATCTTCCTTTACCCAATCCGCTACCTGGTGGACCAGGGAATCTCTGGCAATCGCATTGTCGGGACCAAACAGTTCACTCAAGCTTTCTCCCGTCACAGGCCAGGAGGGATCCAGAGCCAGCCCCTGCTTAAATTCATAGGCTGCTCGATCATACTGTTTGAGTGCCAACAGAGCATAACCCTTCTTGAAATGAGGAGTGGCCAGATCTTTTGCCAATGAGGCTGCAAATTTGTAGCGTTCGTAGGCTCTACGGTAATCCAGTTTCTGGAAATACTCATCTCCCTTAACCTGATTTCTGAGGCTCAGTTCTCGCGCATGCCGTGTGGAAGGGACGATGTATTTTTGAATCTTGCGTGAGGGCTCTGGTAAATAGTCCGGATCAGTCCACCGTTGAAGATCCTGCTGTACTGCGTTATTGAGCGGCTGATTACTGACAGTTCCCGGATTGGTTAATGGCAGCGTCCCCGGAACATTACTGTAGGGATAGACCGTCGGCGGTGAAAATCCCTGACCGGGCAGGATCGGATACATACCGTTTAAGGAGTACCCATTGGAAAACAGCACAGGATTGCCGGCCACAAATGCATCAGTGCTGTAGTAACCGAAGCGGTTATAGAAATAAGGTCCCCAGGGATTTCCATAGTAGGTATTCCCGGGAAAAGCGAAATTGAAATAGACGCTTCCATTATTCCCGCTGACCGACCAGCCGGGGCTGGCCCAGTTCCGGCCATAATATCGAGGATAAGAATGGCTGTGGCCGTGATGAGAGTGATGATGCCCGTGCGCACCATGGTGTCGATTTTGTGCCCAGCCAGGAATGGCAAAACCTGAAAGCAGACAGGCCGCGCTCAATATGAGAAAGTATCGCATTCATTCTCTCCTGTGGCCCAGAAATAACGAGATGTCTTCATTATGGTTCCCCGTTTGCGGAAAAGCAAGAACGGTTCAATCACTATAAACGAAAGCCTCTGACAGAAAACTACCTCTGAAATCAGAACATGAGCCAGGGTTATAACTCATCAATGCGGGAGAATATCTTTTTCACGCACAATTCACACTGTAGAGGCAAACGAATCAGCAGGCAGACCGGAAAAATCAGTTGCGATCGGAGTCATCAGAACTGATCGATAAATTCTCTCACAATCCAGGCTGGCTGGCAAAGTTTTAACGCTGATATTTCAAGCAGCCTTAAGAGTCACCTGGTGCAAACCCTTCAATAAAAACAGCTCCCGGGAACAGGTCTCTCCGCACATTAGGCATAGCCGAAACGGTCTACTTCAACTTCTCTTCTAACACACAGCCTTCCCAGTTTGACACTTTATAAGGGTAGTTCACCAGGATTTCACAGCATAAATCTACCCTAGATTAACCAACCGTTACGACGCATATAATCGTGTGTAAAAATGACGTAACCTTTTTATCTGATAATGACTTGAGACATTCAAGCGGTAATTACAGCACGCCGATAGATTGTACCAGTCGCAATGAGAATTCATATCTGAATGATCAAAACAAACAATTCGGATGTGAATCAGGACGGTGCTGGAGAGCATCGCCCGCAATCGAAATTACTAGAAGTTTATCGTAAGGGTATCTGACCTCGGAACGATGCCCTGAGAATCAAGCCAGCGCGAGTTGAAGATTTCAACTTGGACCAATAGCAGTCCCAATAGGAACAAACCAAAATTCGCGCCGTAACCACTGTGATGTGACACAAGAGGCACATCAATCTGTCTATGATGGTCAGAAAACGACCCAAGAAGGAGACGCTGTTCTATGAAATGGATTAGTCTGTTCAGTGCATTTGTTGTGGCATTGGGGATGAATGCCGTTGCACAAGCAGATCTTTTTGACCTTTCGCTTAATTGCGGGGCTGCAAAGAGCTGTGAATGTGCCTCGACCTGTCAACCAGAATGCTGTAAACCCACTATTACCAAACCTTGTGAGCCTAACGTTTATACATATCAGCGTCAGTGCTCTAACATTAAACCGCCTTGCTGCTGTGAATCTGCTCCAACCTGCTGCAAACCGCTTCGCAAGAAGCTGCGTGGCTGGTTCAAACGGAACTGCTGCAGCACCGATTCCTGCACTCAGGATAACTGCTGTGCACCAGCTCCAAAGGCTTGCTGTGCTCCTGCTCCTAAAGCATGTGCCGCACCAGCCCCTAAAGCTTGCTGTGCTCCGGCTCCTCAAGCATGTGCCGCTCCGGCTCCAAAAGCCTGCTGTGCTCCTGCTCCCAAAGCATGTGCCGCACCGGCTCCACAAGCCTGCTGTGCTCCTGCTCCCAAAGCATGTGCCGCACCGGCTCCTAAGGCTTGCTGTGCTCCAGCTCCCAAAAGCTGCTGCCCCGCTCCTAAGACCTGTGCTGCTCCGGCTGCAGATTCCTGCTGCAACGAACAGCCTTGCTGCAACGCTGATCCTTGCGAAATCGCTGAACTGATCTACCAGTCTCAGACTGCTTGCTACGCTAAACACCGTCGCAAAGCTATCCACAAACTGGGCGACAAGTTCCGCTGTGACTGCAACCCGGAAATCATGTGTGCCTTCATCTACGCTCTGAACGACGCTGACGAACGCGTTCGTGCTAAAGCTGCTGATGAAATCGGTGACCAGCTCCGCAAAAACTGCTGCTGCTGCTCTCCTGAGCTGACAGCTGCTCTGACCTGTGCTCTGGGTGACTGCGACAAGAAAGTTGTTCGCGAAGCTATCCAGGCTCTGGAACTTTGCGGATACGAAGTTGTTGAAGGTTGCTGCGAACAGCCTTGCTGCGACAATGGATGTGCTCCTGCCGGATGTGCTCCTTCTGCAGCTCCTGCTGCTCCTGCTCCAACTTCTGATCCTAAGGCTTACTTCCCAAGCCGTCTGCAGGATCAGCAGAAGCAGACTCGCCGCCTGAGCGGTAACAGCCTGTCAAACCTGTTCGGTCTGATTGACTAGTCTTCAATCAACCGGTCAGCTTGACCGATCTGAAAAACGAAAACGGCTCCCCTGGATTCAGGGGAGCCGTTTTTTTGTGTTTATAACCAGAATTCCTGTATTGAAATCCGGCAATTCTGGATAGTATAATCCAAAATACAATAATTGATTGCCTTAAAGACCTGAAACAAATAGACTTAATTTATCGTTCGTATTCTATGACCTGATTTGTTAGGATACCTCTAAGAATCAGGATAACAATCAGAAGTCACGAACTGATGTCGGGCTTGAGCGATTGGAAATACCCACCAAACATGCGACTCAAAATACGGGTTGCATCCTGCCAACTATATCCTGCTGAAGACTACTGTCCGAGAGTAAAGAAACTTACCATGACCCTGTAAGTCACTCGTTGTCTGATTCCGGGAGCACTCCGATTCCTCGGACGGCTGATCTGAATCGACGATCCAGATTTGAAGGTTCACACCAATGCGACGTCGTAAATTCCTCAAATATTGCAGCGGTATTCTGGGATCTGTCTACGCCACCATTCTGGCGGTTCCCGCACTGGGTTTCCTGTTTTCAACACTGAAACGGGGCCGAAAAACTGAACAGACTTACCAGCTGTCCCGTCTGGACGATCTGGAACCCGGGGTGCCTCAGCGGTTCACTATTGTGGATCAGCGAGTTGATGCCTGGACGAAATACCCTTCCGGCCCGATCGGATCTGTCTGGATCACCAAGAGTCAAGATGGAAAAGTAACTGCATTCTCTTCAACCTGCCCCCACTTGGGTTGCGTGGTCGACTATGTGCCCGGCGACGAAGAATTCTTTTGTCCCTGCCATGCTGCTACATTCCAGACTGATGGTGCTGTAGTCAGTGGACCTGCTCCCCGCGGTATGGACGAATTGAAGACCTCGATAAAAAAAATTCGAGGCGAGCAGTGGGTTGAGGTCGAGTACCAGAAATTTGAGGCAGGAATTTCGGAAAAAGTTTCCATTGGCTGATTCAATATCTTTAAATTTTCACACTGCGACCATTTCACCTGGATGAATTAATCTGTGTCCCCTGGGGAGAGATTTCCGTGCTGTCAGAAAAAACAAAACAGTGGATCGATGAACGAACCGGCTACAAGAATTTCTTTCATGCGATCTTCCTATTAAACTTTCCGACCAAACGACGCTCTCGCTGGCAGTTTATCTGGGGAGGAGCTCTGGTATTGATGATGCTGGTGGAAATCATCACCGGCGCACTCATGATGACCGTCTACAGCCCCTCTGAAGCCTCGGCCTGGGGAAGTGTGCATTATATGGAAACCCAGGTAGACCTGGGCTGGTTTGTCCGCGGATTACATCACTACACGGCTCATATGATGATTGTTGCGATCATCATCCATATTTTCCTGGTGATTATCTCAGCCGGCTATCGTAAACCGAAAGAGTTCATCTACTGGACCAGCTTGCTGATTGGTGGGG
The DNA here is from genome assembly GCF_008329715.1 of Gimesia chilikensis. Classification (GTDB taxonomy): domain Bacteria; phylum Planctomycetota; class Planctomycetia; order Planctomycetales; family Planctomycetaceae; genus Gimesia; species Gimesia chilikensis. The sequence continues at coordinate 777,569 of NZ_VTSR01000032.1, read as the reverse complement.
TGATTATCGGACTGACGATTACCGGGAACGCGCTTCCCTGGGACCAGAAAGGGTATTGGTCTTATCAGATTGAAACCGGTATCGCCGGCACGATGCCGGTCATCGGTTCCACATTGCGTTCGCTGGTAGTAGGCGGAAGTGAATTCGGCAATCTGACCCTGACACGGCTCTACACCATTCACGTGATGGCACTACCTGTCATTGCCATCATGCTGTTCGTATTTCACATGGCGTTGATCCGTCGCGAACGCCTGCGAACCGCTAAAGTCAAAGAAGCAAACGATGATCCGAATGTGGATTTTGAACTGGATGAAGATGATCCAGTCAAAGACGAGATTACGCAACCTTACTGGCCTTACCAGACGACTCGTACCCTGGTTCTGACTCTGATCCTGGTCGGAATCGTGATTCTGCAGATCGTTGCCTATCCCGCATTGAAAAACAAGCATCTGGACGTTGGCATTGGGGACTGGCAAGCAGATCTACCCGCCAGTGAAATTAAGCTCGAGGCTCCAGCAGACAGTGCAATCCCTTATGTGGCACGTCCTGAATGGTTTGTTCGTTTTCTGTTCGAGTTACGACACATGGTTCCTAAGGAACTTGAGGTGCTTGTCACCGCAGTACTTCCGGGTGTGATCCTGGCGATTCTGGTACTGGTTCCCTTCTATGAAAAAGTCTTTGGTGAGCAATGGGGGCAGCGTCTGGCGATCGTGGTCTATGTCGGCGGACTCCTGATCATCTCCGGTATCAGTTGGTACGGAATTCAAGCGGAACGCAGTGCACCGGATTATGAATTGAATCGTTCACAGGAACTGGCTTATGCAGCACGTGCTTCCTGGCTGGCCAGCAAAAATGGGGTTCCACCGGAAGGGCCTGCGTCTCTCCTGCGAAATGACCCCAAATCGATGGGGCCGATAATCTTTGCCCGGCATTGTGGTATATGCCATACCTGGAACGGACATGATGGAACCGGGCATAACATCATGGAAATGAAAGATGGCAAAAAAGTCATCGCCACGCCTCGTGCCTCTGATCTGGCGGGTTTCGCAACCACAAAATGGTTAACCGAATTTCTGCTGGATCCACGCTCCCCCAAATTCTTCGGACACCTGGCTACCGTCAAGGGAGGGGATGCGATTCTGAATGGCGACATGAGCGACTGGGCAGACAGTTATGTCGGACCGGAAGGAATCCTTACGAAAGAAGATGTCGAAGCGGTCGCAGCTCTCGTCGCGCGGGAAGCGAAACGACGTGACTACGTAAAACCTTCGCAAGAAGTCATTCAGCGGGGTATTTCCGTCTTTAGCGGTGTGGACTTTAAAGATAAGTCAGGCAAAGTCGTCGAGTTCTATGGCTACTGTGCTCAGTGTCACGCTATGAAGGCTGGCGATCCCAACGAAGAGGGTGGGGGAGCCGCTCCAGACTTCAACGGCTACGGCTCTGAAAAGTGGCTGATCGATTTCATCCGTAAACCCGGAGCCGAGCATTTCTACGGCGAGAAAAACATCATGCCTTCCTTTGAAGAGTCCAAAATCTCAGAGCATGATATTAAACTGCTCGTCAAGTGGATGCGTGGCGAATGGCAGCGTCCGACAGAGGAAAAATAATAGAGACGCTCTCCCGATTATTGTTGCCCGTTGTTTCCTGAGCGGGGAACGAGAACCGCATCTGTTCTCTCAAAATCGGATGTCTGTTTTCGTAAGTGTTTCAGGGTCGCTGTGAGGACAGGATCGGCGGTTCTGGTATACTCCTCGGGGGCAACCTCCACGGGTATGTCTGGTTGAATGCCAACAGTATCGAAGGATTTCCCGCTCACATCCCGGGGAATCCAGCGGGGCAGGTTGACGATGATTTCCGCTCCTGCGTCCAGCTGGCGAGGGTTGCCGCTGGAGCCTGCTGTCCGATCTCCCATCGTGGTGACATGCGGACAGGCCGCCAGCATCAACACAAAGGCCTCGGCAGAACTCATTGTTCGCTCTCCCTGCAACACGATTACAGGCCCCCGGTAATACCAGTTCTGATCGGGTACGAAGATCCGCTTCTGCAGGGTTCCCAAATCGGTGTGCTTGGGCCCACTGCGATACTGATGCATGGCATACTGTGTCGACTCTTCGGCAAAATACCCGGCCATTTTCCTCGCCAACGGTTCTGCACCACCTCCGTTAGCGCGCAGATCCAGAACCAGGCCACGAGTCTCCTGCATCTGCTTCAAAGCCGCTTCAAATCGATCCGGCAGACTTGAAATAGACAACGTATCAACGGCAATGTACCCGATCTGGTCTTGAGTCCGTCCCCAGCGCAAACCTTTGATCTGATTCAGCGGTCCAATCAGGTTAACCGCAGCCGCGGGACTGGCGTTAAACAGTCGTTTCCTCTGATAACCATTCAGAAAACTTCCAGACACCCTGACGTACACGTGCAGGTCTTTTAATTCCGTCAGCATTGCATTCAGCGTTTCTGCCAGGTCCTGATTGGTTTTCGCATTCGCTACCCGGGGCCGGTACTCCTGTTTCAACTGTTGCCAGTCGATCTGCTCTTTGACTGCAAACAGGGCATACTCACGATCAAAGGCATTCCAGACCTGATCGAAGATCCGCACCGCCTGTCCCTGTTCCAGTGGCAGGGGCACAGACAGCGTCTGCTGACGAAAGGCATCCACGTACCGGGCGGTCTGTTTATGCGTATCGATGACATAAAATCGCCGTTCACTTTCTGAGGTTTCACAGTCGATCACCACCGATTCCCGGGAGGGCACCATCGGTCTGGCTCCTGCATGCCAGCTGGAACGGAGTTTGTGATTTACGAGTCGGCGAGCCTGTTTGATGAGATCTGCGTCTCCCTGTTTCCCGACCGTATCGGCGGGGAACAGCTCTCCTACGCGCGCGGGATGAAAGCGAATCCAGATGCTGGTGATGTGGTCTCCCTGGCCGCCACTCGCTTTGAGGATGTCCCCTGGTTGATCCGGATAGACGGCCGCCCAGAGGACATTCGAGCCATTTTTCCCCAGGACGACCTGGGATGGTCCGAGCTTGATCTGAAACTGATCCCCCAGCTGGTACTCGAATGACTCGAGCCGCCAGACGTCCTGCGGACCTGTCTGCCAGTCATAGCTTTGATTCTATATTGAGAAATCGATCGTCGCTGGATACTGTTTTGCCAGATCGGTGGCACCGACCGGAATGGTCCGCGCTGACACCAGGCTCATTACCAAAACGGAACAGACCAGACGAAACGTCCGACGCCGGCAGACAGTGACAGAAAGCATCACAGTACCTCTTCTCAGACGAGAAAGGATTCCAGTTTGATGAACCAGGTGCCTGCACAGCGGGACGGCCGCCGCTGATCCGTTATTTTGACTCGAGTGACTCAGGTAATTTCACTTGAGAATGGCCCGAGAGATAGGCAATCAGATCAGCAATCTCCTGTTCGCTCAGCTTATCCAATTGTCCCTCCGGCATCAGTGAGAGATTGGACTGACTCATCTCTTCGATCTGGCGTCGGTCCAGTACCATCAGCTCCGTCTGTGTTTGCAGTGTGAGCTGTTGGTCAGTCTTACGAACAACATTCCCATTCAATACCCGACCATCTTCCAGAGCGACCACCACCATCTCGTATCCCTTGGGAATCAGGGCAGAGGGGTCGACCATATTTTCGAGCAGATAATCCATATTGGTCCGGTTAGAGCCCGTGAGATCAGGTCCAATGTTACCTCCGCTCCCGAAGAGACGATGACATTTTGCACAAGTCTTCTCATAAAGTGCCCGCCCCTTAATACGATCCGCGTGCTGCAAACGATTTGCAGTGAGAAGAGTTTTATAACCTTCGATCTGGGCCCGCTTTTTCTCAGGAGTTTCCCGAGTCAGTCCCCAGACCTGATTCAGTTTTACCACTACCGCTTTGTCTTTAAAGTTGCGTAATTGACGCACATGAAATGCAGAGACATCTTCCTGGGGAACCTGTTTCTTGTCGATGGCAGCTAGGAGGAGTAGTACGTATTCCTTCCGACTGCAAAGCGTATCCATCAGAGCCAGACGCCCCTGATGTTTAATGTTGCGGTAACGCCCCAGCATGCGTTCCACAGTTTTGGGATCATAGAAACGTGAGAGCCCCCGAAATGCCAGGACCTGCAATTCGGTCGTGTAGGCAGCCTGCTGAATCACAGGCAGGAGGTCTTTATCCTGAGAGTTATTTAACAGGGATTCTAAAGCCTGATAGCGGCTCTTCATCGGCTGATCTTGATCCATCGCAATTTTCTTGAGTACTTCCATCGTCTGGCCATCACCAAAGACAACCGACAATCCTGTAACCAGCTCTCGCAGTTCTTTTGAATCTGTTTTCTCGGCCTGTTGTTTCAGTGTATTCCAGTTGCCAGGCGTTTCTGCCTTAAGACGACCTTCCAGAGCCGCCTGCATTCCGGTTAACAGATCCTGTTTGACTTCGATGTCTTTCGTGTCAATCACCTGCTGAACCAGACTCTTAACATATTCAGGATGCTGATCGATGTCTTCGGTCAGCCGCCGGGCTACAAGTTGACGGACCAACGGACGAGTTGCGTGTTTCAGATAATGAATTGCTGCATCACTGTCTGCCATCACAGCCGGTTCAATTCCGTACCAGAGCATCAGCGTAAAGTTACGATCCTCTGTATCCTGGTGATGGGCATCCAGGGCTGATGCAATTTCCCAGCGATCAGACTCAGGCAGCGACTGTAGTGCAGAAGCCAGATAGAGCCGCACCAGGCCTGATTTTTCATCCTTCGCCATACGGGCAAATTCCTTCACAGCTGAAGCAGGTACCAGATCGTCATCGACCAGATATCGAATGGCCCAGATCCGCACATGTTCGTTCGGATCCTGCAACTGTTTGGTAAGCCAGGCATTATTCACCTGATTCATACAAAAGAGAGTCCACATGGCACGCAAACGACGGGAGACATCTCTGTTCGTCTCAAAGATTTTTAATAGTTCCGCCTTGGCCTGGTTCCAGTTTTCTGATTCCCCAGCACGCTCCATCAGAATGCGACGCGCATGACGTACATACCAGTCGTTGGGATGCAGTTGCAGCTTAACCAACTCGCTGTCGGACAGTTTGTTTAGATCGATTTTTCCGGGGAAAGTCGGTTTCCCGTAACTGACCTTATAAATACGCCCGCTGGTACGATGCACGCCATCATGGTCATGACATTCTCCCAGATCAGCCCAGTCCGAGAGGTAGACCGCACCATCCGGACCGTACTTCAATTCGATGCCACGAAACCAGTCTGAACCAGTTAACAGGAAATCGGGACGATGCGTTCCCTTGTACCCTGAACCTTCACGAACCAGCGCGTCATTATTGACACGATGCCCGTGTGTGTTACACAGAAAGATTGAGTTCCGATATTTGGACGGCCAGTTATCACCCAGATAGATCATGCCGCCACAATGACTGTGTCCGCCCCCCAGTTCACCGTGAACCCCCGATGTATCACGCGAATCGGTCCACTTTCCAGAGGAACTGTCCCAGTGATCGTGGTCGGCGCACTTCGTCATCAGCTCATACGCGTAAGGGTTGGGATCGCTGCCGTGACCGGACATGCGAATGTAGTGCGACCCGGGAATCATATGCCAGAGATGGCCATTGACGTTGTTGGTAAAAAACATCTGGCCGTATTCATCATAGTCAAACCCCCAGGGATTGGTGGTACCGGAGCTGACTTCTTCCACGATCTTGCGATGAGGATGATATCGCCAGATCCCACAGTGGATCAGTGTTCGCCGGGAAGGTTCCGTTTCGGGAGTCCCAACCAACGATGAATCAGTAATACCATGCCGACCGTAGAGCCAGCCGTCCGGTCCCCAGGTCAGTCCGCTGACAATATTGTGACGGACAGTTTTATAGTTCCAGCCTTCGAGTAACACCTGCGGTTCACCATCGGGCACGTCATCGTGATTTTTATCCTCAATGTAAAGCAATTCACCACGGCACAAAGCCCAGACGCCGTTAGATCCGACTGATACGCTGGTTAACGGCCCCTGTCCCTGCCAGAACACCTTCCGCTGATCCATCTGGCCATCACCGTCGGAATCTTCCAGAATGACAATTCGATCCTGATACTGATCCTGATAGACTCCATGGGCTTCATAGGTGAAACACTCCGCCACCCAGAGACGACCCCGGTCATCGATGGCAAAGCCGATTGGTTGATGCACATCAGGTTCACTGGCAAACAGATCTACTTTAAAACCCTCGGGGACAGTCATATTTTTGACTGTCTGTTCGGCAGAAGTTGCCTGATCCTTGGGATCCTGAGTATTTTCTATTTTGAAGTCATCAGCTTTGAGCAGAGACAGAGAGCCCAGGAGCAGGGCAGAGACCAGGAAGACGAAACAATGGGGGCGTAGATCGAATAAGCGCATCGATAATCCTTGTTAACTTCATGTCAGTAAGCATAGACAGTTAAAAATATGATTATCAATGCTATAGCAGGCTGGAAGCAAGAGCAATCAAATCGGGTTTCAGATCCCCGATTCTGTCAGAAAATCAGACTCGCGAATTTTCGCTTGTTTCAAACATCTCGCGAAATTTACCGAGCACTTTGGTAACCGCGGAAGAGAGGGGGCCATTCAGCATCGCACCAGAGGCCTGACGATGCCCACCACCGCCGAAGGATTCGGCAATCTTTGAGACATCCCAGTCAGTACGACAGCGAAAACTGACTTTTACCTGTCGACTTCGTTGCTCCACTGCAATGAATGCTGCCTGCGTCCCAGCCAGGGTCAGACAGTAGTTAACCAGCCCTTCAGTGTCCACGGGAGTCGTCCCTGTGGCACTGAAATCTTCGCAGGTCACTACGGTGTAGGCCAGCAGCCCGTCAAAATCAGACTGAACTTTCCCCAGCACACGGCCCATCAGTTTTAATTGAGGCAGGTTGTTCTGCTCGTACAGATTTTCATAGATTCGATGCGGTTCTGCACCAGCCCGGATCAGTTCGCTGATAATCTGCATTGTGTAGGCAGTAGTGGAAGGGAATCTGAACCAGCCTGTGTCTGTGGCGATTGCAGCATAGAGAAACGTGGCGATTTCCGGGGTCAATTTACAGTTCAAAGCCTGTCCCAGATCAAAAATAAGACAGCCGGTCGCGGGAGAGGTCACATCTTTAAACTCGTCTGCCCCCAGAGAATCCGAGCTGACATGATGGTCAATGATGACTTTCCGCGACTTTGTTTTACGATAAAAGTTCGCCAGTCCCGGCAGTTGTGACCAGGCACTTGTATCCAGGATAATATGGATCTCTGCCCATTCGAAATCTTCGGTAGCGACCCCATCGCCGACATGGCGAACTTCATGTTCACCCACCAGAAAATCCATCCCCTTCGGTTGAACCGAAGGATTGATGATACGAACCTCTTTTCCCAGTTGCCTGAGGAAACCGGCAAGGGCCAGTTCTGAACCGAGTGCATCCGCATCAGGACGAACATGACACGAGAGGAGCACCTTCTGATGCGCACCGATCAGTTCACAGAGGGGGCTCCAGTCAATCTTGCTCATTCATGATTCCTGATCTAGTTGTGTGTTCCTGCTGATTACCTGAACTGACACCAGCTCAGCATCTGAACATCATAGAAGATTATTCCAGGCCCTTCCATTCAGTGGCCTGCTTTTTTGCTGATTCAACATCAATCGTCAATTGTGTTTGGAGCGCCTCGACATCGGCAAAGGTTTGGACGTCTCTCAGTTTGTGTAGAAATTCTACTCGCAACTCCTGATCGTAAATCTCTCCTGTAAAACCAATCAAATGGACTTCGACTTTCGCGTCCTGGTTTTGGAAAGTTGGATTGCCTCCCAGATTGATTGCAGCGGGGAAACGTTTTCCCTCTGTGATGGCAAATCCACTGTAAACACCTTCCCCCGGAAGTAATGTCGGCACTCCCGAAAGGTTCGCGGTAGGAAATCCAAGCCCCCGTCCCCGAGCGTCCCCATGCCCCACCGTACCCTTGATCTGATAGAGCCGCCCCAGCATCTCTGCTGCGAGGTCGACTTGTCCCGTCTGGATCGCTTTGCGGATTTCCGAAGAAGAAATCATTCGCTCAGCGCACATGCTGGGGTCAACGACCTTGAAAAACATACCCGCCTCTTCACAGAGAGACTCCAGCAGTGTTACATCACCTGCACGATCTTTACCAAAATAAAAGTTGGGACCTTCTACTAGTCCTCGAGCACTCAGCTTGTCACACAGAATCTGCTGAAAAAACTCCTGTGGACTCAAATTCAGCAGCTCTCGACTGGTGGGATAGGCGATGACACAATCCACACCCAGCTGCTCCAGAATCGTGGCGCGGTCCTCAATACCCATCAGTTCGGGCGGAGCGTGTTCGGGGCGGAGCAGATGAATGGGATGGGGATCAAATGTGAAGACCATCGCCGGCAGTTCTCTCTGGCGGGCATGATCGACCAGAGTCTGAATCATCTTCTGATGGCCCCGGTGGACGCCATCAAAGTTCCCGATCGAGATCATTCCGCCCCGACAGGCGTCGAATCCTTCTGTACCACGTATTAACACCGCTGAACCCAATATTTATTTGTCTTTATTTAGTAATTCGCCTGGATCGGGACAGATCGTCGGAAGTACCCCTTGAATCGACACGAATTCAGAAAATGTAGAGCGATAAGTACCATCTGCTCCCAAATATTGCTACTATTATGCGTAGGAAAGGTGTTTCCTCGCTCTCCCTGATCTGCGCCAGGTCTGGCTCAACATCTCTGGGCCAGCCTGCATTCGGAGGGTGCTCACCTGTTTTTCAAGCATGCTTTTGGTATCTCAAAACTCAAGATGATACCATCCAGTAACAGATTCACTTTATTAAATAACTGGAGATAACGAAATGGATCAAAGCCCCATCAATCGCAGAGATTTCCTGAAAACCTCAGGAACGACCGCCGTCGCCGCCAGTGCGATTGCCGGACTGGCCACGGCCCCCGCATTGGGAGCTGGAAACAGTAACGAAGCCATTCGCATCGGATTTATCGGCCCCGGGGGACGCGGTTTTGGTGCTCACGTCAAAAAACTCGTCCAGTTGAAAAAAGATGGTAAAAACATCGAGCTGGTTGCTGTCGCCGATGTCTATTCCGAACACCGTGACCGGACTGCCAACTACATCAAGAAAGAGCTCGGCAACGATGTCGCGAAATACACCGACTACCGCGACATGATTGAAAAGGAAAAGCTGGATGCCGTCGCGATCGGAACTCCCGACCACTGGCATGCCAAGCAGACCATCGATTCCATGAATGCCGGCTTGAACGTTTACTGCGAAAAGCCGATGACGAAAAAAGTGGAAGAAGCCCTGGCAGTCGTTGATGCCTGGAAAAAGACCGGCAAAATCATGCAGGTTGGGGTGCAGTCTACCAGCCTCCCCGTCTGGGATGACGTTCGGGCTCGTCTGCAGGATGGCCAGTTAGGTAAGGTGCTCCAGTTCCAGACAGAATATTTCCGGAACTCTTCCATGGGACAGTGGCGTTACTACGCTCTGAAAAAAGAAATGAACCCCACCAACATCGACTGGAAACTCTGGTTGGGTGTTGATGATGGTCTGGCCGAGTATCAGCCGTTCGACCGCGCTGTCTATGCACAGTGGCGTCGCTTCTGGCCATTTGGGTCTGGAATGTATACCGATCTGTTCGTACACAGAACCACTTCCATGCTGAAAGCCACCGGACTCCGGTTCCCGGGACGCGTCGTTGGTGCAGGGGGGCTGTATCTGGAATACGATGGTCGTGACGTACCCGATGTCGCTACCGTTGCTGCTGACTTCAATGAAGGCGTGCAGGGATTGATCAATGCCACCATGTGTAACCAGGAAACCCGGATCAAACAGATCATCCGCGGACATAATGGTTCCTTCGTATTTGGCAACGGGGAAGGTTTTGATGGGTACGACTTCATTCCTGAACGACCTCAGGTCACCCGTGACAGCTCGCTGAAGCAGCAGAGGATTGACGTTGCTCAGATCAAAGACACGACCTACGCTCACTTCAAGAACTGGATCGAAGCGATGGAAGCCAATGATCAGAGCAAGTGTAACAACCCACCTGATCTGGGTGCAGCTGCGATCGCTGTGGTCAACCTGGGTTCCAACAGCTACCGAAACGGTAAAGTTTACCACTTCGATGGCGAGACAGGCCAGATTTCGGATGGAGACGGCAGTTGGGCCAAGAAATGGGAAGCCATGTCCGAAGCGCGTCAGAAACCCAAGCACATCCCCGGCTGGAAAGCAGGGGATAAAGGGAGCCTTCTGGAAGAGCCCAGCTACATGGCTCTGGCAGGCCCCTGGATTGACGGAAAGCCTCCGAAGAACAATCCCAATAACAATGCCGGTTAATACTCCGGTTTAATTTCTCAAATCCCGTGTTCCCTACCCGGAACGCGGGATTTTTTTTACACTGAAAGTAAGAGTTAACCGATCTCGAACTTCGTATTCTTACTGACCAGACTGGAAATCCAGATGAAACATATTACCTCTCAACTTGCCTGCTGTTTGTTTCTGATCATTTTCACTCAGTTGAACGTTTCTGCTGCTGAAAAGAAAGGTTTCACCTGGAAGGATCATCCGGATCAGAAAGTGGCAGACCTGTACTATAACGGTCAACCAGTGCTGCAGTATGTCTACCCGTTTGATAAATCCACCCCGGAAACATTTCACGACACTTACAAAGTCTTTCATCATGTTTACGGTCCCCAGAGCGGAGCGGTGATTACCAAGGGCCCCGGTGGGAAGTACACACATCATCGTGGATTATATGTCGGCTGGAATAAAACCAGCTTTGATGGCAAAACACTCGACTTCTGGCACTGTAAAAACGGAGCCCATCTACGTCATGACAAGTTCATATCGATGCAGGGCGGCCCCGATGCGGGGACAATGACTGCGGAGATCCACTGGGAGGATGGCGACGGGAAGCCAGTGATTATTGAAACACGAAAAGTAACAGTTACACCGATCAAGGTTTCCAGCTCTGAGGCACCAGCCTGGCAGATCGACTGGCAAACTACCTTACAAAGTAAACGCGGCGAAATTACTCTTGATGGCGATCGTCAACATGCCGGTTTCCAGTACCGTGCCGCCCAGCCAGTGGCCGAGTCCAATAATGCGACCTATGTTCGCCCCGAGGGATCGCCGCAGCAACCGGCTCCCTACCAGGTCTCAGACCGAACCGATCCAGACAAGCACGTGAACCTGGGCTGGTTTGCCATGTCATATGATATTGATGGCAAGCATTACAATGTGGAGTACATGGAAGATCCGAATGTACCGAAACCATCGCGATATTCCGAGCGCCCCTATGGTCGCTTTGGAGCCTTTTTCGATACGAAAATTGATGAAAGTCATCCACTTAAAATGAACTATCGATTGATTGTGAGTGAAGGGAAGACGCCTTCCCAGTCCGAGGTTCAGAAACGTTACGACCAGTTTGTCTCCTCGTTGAAGAAACAGGATTCCTGATGAGTAAACCGACAGTTGCAATCCTTGGTGCTAGCACAGACCGCCAGAAATATGGAAACAAATCGGTCCGCGCACATTTGAGCCAGGGATACGAAGTTTATCCTATCCATCCCAGTGCAAATGAAATCGAAGGTTTGACCGCCTATCCCAGCTTGCAGGATGTACCTGCGGAGAGTCTGGACCGAATCAGTGTCTATGTGCCACCTTCCGTTGGCATCCAGCTGCTGGAAGAAATCCAACAGTGTAGCGCTAAAGAGGTCTGGTTTAATCCCGGAAGCGAAAGCCCTGATCTGCTGGAGCGGGCACGAGAGCTGGGATTGAATGTGATTCAGGCCTGTAGCATCATCGCCATCGGTGAGTCCCCCGCCGATCATGCTGACTAAAACGATCTCAAAATCGCGATTGAGCCCCGCAACTGGTTCGTATAGAATGAGATCAGGCACGCTGCAAAGCGGTCTGGATTGATTAACCCTCACTCGGTACGCAATGAAGCATCGATCATGAAAAAATGTAAAGTCTGTAACAAGCCGGCTGTCTATCACCTGACTGAGATTCAGAATGGTGAGGCACAGGCACTGCATTTCTGTGAAGAACATTTTCAGGAATATATCAGCGGGCAGACATCGCAGGACGAATGGGAACCTCAGGATGATGCGACTCTGATTGAACTCAGTTCTCAGGAACTGCAGTTAGATGAAGAGATGGAATGTCCGAATTGCGGAATCACATTTCAGGAATTTCGCAGTGAAGGACGACTCGGCTGCCCGCATGACTACATCGCCTTCCGAGAACCATTGATTCAATTACTTGAGAACATCCATGGTGAGTGCGTGCACATTGGTAAATTCCCCAAGCGAGCCCCCACTTCCAGTCAGCAGCAGTACAATTTAATCAAACTCCGGCGAGAATTGACCGCGGCGATTGCAGAAGAAAATTACGAAGCGGCCGCCTCGTTAAGAGACGAGATTTCCAAGCTGGAGCAGGAAGAACAGGCAGAGTCGGAATCAGACACCTCTGCCGAGTAAGCTTTCATCGACTGTTTTGACGTCCGAAATACGGTAAATCTGGCTGAAACCCCGTAAAGTCGCACTTTTTTCAGTCGGTCGATTTGTGTCTCCTCCCTGAAATCGTTAGTATTCCTGCAGATTCACAATTCAACCGGGGATGTGGTGGAATTGGCAGACACGCTAGATTTAGGATCTAGTGCCGCAAGGCGTGCAGGTTCAAGTCCTGTCATCCCCACTCAAAAGCACTAATGCTCCTGGCATCAGTGCTTTTTTATTGCGCCTGCTCCAAAATTCGCACTACTTGCGCGTAGGTGTCGACTTCGATCAAATCGCCATCCTGGATCATTTTCGTGGCTCTACCTGTGCCAATGAGCGTCGGCTTTTTGAGTTCGCGGGCCAGAATCGCTGCATGACAGGCAATGCCGCCATCATCGGTGACAATCGCGCCGCAGGTTTTCATGAGTGGGAGCAGGGCAGGATTGGACTGGATCGAAACCAGCACTTCATCAGCCTGAACCAAAAAACCTTGAGAATCCAGGCTCAGAACCACCCGGGCCCGACCGCGAAAGATTCCCGGCCAGGCGGTCTGCCCAGTCAACTCATTAGAATCTCCTACAGGCAGACTCTGTCGCTGTTTCGCAAGACGAGTCAACAGATAACCAGTCTGGGAAACCAGATGAAAGCTCTCCTGTCCATCAAGCAGCTGAAAGATGTAGCGTTCTCCGGAATCGATCGACTGCAGGCGCGTTTCCAGTAGTTCCCGGGTGACGAGCCCCTGTTTCAGTTCGCTCCATAACACCAGATCACAGGCGCGATCTGGCTGCGAAAATCCCAGCCTTTCAGCAGTCTGTTTCGCCAGAGGTTGTAGCAGTTTTCTTTCAATCACGGGGTAGAGGGAATGAGAACGGATCTGCTCTGCCAGAGAGCGTACCTCAGGATCATCAATCTGATGTAATTCAATATACGTCAGTAACCAGGCTGGAAACACAGTTGTATGCTGGGCAACATCAGCGAAAAAATCCTCCAGTTCTGTTAGATCGGCGAACCCACTCACTCCCTGTTCAATGACGGCCGGGCCCTGTGCATAAATTCCCAGTCCGTAACGCAGGATACGAATAATTTCGTCTCGATCATTCTGGAACAGATCTCCAATTCGATCGAGGAACTCATCAGCCGATTTTTGAGAACTAAACAGATTCATCATACCCGTTTCGTCTTGTATCAGCAGTGCTTCATTGAGATGTGTCCCCAACGTATGATCCGCATGCCTGGCATCCATCCAGTAGGGGAGAATCGAAGCAGCCAGCAGGAAAAACGGGCGTCTTACACAAAAATGCCATTCCAGACTTTGATCAAACAGACTTTGATCATACTCAGCAGCCAACGTGGTGATGGGACGTGCCTGGAGAATCTGGAAGTTCCCATTCTCGATGGCCCATTCCGTGTCAATAGGATGCCCGTAATGATCATGCAGCCGTGCCAGGATCCCGGCATACTCGGTAACCTGTGAGGTACTGATTTTAGGCTGGCTGCCTCGACCATCCAGTTCCTGCCAGACAGGCTTCGTATTTCCATCCCCCAGCCAGAGGGCCTCCTTCTGCTCACCAATGATCGACTCCAGAATCTGGCAGGAGTCACGCTGTACGATGAACTGGTCTGGAACAATCCGTCCTGAAACGATGGCTTCCCCCAATCCCAGACAGGCCTCGATCAATTGGATCTCCGGTTCCTGAGTTACCGGGTGGACAGAAAAACCAATGCCCGAAATTTCGCTCGCCACCATCTGCTGTATGACGACCGCTACCGCGATCTCCCCTGAGGCATAACCGTGAGTCGCTCCATAGGCGAGAGCAGATTCGCTGAAGAGAGAGAGCCAGCAGTCCCGAATCCGTTTTGTAATTTCGTCTGGTGACACGTCCAGCCAGGTTTCCAGCTGGCCGGCCCAGGCGCTCGTAGCGCTGTCCTCACAGGTGGCACTGGAACGTACGGAAACACGTTTTAGCTGCATTTCATCAGTTACCTGCCTGACAGCCACTTCGAGTGGTTCTGGAAAACAGACTTCCTCGAGACAGCTCTGAATTTCAGAGCGTGCCTGGGCCAGGGACAGTTGATTCGCATTCAGTTTCTGAATGACATCAACGACAGCACATTCAGGTTCCCCCTGGAAAAAATATTCTCGAAATGCACAACTGGAGACCACAAAGCCCGGAGGAACCGGGGCCTTAGCCTGAATCAGTTCTCCCAGCGATGCCCCTTTGCCTCCAGCCTCCGCCACGTGGGATGCATTGATTTCGGATAGTCGATAGATCAGCTGTGGCATCGCTCTGGTTCTCCTGGTTCAGATCATTTTTCAGACCAAAGCTTACCGAGTTCTCTAGTGCCAAGAAATACTATTCATTTACACATATCTCAAAATAATAAAATCCTCATTTCCTGCAGATTTTCAGCACCTGGCTATAGAGAGTGATCTGTACTTCAAATCCATTTCTACTTATGGTTCCCCCCTGAACCTGAACTCCCAACTTGGGACTGGATGCATCTAACTACGCATCGCAAGTCTGTCTTACTAAAAGCCTTTCTCCTGGTTAGTCAGCAACGGACGGTAACATGAGATATTTTCTGCTCTTACTTCCACTGCTACTATTTGAGGGGGATGCCGGTCTTTTTGAGTATCGCACCAAAAACTTCACCGTATACTGCCGAGACGCAACACTCGCAGTTCAGGTGGGAGAAGCAGCAGAGCATTATCGCGATCGACATGCGCGGGAATGGCTCGGGCATCCAATACCCAACTGGTATGCCCCCTGTCCGATTCGAGTTAATGCAGGAGACTATGCAGGGGGAGGGGCAACGACCTTCTCCTTCGACCAGGGCCAGGTATTTGGCTGGGATATGCAGGTACAAGGAACTTCCCAGAGCCTGCTGGAAAGTGTTATTCCGCACGAAGTACTGCATACAGTCTTCGCATCTCACTTCCGTCGTCCCTTGCCACGCTGGGCAGACGAAGGGGCTGCGACCTATGAGGAAGCAGAAGCCGAGAAACGACCGATCCGTGAACTGGCTCGTGAAGTCGTCGGCACCGAACGGCAGATCCCGATTCGGCGGTTGCTGGTCATGCAGAATTATCCCGACAATCTCGGCGGAATCGCTGTCCTGTACGCTCAAGGTTTCTATCTGGCAGAATTCCTGATCGATCGGGAAGGGAAGCAGGAGTTTGTCCGTTTTTTGGATACTGCCTATCAGACGAACTGGGATACCGCGTTTCACACCCACTACGGTTTCCAAAACCAGGAGACGGCATATACTGCAGCCTGGCAGAAACATAATAAGATCGACCAGCAAATTGCCAGCCGATACGAAGTCAAAATGTTTACTGGCGCTGACTGCCGCCAGTGTGAAGAGGATCGCAGGACCATTCTACCTCAACTGCGCGCTCGAGGACTGGTAGTAAAGGTTCTGGATTATGATCGCAATCTCGAACAGGCACGTCAGGAAAATGTAATCGGGCTTCCCACATATATCATTTATGAAAATGGAAAACGGATCGCCAAACTGCGAGAGAGTCGCGCCCTGAGTTCATTGCTGCAGCGTCGCCATTGAGATTGAGTTTATTCTGGGAGATTCGAGTACCTGTCGACACTCTCAGAACAAAGCTCCCAACATCTACCTTGCGAATCATTCCCAGAAACGCCGTTCGATTCCCACCGACAGCTCTGTTTCCTGGTGACAGCCGGAATGCCCACAGTGCTAAATAAGCACCTGTCAGGGAATTGCTGTAGATCTATCTACCACATCTAATCAAGATCGATACATACAACTGTGTAAAGTGTTCAGCGGTTACAATCTGTTTTTTTTGAGTCCTCAAAAAATATAGCCCTGGATCCACAAGATTAATAACATTTCTTAATAAACAATCTTGTTGCTTCTCTTTACTCAAAGCATAATGAAATCAGCTATGTGCATCATTGATACACACAGCCTTGGTATTCTCGCGAAGAATCAAGCGCTCTGATTGAACGAAATACTAATCACTTCAATTCTCCTGAATTCTATTTCGTTTTATCAATTATCTTTGAAAGGCACACTCATGCGCACGCGCCCTCACAAACGTGGTTTTACCCTGATTGAATTGCTGGTCGTTATTGCCATCATTGCAATTCTAATTGCTCTCCTTCTTCCCGCAGTTCAACAGGCCCGCGAAGCAGCTCGACGCAGTACTTGCAAAAACAATCTTAAGCAAATCGGGCTGGCACTTCACAATTATCATGACACACATCGAGTACTGCCTCCGGCAACTATCAACGCAGGTTTATCGTCGTGTGATGCAGTGCATGGCGCAACTGGTAATCTGTTAAACCACACCTGCTACCAGATGATCCTGCCCTTTATCGATCAGGCAAATATCTACAACCAATACAACTGGAGCCTGCCCAGCGGTCGTGCAAACCATGGTTCAGGATGCACAGGAACTGTTACGACAGATCAATATTCGATTGTGACATCTCCCGTCCCGGTCTTTCTCTGTCCCTCAGACCCGGGAACTCAGCAAAATTCAACAACCTCTGGTCCATACTACGTCAGTCCTGGTTGGCGAACGAGTTACGGAGTCGTGAACTACACTACTGGAGGAGGTAGTGGCAGTTGGAGAGCGAACAACAGCACACTCAAAGGTGCAATGGGACCGAATGGTGCTGCTCAGTTCCGTGATTTTAAAGATGGTACCAGTAACACGATGGTCATGTGTGAAACCCAGTTGAACAAGACATCGACCAGTTATGGTCCCTACTGGAATGCCGCCACACACACCTTTTTCATCCTACCAGGTGTAACTGGTTATACTCTTAATTTTGACCATACCAATGGAAAACAATACGCTTGGGGAGCCGGCAGCTTTCATGTGGGCGGTGGTCACATTCTGATGGGTGATGGTGCCGTCCGCTTCCTCAGCGAAAATGTAGACCGTGTCGGAGTAGTACAGGCACTGGTCTCTATCGGTGGTGGCGAAGTCATTCCAGAATTCTAAATCTGATCTCCACGTTCTACTTCTGATTTAAGTCGATTCAGACCGCGGTGATCGTCATCGCCGCGGTCTGAATCCTTTTCCAGCGACGCTCGCAATTTTATACTCAACTTTTTAACTTTCTGACTGGATCAGATACATGTTTTTGTCCCTGAATCTTCCCAAATGCATTCTCTTCAGTTCATTGCTCCTCTTACTTACCGGTTGTTCCAGCGGTAGTGGTGAAGCTGTCCCTGATCTAGCGGATGTAAGCGGTGTAGTGACCATGGATGGTTCACCACTGGTTAACGCCAAAGTTATTTTTGAACCTCTGGAAACCACCGGCAAGGCTAGACGCCGGGCCTCCAGTGCTACAACTCAGGAGGATGGTTCATACAATCTGGAATACAATGAAGACGCCTCTGGTGCTTCCCTGGGTAAACACAGAGTTATGATCATTAAACTCACTGACAATCCGGAAGACGCAGGCAAACAACTGGTTCCCACGAAATATAACGACAAATCTGAACTTACGGCAGACGTAAAAGCAGATGGGAACACAATTAATTTCGATCTCAAATCGAAGTAATTCGTATCAGATCTGGACTGGCTGCTTGACAGGAGCAGTTTTTGGTTCAGCTTTAACTGAACTGACGTAGTGACTGCTTCGCAGCAGAAACCGCTTTTCGACCAGATTCCACATCAGGATTGCCCCGAGCAACGTCAGGCAGACTGCTGTCCCCAGGAAAGACCAGGCATGCTCTCCAGACCAACCGGCATTCAAAAGCAACTGGATTAGCGGGAAGTGCAGGATATAAACCCCGTAGGAGAAATCCCCATACTTTCCAAAGTTACCTGCATACAGAAACAGACCGAAAAACAAGACAATCACTGCCAGGGCAGCAGGTTGCAGCCAGGGCAGGGGAGTCCAGTAATGCGTCAGCAACACAACAGTCGCCAGAGTGACAAATAGCCTGATATGACGTTCGAAAAAAGGCAGGTAATAAAACAGTGCTGCTCCTGCGATGAAGAAACAAAGCTGCCCAGGTAGTTGGCGTGCCAGCTGTTCATAAAACGGATTCTCTGTCCGGATTGAAGCCCCCAGCAACAGTTGGGCATATCCGATCGACACGACATAAACGAGAATCAGCAGTGGCAAGCGGGGGACACGTCGCAGACAATATACCAGCACGGGAACGGAAACATAAAACATCACTTCCACTTTCAGTGTCCAGAGCGCGCCATTCACCGCCGGCATCCGATTCGCTTCAAAGACTCCCGGTAAAGTGGACTGCAGAAAATTCAGAAACGTCAGATTAGCCAGCAGATATTTTACCCAGGTAAAAGAAAAGTACTCAGTCAGTGATAGACGGCTTACCAGAACCAGTCCAAGGGCTGCCAGTAATATGACGGTAACGTACGCTGGATAAATCCGTCTGATCCGTTTGCTGGTATAAGAGGAAAGCGATGAGGAACGTTCGTAACTCATCACGATCAGAAACCCGCTGACGACGAAGAATGCCTGAACTGCAATCCGCGATGAGAGATATCCAGGCAGCACCGCTAACGCGCTAAAACCGGAAAGTTCCACTGCATGCACCAGACAGACTGTCAGAGCCAGCAGCAGCCTGAGCAGATCAAAGTTATTCTTCTTGAGGCGGGGATGATCGAGTGGCAGTAAATCCATTTTCTGACCCGAAATTGACAGTGTGAGCGGCGCAGTACCAGCGGGGACTGTCGCAAAACAGGCAAACTCTGTCAATATGGGTCATTAACGAGACAGATTTAAAGCGGTTCAGATAGTCAAAACTGTTTGCATACAGGAGCTTAAAACCGAATCGGAACAGATCTGCGTTCGCCCGAAGTCACTTTCAGCTCCATACGGGCATTCAGTTCCTCAACATGAGCTCGACTCTGTTGCTGCAGATATCGAACCATCTCTTCCCGCTGTTCCGCAGAGATACGCGGAGACTCAGGGGGTGAGAGACGAGTCGGGACCGCCTCTTCCAGAGACGATGCCAGTACACCCACCAGCCCGGTGGCAATATTCAGGGTCAACAACACCAGATAACGTGTTCTTTTATCGGTATTGACTTCCTCTTCTGAACTTGCGAGCCGCGTGTCCGGTTCGTGAAAAGCAGGTTCAAAATCGAATTCACAATTGCAGAATTCACAACGACTACTGTTACGATCAATATCTGCTTGACAGCTGGGACACACATGAAATTGCGTCCGAGGATCGTCCTCATGATATCCAGTCATCACGACTCCTTTACTGGTTTGAGGAGAAAGAGCGCGGGTAGCTCAGTCCATTAGTCGGCCCATGGTCAATTGTACCTCCTTGAAAACGGCTGGCAATGTCATTTTGGGGTTCTTGATTAAATCTAAATCAGCTGTTGTCCTGCATCCCAACACAGTTTCATTTTCAGTACTAGAGAAAAGTCAATCAAAAGCAGTCATCATCGTGTGGCTCAAATTCATCAGGTGTCGCAATAAAACCTGATTCCAGATCAAGGTTTCGTTGAGTCTCCAATTCTATGGATCGCCAATGTGACAGTGCTGATTTCAATCCATCGGGAGACAAAAACACTTGTCCCCCAAATTCATCGCTCTCTCTGACTCGCCAGGATACTGGTTGCTCTGAGCGATACTGGTGGTAGATCTTTGCCAGCACCTCTCTTTCCGATTTCCAGTCCCCTTCAAAGATCTGGATCTGGCGTATAGCACTCTGATTAGCAGCGGCAGCTTTTATTTCTGCAATACCCATTTCGATCAGAGTTCTCAGGATCTTAAGATCTTCTACTGTCGGAGATTCGATGGGAACAATCTCGATCATGAGCATTTCCTCCGCAATAGGCCATTCGAAGTAAGCTACCTCAAATTCATCTTGGAGAAGAAGCTCTGCGGTACAGTTACCTACTCCTTCGCATTTTTCTCCCGCAACAGCTTATCGTTGAAATCAGCCGGTTTTGATCCACTCTCAAGCCGCAGGTTAGCGCCCATACTCCGTTTGTGACTGAAGGGAACCCGGTTCGCCTCTGACTTCTCCAATATCGCATGCAGATCGGCCCGCATCTTTCTGATCTGTTTCTGATATTCAGGATCAAAAATCAGATTGTGCTGTTCCAATGGATCTTTTTCCATGTCGTAAAGTTCGTCAATATCCCAGATACCATGATATTGGATGAATTTATATCGTGGTGTCCGCAGTGCGAAGGTCGTTGGCGTCTGAGGGAAATTGAATTCCCAGTAATATTCATACAGAATATTCTTACGCCAGTCGGCAGCCGGTAGTTTGCCCGCCGCCAGTTCCAGGAAACTTTGGCCATCCATCTGAGGTGGTGTTTTCAAGCCGGCAGCTGCCAGGCAGGTAGGGCCGATATCGATGTTGGCGACGACTTCATCTACCACGGTGCCTGGTTTCCAGAGACCGGGACAGACGCCGACCAGAGGCACACGCATGGACGCTTCATACGCGGTCCGCTTGTCAATCAGGCCATGTTCGCCCCACTGAAAGCCGTTATCCCCCATGTACATGACCAGTGTGTTTTCACCATAGCCGTTATCTTTCAGCCACTTCCGCACGCGAGCGATCGATTCGTCCACGCTCAGCAGGGCTTCACAGTATAGACGATAATGCTCTTCGATGTCCGTATCCTGGTGATAGGCAAAATCAACCCCGTGCCAGCTGTTTCGCTGATTCTTCAGCCACATCGGCTTGTTGAAGTAATTCTCAGAGGTATTGGCCATCGTTTTAGGGATCGGCATCGATTTATCTTTGTAGCGTCCCGCATGACGTTCCGCAGGATGGAACATCCCATGCACTCCCTTGTGTGAGAGATACATGAAGAAGGGTTTATCCTGCGTTTTGACACTTTCGTTCAACCAGTCGATGGCATAGTCCGTCAGTTCGTCGGTAATGTAACCTTTCTGCGGAACTCTTTTGCCATCAACATTCAATGACCATTTCTTCAAATGTTCGGGCGGGTAATAGTGCCCCTGGCCACGAAAGGAAACCCATCTGTCGAAACCGGGCCGTGGGTCGTCGGAGTGACCGCCCATGTGCCACTTCCCGAAGAATCCCGTCTGGTAGCCAGCGGCCTGCAGATACTGGGGAAAGAATTTCGTCCCAGGCGGGGTCAGTACGTTATTATCGACCACACCATGATTGTGCATATACTGTCCGGTCAGGATCGAAGCCCGACTGGGAGAGCAGAGCGAGGTGGTAACGACTGCATTCTTGAAGTAAACCCCCTGTTTGGCCATCGCATCCATTGCAGGAGTCTCTACCCAGGGATGACCGGTAAAACCCATCACGTCATAACGATGATCGTCCGCGAGAATAAAGACCACATTACGCGGTTTGGCACCTTTGATCTTTTCCAGTTTGAGATCTGCAGGAGCGGAATCTGCGGCGGACAGAGATGTGGTCCCCATCAGGACCAGTAGACAGAGCGTCGAAATCAATCGCATGGCAACACCAGTATAAATTGAGAGTAATTCTTGGTTAGAGACGGATTGTCACACAGACGAGATTAAACTTATACACCCCCAAGTTAGCAAAGGGCACAAGCCAATACAATAAAAGCGGCTCGGGAAACAACACGTACTCTGGCAACACCTGTAAATCTCCGCATAATACAGGCTGTAAATCCATACGTAATTTTCCACAAAGGGAACAATGGAATGTACGATTGTGTCATTATTGGAGCAGGGCATAACGGACTGGTCTGTGCACATCAACTCGCACGAAAGGGTTGGAAGGTGCTGGTACTGGAACGCCGCGAGCTTGTGGGCGGAGCCTGTGTGACCGAAGAACTCTGGCCCGGCTTTAAGGTCTCTACCGCGTCGTACCTGGTCAGCCTGTTGCTGCCTGAAATTGAACAGGAAATGGAACTGGCTCGTTATGGTTATCGTATCCTGCCACGCAATCCGAGTTCCTTCACCCCCTGTACTGATGGGCGTTCTTTGCTGCTGGGACCGGATCTGAAACAGAACCAGGAACAGATCGCACAGTTCAGCCAGCGCGATGCAGAGCAGTTCCCCCGCTATGAAACCATGCTGGAACGAATCGCCGAGTGCCTGGAACCGGCACTGGTACAGACTCCTCCCGACCTGCTTCCTCTCCCCGCCTCCTGGAGATCAGTCGGCCTGGGGAAAAAACTCCGCGATACGAAAACAGCCTACCACCTGCATCAGTCACTGAAACGACTGGGAGAAACAATCCCGGAAGCAATCGAACTGCTCACCGGTCCGGCACTGCCTATCCTGAATCGCTGGTTTGAATCAGACGTCCTGAAGTCAACACTGGCAACCGACGCGATTATCGGCACCTTTCGGCCCCCTTCCGCCCCCGGAACCGCATACGTTTTACTGCATCACGTCATGGGTTCTGCCGGTGGGGCACGTGGTGTCTGGGGTTATGTCGAGGGGGGAATGGGCGCACTCAGTCAGGCCATGGCCGACTCTGCCCAGGCATCCGGTGTCGAAATCCGTACCGGCGTCACCGTGGATGAAATCCTGATCCAGGGACAGCAGACGACTGGCGTCCGCCTTTCAACTGGTGAGACGATCACGACCCGCAGCGTAGCCTCCAATGCCGATGCACATGTGACATTCGAAAAACTGATCCCTGCCGGTACGCTTCCTCAGAACTTCTCTGCAGCGGTCAGCCGAATCGATTACAGCAGCGCCAGCATGAAAATCAACGTGGCTGTCAGTGAACTACCCGATTTCAACTGTCTGCCTGGCCATAATGAACCCGGCCCTCAGCATCGGGGAACCATCCACATCGGCGCCAGTTGCGAGGAAATCGAACGGGCCTACGACGATGCCAAGTATGGCATGCCCTCACAAAAGCCGATTATCGAGATGACAATCCCCACTGCAGTCGACAACACCCTGGCACCGGAAGGGCAACACATCCTTTCGCTTTTCGTGCAATACGCACCCTACCAGTTGAAGCAGGGAAATTGGGACGAACTCAAAGAAGAGTTCGCCGATCGCTGCCTGCAGCGGATAGCGGAATTCGCCCCCAACGTTCCTGCATCAGTCCTGCATCGCCAGGTTCTCTCTCCACTTGATCTGGAACGAACCTTCAGTTTAACCGGCGGCAATATCTTTCAGGGGGCAATGCCCGCCCATCAGCTTTATAATCTACGCCCCGTCCCCGGCTGGAGTGATTACCGTACTCCGATCAAGGGACTCTACCTGTGTGGGAGTGCCGCGCACCCGGGGGGTGGTGTGATGGGTGCCTGCGGCCGCAATGCTGCACGGGAGATGCTCCGCGATGGCAAAGATTAATTAGTGCATACATCAGGGAACGCTGATAAAAAAAGTCTCAGTTTGCTTTCACAACAGTACCAGCTCTCGTAATCGGTGCTGTCGATATCCTGTTCCACAATTCAAGATGAGGAACAAAATGTCCTGCGCAATGCTCACCCTTTGTTCCATTTTCAGCCGAATCAAAGAGTGCCGAAACCAGCGTCAGTGATAATGTTCGCGTTACTGACAACTTGAATTCATTCTCTACCCGGGAGAAATACAGTGAAACGCCTCACAGGTTTGCCTGCCATCCTGGTTGCTATTGTTCTAACTCTTTCAATTCCTGCTTCTGATACATCCGCCTGTACCGGGATCACGATCAAACCCCAAGATGGTTCAGCCATCTTCGGCCGTACTCTTGAGTTTGCCCAGGATCTGGAATCAAACGTAATTATAATCCCTCGCAACAGAGAAAATTTAGGGAGCACTCCGGACCAGAAACCGGGATTACGCTGGACTTCGCGTTACGCCATGATGGGCATGAATGCCTTTCAACTTCCTGTGATCGTTGACGGCGTCAATGAACGGGGGCTGCATGTCGGCATCTTCTATTTTCCTGGTTATACTGATTATCAAAAATTGTCTGAGAAGGATTTGGCCAACAGTATTTCCCCTGTAGAACTGCCCCTGTACCTGATGGGTACCTGTCAGAACGTTGAGGAAGTTGAAGCGGCAGTAAAGAAAATCAAAGTTGGTAATGTCGTCATGCCCCAAATGGGAGGCGTCCCACCATTTCACTATATCGCCAACGATGCCAGTGGAAAATCGATTGTGATTGAGTATGTGAAGGGAAAACTGAATCTCTACAAAAACCCTCTCGGAGTCATAACAAATGCTCCCTCATTTGATTGGCAGATGACGAACCTCAGCAATTATGTCAACTTACTCACAAACAACGTTTCTGACATCAAACTCGAAGGGGTTGAAATTAAAGGTTTCGGGCAGGGAAGTGGAATGCTCGGACTGCCGGGAGATTTTACACCGCCATCCCGCTTTGTACGTGCTGTCGCTTTTTCTTCGTCGGCATTTCCGGTCACAACTGCGAAAGAGGGAGTACTACAGACATTTCACATTTTGAATCAGTTCGACATTCCCAAAGGAGCTGCTCGCGGAGTCGAGCAGGGAAAAGTCGTCGGCGATTACACTATGTGGACTGGCGTCTCAGATCTGACAAACCTGCGTTACTACTTTCGCACTTATGACGACAGCAGTATCCGGATGGTAAATCTGAACAGCCTGAACCTGGACGCACAGGAGATTCAGACCATATACATTCAGGGACCTGAACAGATCATCGATGTCTCTGGCTGTGCCCGCTGAATCACACTTGAGTTCCTAAATCGCATCAGGACGGTTTGACGAGTTCAACCGAAACGTTGCAATACAGATTTCGTGGCTCTGCCCCATTCATCTGCCTGACCAGCATCCTGCCGATCTCCTGTCCGTAAGCTTCAGGAGAGAGGCAGGGACGGATGTGCGGGAACAGGCAGGGGGCTTGCTCGCGGGCAAAATGATCCGCAACCACTATTACCGGCTGTTTCTTCCGTGGATAATTCAGTTCGGAAATAATCGACGCAATCGCCCGGGCCGCTGGTTCAGAACGACAGAGAATACCCAGCTTCACTGAGGACTGCTCCAGGACGTCTTGCGCAGATACCTGTATCGCCCGATCGTCAGCCGGAAGGCAGCGAACCGTCAACCGATCGATTCCCCAGCCTGCGCCGTACATCTCCTGCTGCACAGCATCCAGTAGAAGATGATCACCGGCTGTCACTTGATCGCGAAATACGATCAGTACTCGCTGGCAATTCTGTTGGAGCAGATGCTGAAATAAGAGCCGCCCCATCTCCCCCTGATCCCGATCAATATGAGCCAGTCCAGTAATCGATGGTTGCAGTACCCCATTTACAACTGTCGGCAGTCCGCTCTCCTGCAGGATCCGCTGAACTCCCACCTGTGCTCGCTGCAAAACAAAGCCCTCAGTCACACTTGACTTGAGTGCACGGTTCACAATCTCTTCCACATACGCTTCTTCATCCCGGTGCGGCAGGAAGTTGAATTCAAGTTCTGCCTCGGGAAGTTCCCGCTGCAAACCGATCAGAATACCATCGGCCAGCAGGCCTTCCCGTTCGAGGTATTTCTGGTGTACCACCAGATGCACGCGACGCAGGGCCTGCTCAGTCTGGTTCGATTCCGGATCAGCAATGAACGTACCGGCCCGTTGTTTACGCACCAGAACCCGTCGCTGAGTGAGCAGTTGCAGAGCCCGGTTGGCAGTCGTTCCGCTGACCTGAAACGAACGTGCTGTTTCACTGGTTGTGTAGTAGGGATCCCCGGGCTGCAGCTTTCGTTGTTTAATATCGGATTGGATTCGCTCGGCCAGATCCACAATCGCTGGTTTCATTGAGAATGTACATTCACTCGAAAAAGGACGGTTTTTGCTTTGATTTCCAGATCATTTTTTATAATATTACGACATAGATAATAATATCGCAACACAAATATTATTAGACCTTTTTACTGGAAATCAGCCCATGCTCCCTTTTATCCTGCGCCTGGCGAAAACCTGTTCCCTGTTCCTGTTGATAATCTTAAGCCTGCTGCAGACCACTCGGGCAGGCGACCTGCAAAAGACAACGCTGTTTTCCGCCCGGGATGGTGAATATCACCACTACAGAATTCCTGGCATCATCGCCACCAGCAAAGGAACACTGCTTGCTTACTGCGAAGCCCGCAAGACAGCTGGCGACTGGGCCGATATCGATATTTTGATGCGCCGCAGTACCGATGGGGGACAGACCTGGGCAAAGCCACAGGTCATTCACAATGCAAAAGAAGAAACAGTCAACAATGTCGTTGCCTTCAACGATGCCCAGACCGGACAGGTGCATCTCCTCTATTGTGAAAACTATGCCCGCTGTTATTACACCCAAAGTAATGACGACGGACAGACCTTCAGCCCTCGCGTGGAAATCACCCCGGTCTTTGAAGAGTTCCGCAAAGAGTACGACTGGAATGTCATCGCCACCGGTCCCGGACATGGTATTCAACTACAGAACGGGCGGCTGCTGGTACCAGTCTGGCTTTCCACCGGAGGGAAGAAACATCGACCTTCCTGTGTCTCCACAATCTATAGCGACGATCACGGCAAGACCTGGCACCGCGGCGAGATCATCGTCAACCAGGGGGATCAGATCGCAGGCGAGAAGATCCTCAATCCAAGCGAAACGGTTGCCGTCCAGTTGTTTAATGACAAAGTCCTCGTAAATATCCGCACCGAATCGAAGCCGCACCGTCGGTTGATTGCCGTCAGTGAGAACGGCGCGACCGGCTGGTCTGAAAAGCATTTTGATCCACAACTGCTAGAACCGGTCTGCATGGGCAGTATTCTACGCGTTCCGGCGGGCAAGTCTCAGCCTCAGAATGCCATCGTGTTTGCGAACCCTGACAACCTGGAAGGTTCCAGCAAACGCAGAGGCCCCAACCGGGACCGCAAAAACTTGACACTGCAGATCAGCTTCAATGACTGCCAGACCTGGAGCGGCAAAAGAGTGCTTGAACCGGGGATCAGTGGCTATAGCGATCTGGCAGCCCTTCCGGATGGCACCATTGTCTGCTTCTACGAAGATGGCGGCCTGAAAAATAACGGTTACGACACAACCGGCTTGACAGTGGCTCGATTTCCATTGAAATGGATATTGGAGGATTGAGCCTGTCTGTAGTCATTCATTCGTCCCTCCTCACCGGTTACGCTCACCGAACTCGATTGAAAGTTGATCATGCCTCGTTCCCTCAGCCCAGTTGTTGTGCTGTTCTACAGCCTCCTCGTAATCATGTCCCCTCTCTCTGCTGCAGAACCAGACCACAAAGTCGACATCTGTGTTTATGGCGGCACGTCTGGTGGTGTCGTTGCAGCTGTCAAAGCAGCCCGTCTTGGTAAGACCGTTATCCTGATCGAACCGGGCCAGCACCTGGGCGGCATGAGTTCCGGTGGACTCAGCTTCTCTGACATGGGAAAGTCAGCCACGGTGGCTGGCATGGCCCGCGAGTTCTACGAACGGATCGGTAAAAAATATGGCAAGCCGCTGGAAACGCGATTGGAGCCGCACGGCGCAGAAACGGTCTTTGAAGAAATGATCAAAGAATCCGGAGTAAAAGTCATCCGGGGAGAACCACTACAGAAAGTTCAAAAGCAGGGACCACGAATCGTGGAACTGACAACAGAGCAGGGGACCCGCATCGCGGCAGAGATGTTTATCGACTGTACCTACGAAGGCGATCTACTGGCCGCAGCCGGCGTCTCTTATTCTCTGACCCGCGAAGCCAATTCACAATACAACGAAACATTGAACGGCGTACAGTTGTATGAAATTCCTCAAGTCCATTTTGGTAAGTATGACAAAATCGGCCGCCGCAAAGATCGGCGGGGGCTCTGGGATCGTGCCATCCCCCTCGATCCATACAAAATCTCTGGCAAACCGGAAAGCGGCCTGCTGCCCCTGATCGAGGAAGGAGAACTGGGAACAATCGGTGAAGCTGCTCCCGGAGTACAGGCTTACTGCTTCCGTTTATGTGTCACCGATCAACCGGAGAACCGGATCCCGATCGCACCTCCTGCCAACTACGACCCGGCCCGTTACGAGATCGTGGCCCGCTATATCGCTGCCTGTGAGAAAGCAGGCGATGATATGGACCTCCGCTGGTTTACCAAGCACGATGCACTCCCCAACGGCAAGTTTGATTTCAACACCGCCTATTTCGGTTTAAACTATGTCGGCGGTAACAAGGGGTACAGTGAAGCCTCACACGCCGAGCGTCAGCAGATTATCAAGGAACACGAAAACTACGCCCGCGGTCTGTTCCATTTTCTGAAGACAGATGAACGTGTCCCGCAGAAAATACGTGACCAGGTCAGTCGCTATGGGCTCTGTAAAGACGAATTCCAGGACAACGGAGGTTGGCCGCACCAGCTCTATATTCGCGAATCGCGACGGATGGTCTCCGACCTGGTGATGACCGAGCATTTTTGTCGCCACCAGGTGGTCGCCCCCAAATCGGTCGGTCTGGCCTCGTACGGCATCGACATCCACGAAATCCGCCGGATCGTGCATAACGGAGTGATGGTGCGGGAAGGTAAACTGCTGGGGCACCACAGCACCCGCGGCCCCTATCCGATCGGTTTTGACGCGATCGTCCCCAAAGCTGAAGAATGCGATAACCTGCTAGTCACTTTCGCAATCTCCGCCAGCCACGTCGCATTCGGCTCAACCCGCATGGAACCGGTGCTGATGATTCTCAGCCAGTCCGCCGCAACCGCCGCCAGCCAGGCCATTGATGTGGGATGCACTATTCAGGAAGTGAATTACCAGCGACTCCGTACCCAGCTGCTGGCTGACGGGCAACTGCTCGACTGGCCCTCACCTGTGCAAAACGGGAAGTCGATTGAACGAGTGATCGTAAACCCCGAAACATTACCGGGCATCACACTCGACGATTCCGACGCTGAATTCACAGGCAGCTGGGCGGAGAGTAACGGTCAGCCTTCACCAATCGGCAGGAACTATTCCCACGATGGAAACAAGGACCGGGGCCAGAAGTCGGCCCGCTTCAGTCCTGCGATCCAGCAGTCAGGCGACTATGAAGTCCGGCTGCTCTATACCTGGCATCCGAACCGTTCCAGTAAAGTTCCAGTGACGATTCAAAGTGCCGACGACAAGAAAACCGTCATTATCAATCAACGTCAGCCGGCACTGGTCAAACAGGTGCCAGTCTCGCTGGGAACCTTTCACTTTGAAGCAGGACAGCCTGCCTCCGTCACAGTTTCCAACCAGGGGGCCAATGGCTATGTCGTCGTCGATGGACTGCAGTTGCTGCCGGTGAAAATCGCTGAAGCAGAACGGGCGGGGAAACGAAAATCGGGATACCCTCAGCTGACAATGGAAGCCAAACCGAAATTCCGTCAGCCCAACGCAGCGCAGGCAGCACAGGTCGCCTTCTCCCCACTGGCGGAAAAAACCTTACCCCGTACACCCGGTGAATCGACGCGTCACTCCGTTGAACCGGTGCAGCTGGCACGGTCTGCGAATGCGGATGAAGTCGCCGGTAAAGCCTATGATGTCGTCGTGATCGGCGGCACCGGGGGCGGTGTGGCAACAGCGGTCCGGGCGGCCCGGGAGGGGTGTTCGGTCCTCCTGGTACAGCACAATGGGCATATCGGCGGAATGATGACCAGCGGCCTGATGCAGTGGGACGCCCTGTATGGCGGGCCGCGTTCCCCGCTGTTCAGCGAGCTTCTGGAAAACATCGAAAACTACTATATCGACACCTTCGGCCGCGACTCGCGCGATCATCAGACCATCCGTTATACTCACGAAAAATATCCGATCGGCTGGGCCGAACCACACGTCGCCGAGCGGGAGTACAACCGGCTGGTAGCACAGGAAAAGAACATCACACTGCTCCTGCACCACTACCCGACGGACGTCGATCGCCAGGGCTCCCTCATTAAATCAGTCACCCTCTGCCGATACGGCACGCCCGAGACGATTCAGGTGAAGGGAACCACGTTTGTTGATGCCACCTATGAAGGGGATCTGTTCGCGCTGGCCGACGTCCCTTACCGCGTGGGCCGCGAAGCCCGCGATGAATATAACGAGCCACACGCGGGCAAAGTCTTCGTCAACATTGACGGTCATCGGCCAGAGAGCGTCGTCAAAGAGGGGCTCAACATCCGCGTCTATGGTGCCCGTCAGGGGAGCATCGATCCCACCAGCCCATTCTCGGCGGATGGCGCAGTGCAGGCTTATAACTACCGGTTCTGTGTGACTTCAGATCCCGCTAACCGGCTGCCGATCCCAAAGCCGGCGAATTATGATCGTGCAGACTACCTGGACTTTCACCGTCGGTACATCCCGGCGAGCCGGGGGCCAAACCACAAATCACACGTCAACAGCCCGATCATGCCCGGTCAGAACCATGCCTATCCCGAAGCCGACTGGCCGACCCGCGAGAAGATCATCCAGCAGCACCTCGACTTCGGCCTGGGACTGATGTGGTTCCTGCAGCACGATGAATCAATCCCGGAAACTAAACGTCAGGAGTACCTCAAATGGGGGCTGCCGAAGGACGAATACGCCGACTATGATCACGTGCCTTACGAAATGTACGTCCGCGAAGCACGGCGGATCGTAGGCCGGCACGTCTTCAACGAAAATGACGGGATGCTGGCGGATGGCTACCATCGCACACCGATCCACCAGGACAGCATCGCGGTGACCGACTGGTACATGGACTCGCACTCCTGCACAACCGACAGCTGCCCCGGCTTCAAATATGACGGCAAACTGATCCTGACCGAAGAGTCCCGCCCGTCTCAGATTCCATATCGCGCACTGTTGCCGCAGGGGGTCGACAATCTGCTGGTGCCGGTCTGCCTCTCCGCGACCCACATCGCCTGGGGTGCAATCCGCCTGGAACCGGTCTTTCTCTCCACAGGCGAAGCCGCTGGTTACGCCGCCGCCCTGGCAAAGCAGCAGGGAACCACGCCTGCGGATCTCAATCCCGACCTGCTACTAAAAATGCTGGTCCGCCGTCGGCAACTGGTCAGTTTCTTCAACGACCTGAAAGTCAACAACTCAGATCCCTCAATCCCCGCCGCCCAGTACTTCGCCACCAAAGGGTTCTTCAACGACTATAACGCCCGTCTGAACGAACCGCTGACGCAAGCGGTCCGCAAGGTCTGGGAGCGGGGATTGAAACAGCTGGAGCAGGGGACGCTGAATCCCCACCAGTTGGCTGCAGAGGTACAGCAGGCGGAAGAACAAAAATCGCCGACGTCAGGGGAGACGCGCGGGGTATTTCTCCTAAAAGCATGGGGCAGTGTTGAACCACGGTCTTCCTGAAGATCTGAAACTCAAGTTGACTGTTTTGGCAGTTGAAGTATGATCTGAACGTTTTGATCTTCATTCTCAGAGTGCTCAATCTTCAGGAAGCAGCCATGTTCGACTTCGATACCCCCACCGTTAATGAAATTGCCGCGGATGTGTTTCGGATTGGCTGTTATGCGCCGGCTCTGGATTTGCAGTTTAATTATTTCCTGGTGCGGGATGACGCACCGCTGCTGTTTACGACCGGGTACAAGTCCAGCTTTCCGCTGGTAAAGCAAGCGGTCGCGCAGGTGATGGATCCGGCGAAGCTGCGGTATATTGCCTTCAGTCATTTTGAGTCGGATGAATGCGGGGCGCTGAATCAGTGGCTGGAAGTGGCTCCCGAGGCGGAGCCGGTCTGCAGCCTGGTTTCGGCAATGGTGAATATCAATGACTTCGCAATCCGGCCACCCAAAGGGATGGTCGACGGGGAGCAACTTAACACGGGCAAATATCAGTACCGCTTCTGCTCGACCGCACAGTTGCCGCACGGCTGGGACGCGGGGCTGCTCTATGAAGAGACGCAGGGAACGCTGTTCTGTTCAGACCTGTTCCATCAGGGAGGGAATGTGGATGCGCTCACTGAAAGTGATCTGTCCGAACAGGTGCTGGCCGCGATGCAGCAGATGCAGGCGGGTCCACTGGCCGACTACATCCCTTACACGAAACAGACAGACCATATCCTCAATCGCCTGGCAGACCTGAAACCGAAAACACTCGCGATCATGCACGGTTCCAGTTTCGCCGGAGACGGGGAACAGGCCTTCCGGGATCTGTCGACCGCGATGAAAACTGTCTTCGGTTAATGAATCACAAACATTTTCATTCACCACGAAAGGAAGGAAAAACACGAATGTTTCTATTGGCGAAGAGATCATGCTGAGAGACGGCAGACTGAAAAAGTGTTTGCCTCCTCAACTGAGATCAGTCAGAATGAACCGTGAGAGTCCTTTGGAATGTTTCGCGAGGTTCTACCCAATGCATCCGTCCTTTAAAAAGTTACTGATCCTGTTCTGCCCGTCCGTCGTTTTTCTACTGCTGATGATAATGCTGGTCTACAACAAGCACAGTGCGCAGCATGAGCCAACGCCGCTGGAGATCAAAATGGCACAAATTCGGCTGGGCACCAGTGTGGAGGACGCTGATGCGATCATCGGGACGCCCCCCGACCTCACAAAAGAGTCCAGGGGAGTGATCGTTAATTCCACTATATTACTGGATGAAACGAATCCAAAGTCAGCCGGTCATGGTCCGCCTCAGGACTATACCCTG
This sequence comes from Gimesia chilikensis, assembly GCF_008329715.1. GTDB lineage: Bacteria > Planctomycetota > Planctomycetia > Planctomycetales > Planctomycetaceae > Gimesia > Gimesia chilikensis. The sequence continues at coordinate 744,559 of NZ_VTSR01000032.1, read as the reverse complement.
CGAACCTGGAAGGGTGAAGAAGTCAGCGTGACAGTCGTGTTTGACCTGGACGGAAAATCTGTCTGCCACTGGTCCTGGTGGAACGACCAGCCCCCTCAGTCTCCCTACGGCCCCTATCGGGTGTTTGAGCGCGTCGGGCTGTTTTGAGTTTATATGGATGAAAAGTCAATGAAACACAGAGAGGATCAGATTTGTAAGCATTGTGGTCGGCCATGGACTCTGCTGGAGATTCTTGAAAATGTAGAGAGTTACTGGCCGGAAATGGATGTCATTCGTTGCCTGGCTCCCTGTTGTGGCATTCCCGAAACTTTACAACTGGAGAATGGTCTGATTCGTCGCGGGTATGTTTATACTGCAGGTGAACCCCATTTTTCTGATATGGAGCACTATGAAGTCCCCGGGCTGACGGTGGTAAAAAGTCCTGAGTCTCTGAAGTACTCGCTACACCAGAAAGAAGTCACCGTTACGAAACAGACGGGGTGATTCCTTTTTCATATTTGCAGCAGATGAAGTGCCATTGATTATTCTTTTTAAGTAGACAATATCGGATTAAAACTGTCTTTCCCCTGGAGAGAATCTGATCCCGCCGGATCAATTCGACGTTAATTGTCCCCCCAATGGCCTCGTTTTCGGGTAAGTGAGGGACGATCTCAATTCAACTGTTCATGGTTCTTTTTGCTACCACAAAAGTCACTAAAGCATATCAGTACTATTTCACCTTCGCAAACTGCTTCTGAAAGAACTCCAGCATTTCGCGTTGAGGATTGCGGCCTTTGGCTTCCGGTGTGTAGATGAAGACGTTTTCGATTTCGAGTTCGTTCATCTTTTTCACCAGATCACGCCCGAAGTTAGGGTGATGGATACCCTGGCCGGGGCGGGCGTTTGCAGGTAGGGGACCGTCTGCTTCGCTATAGACCATGTAGAGTGGTGGATCGTCTTTCGTCAGATGCATGATCGCAGATGATTCGTCGTAGCGTTTCTGCTGTTCCGGAGTGGGATGTAGGGCCTCTTCTGCTGTGTCCACGCCGTAAGCTTTGAAGATCGAAGGATGCTCCCAGGCCCGGCCACCTACCAGAGCTTTGATTTTGATCGGATCGTATGTGCTCTGTCCGCCAAAGGTGCCGACAGCCTGAATGCGGGTCGATTCGCGTTCAATGGGGTCGTCGCTGTCCGGTTTAGCCAGGTCGTCGTGAAAGGCGATCCACATTGAAATCCCAGCGCCGGCAGAGCCCCCAAAGCAGGCCACCCGCTTAGGGTCAATGTTCCACTCTTTAGCTTTGCTGCGGAGAAACTGCACGGCTCGAGCTCCGTCGCGCTGTGGCTCGGGAAGCAGAACTTTTTTCCCGTCAATAAAGCGGTAGTGAATCGCAGCGACGCTGATGCCGGCGTCCAGACACTGCTGTAGAAAGCCGGGATTCACCCGTTTACTGCCTCCCACAAATCCGCCGCCGTGAATGTAGACGACCAGGGGGGTCGGCTGATCGGATTTGGCCTGGTAGAAGTCGAGTACGTTCCGTGCATGGTCACCGTATTTCACATCGGCGTGGGTCGGTTTAACAGAATTGACCGGTCTTCCCTGACGTTTCTGCATTTGCTGACGATAAGCCCGCGCTTCGTCTCGGGTGAGAATACCATCCTTGTTTTTGTCAGCCGCCGGAAAGCGTTTCAACAACTGCTGCAGGCGTTCGTCCGGCTGCGGTTTTTCATCGGCTGCCCAGACGGGATACGAACCAACCACAAAGGCGCAGACGGCAAGGACGCGGAGACCGATATTTATGAAACGCAATTGTGGCATTGAGTCACCAGTTTTCTGTTGATATGGGAAAAGGAAACAATTAATTAAAATCCCCGATTATTTTACGATGCCATGCTGTCACTTCTCAAGCAAATTCTTAACCACTCTAAACAACACATACTTATTCTACCATGACTCACACAAAACATTATTGCCGCCCAGGATGATGAGCGACAAGTGAGGTGCCCAGTACCGTTTTCCAGAATGGAATCAAAATCTGCATGAAGTTCAAAAAACGAATTCGATTCTGCCGGGCAAGAATCACAAAACAGGTCTGACTTCGGGGTATCTGGACTGATAGAATGACATAAATCGTCTGGAATTTGCGGGCCGCAATCTGGAACAGCCCTGACAGGGCGGAAAGTGCTGGTTGATGAAACTCCTCTCTTACATCCGAAATAAACGAAGACATATCCGGTTCGGAACCATGCTCTGCCTGATGATCTGTCTCACTTCAGTCAGTCTGGCTCAGACGAATAACGGGGGCAACAACAATGGCAATAACACCAATAACCAGAACAACAACCAAAATGCCGGCGGGATCACCATTGATGCGAATGGTGTCATTTCGGCTCCGTTTCAGACCACGTTGAACAGCAAGCAACTGAACCAGAAACGGTTACAAGCCCTGGCGACCCAGACTCTGCCTGCAGACATCAATCAAAAGTCGGAGTTCCGCAAGGTTTCGCTGGTGCAGTTGGAGAAACTCTGCCAGGAATATAAAACCAAAAATGAGCCACTGCCCCCCGAGGTGCAATATCTGGCAGGGTTGTGGCGAATTGATTACCTGTTTGTCGATCGGGAGAACCATGACCTGGTGATCGCTGGCCCGGCAGAGGGCTTTGCGACGAATGCGCAGAACCGGGTGGTCTGTGTGAATTCAGGGAGGCCACCAATCCGGCTGGACGACCTGGTAGTGGCACTGCAATCGCAGGAACAAGACCTGGTGACTGGCTGTTCGTTTGATGCGAAACAGGAAAACCTGGCACGGATGCATGAATACATTCGTAGAACAAACAACGCCTCTTCGACGGCGACCGCGGTAACCCGCTTCCGCACCATGGCTCAGATCCTGGGAATGCAGGACGTGACCGTGACGGGAGTGCCGGCAGGTTCTCATTATGCCCGGGTACTGGTTGAAGCGGACTACATGTTGAAACGAATTTCGATTGGTCTGGAGCCCTCGGGAATTCGTGAGATCAAAAGCCATCTCGCGACTCTGCGGGGTGGAGGCAACAGCACTCAGCGATGGTGGTTCACGCCCCTTTATGATGCATTCACAACCACAGCAGACCGGGATGCATTTCAGTTCTCCGGACAGCGATTACAGATGATGTCCCAGGAGGAGTTCGTTAACCAGGCGGGCCAGCGAACAGAAGCCTCAGAAACCCGAAATTCAACAACCCGGTATGCGCAGCAGTTCACAAAATATTTCGCAAAACTCGCAGACCTGCACCCCACATTTGCCGAACTCCAGTCTATCACTGATCTCACCGTCCTGGCGGCATTGATCCGGAAAGAACGACTGGACGACCAGGTGGGATGGGATCATCGGTTCTTTCTTGCTGAATCTGATTATCTGGTCTCCCAGGGAAATATTCCCACACAAGTACCAACGGCGATGAATTATAAGAAGGCAGGGCGTTTGATGATCTGCCTGGTCGGAGGTGGTGTGACGATCAATGCTCGATCAATACTGCGTCAGACCGAGTTTGTAACGATGCGGGATGATTCACTGACTGAACGAAAACAGTCAGTTCAACGAGGGGAAGGTGACCTGAAATCCCGCTGGTGGTGGGATTGACGTTCTATTTACTGAAACTGATTCTCGTCACTCTCAAGACACTTCAGGCCGATACTTTAGTGCCTGACCAACTGAAATCAACACGATCTATTAAAAGAAACTGAATTCAAAATGAGACGCGCTTCCTTATTGACACTATTCTGTTTTCTAGTCTGTTCTTTCGTTTTGTCGAACGGAACTCTCCTCTTTGCGGCGAAACCGAACGTGCTGTTGATTATGACTGATGACCAGGGGTGGGGGGACGTCCGGCTGCATGATAATCCGTTGATTGAGACGCCAAACCAGGATCTACTGGCACAACAGGGAGCCCAATTTGAGCGGTTCTTTGTTTCGCCCGTCTGTGCCCCGACACGAGCCGCCCTCTTGACGGGACGCTATAGTCTGCGGACGGGCGTGCATGGCGTAACCCGCGGTTTCGAGAACATGCGCGGGGAAGAGGTCACGATTGCTGAGATTCTGAAATCAGATGGATATGCAACCGGTGCCTTTGGGAAATGGCATAACGGGCGACATTATCCGATGCATCCCAATGGCCAGGGATTTGACGAGTTCTTCGGTTTCTGTGGAGGTCACTGGAACAGTTATTTCGACACAAACCTGGAACATAATCGACAGCCGGTTAAAACACAGGGCTACATCACAGATGTGCTGACTGACAAGGCGATCGATTTCATCAAACAAAACCAGGAACAGCCGTTCTTCTGTTACGTCCCCTATAATGCACCGCATTCGCCCTGGATCGTCCCAGAGAAATACTGGAACAAGTATGCCGACAAAGGTCTGGATGACAAAGCACGTTGTGCCTACGCAATGGTGGACTGCGTGGATGAAAATCTGGGCCGATTACTCAAAACCCTGGATAAATTGAAGCTGGCTGACAACACCATTGTGCTGTTTCTGACAGACAACGGCCCGAACAGCAATCGGTACAATGGTGATATGCGCGGTCGCAAGGGCTCGATCCACGAAGGAGGTATTCGCGTACCGTTGTTCGTACGGTATCCGGGAAAAATCGAGCCTGGAACAGTCGTCAAGCCGATCGCGGCACACATTGACATTCTGCCAACGCTGCTGGAATTCTGTGACGTGGAGTCAACATCTGGAGTTCCCGTGGATGGCAAAAGCCTTGTGCCGCTGTTGACCAAATCTGCTGAAGCGAAGTGGCCAGAGCGAATGCTGTTTGTCGATCGTCTATTCCGCAATTCAATTCCAGGAACGGAGCTTCCCGTAGGGTCAGTGCGTACCGATCGCTGGCGAGCCGCATATGAGCGAAACAAGTGGAGCCTGTATGACATGCAAGCTGACCCGGGAGAGAAAATCGATGTTTCTAAAGAGAACCCGAAGGCTCTAGATCGATTGAAGACGGCTTACAGCAAGTGGTTTCAGGATGTATCAGAACTCGGCTTTGAGCCGATACCCATTCCTGTAGGACATCCAAAAACATCGACAACATCTCTGCCAGCAAATGAATCATTTCTGAAGCCGGAAGCCGGGCAGGGGATTAACTACAGTGGCAAAGGACACAATGGTTACGCTAACAGCTGGATCGAAGACTGGACCGACACCGGAGCAAATGCAGTCTGGCACCTGGAAGTATTAACGCCAGGAACTTATACAGCCACTCTGAAATACACCTGCGCCAAAACTGATGTGGGCTGCCAGATTGCCGTGGAAACTGGTGACCAGAGTCTGAGTGCGACAATTTCCAAGCCTCATGACCCGCCCAAGGTTGGAAACCAGGATCGGGTTGAGCAGTCAGATAACTATCAGCGAAAAGACTGGGCGGAGCTTAAGCTAGGCACATTGGAACTGAAAAAAGGCACCTGCGATCTCAAGCTCACAGGCATCAAAAAGCCAGGCAATGAACTGATCGACGTTAAGGGGATTGAGCTGGTGCGTCTGCAGTCAGAGTAAGCATGAGCCGCTCTGCGGCGTCCTCTGCACTCTGAATCGAATCAGGTATACCAACACCACGATAGGCATTACCGGCCAGTTCCAGCCCTGGATAGTGTGACGCCTGTTGTTCGATCTGCTCGACCAGTTCCAGATGCCCAAGATGATACTGGGGCATGGACTGATTGTGTCTGAGCAACTTAGAGAACAGAGGTTTGCCCTGCAGTCCCAGGATATCGTCGAGTTCGCTGCGCACAATTTCCTGCAGTTCTTCATCAGTGTGTTCCAGCATTTCTGACTGCATGGCACCGCCGATGAAAGTACGCAGTTGAATACAATCTTCCGGCGCCCGACCAGGAAACTTACGACTGGCAAATGCCACTGCGAATATTTTGCGTTTCTCTGCAGCAGGAATTACCAGACCAAAAGCGCGGAGCGGATGTTTGATATCCGAGAGCTTATAAATATTAACGAGAATCGCAGTAGACGCGTATTCAATCTGTGCAAGCAGGCTGGAGAGTTCGGGAGCGAATCCAGTGGTCATGCTCGCCGCCTGATGCGTGGGCGCCGCGATTAAAACAGCGTCGAAATGCTGTGTTTGAGCAGCCCCCTTCGAGGCCATGGTCACTTCATATCCGCCCCCTGCTGATGGCACAACATGGGTAACACAATGTTCATAGAGGATTATTCCCCGCTCGGAGACACGCTCTGCCAGAGTGCGTGTCAGCGTTTGCATACCTCCCTTGAACGCAGCAAACAGTCCATAACGGGCACCTGTGGCATCGGACTGGGAGCGGGCTGCTTTCTTCTGATGCCGGGCGGCTTTGATCAGGCTGCGATGATCCCGTTCCATGTCCAGAAAGCGTGGAAGTGTCGCCCGCAAGCTCAGTTTCTCCGGATCGGAGGTATAAATACCAGCCACCAGTGGTTGCACGAGTCGAGTCAGAGCTTCTTTACCAAAACGGCGGGTTACGAAATGGGCAAGACTTTCATCATCCCGATCGAGCCCGCTTGAACTGTGCCGACGAGGTAGAAAGTATTCCAGCCCCATGCGAATTTTCCCCCACAAGCTCAGCAACGGAGTACGTAGCATAGGGAGCATGCGCGAGGGGGTCATCAGTTCGAACCCAAGCGGGACGGGGACTGTCAACCCCCGACTCAATACGAGTGCTCCACGGTAGCGTGTATCAGTGGAAATCAGCTGATCTACCAGCCCCAGACGCTTACAGAGATTGATGCCTGCAGGTTTGTTGGTAATAAACATGTCGGCGCCGGTATCGATCAGATAATCACCCTGATCGATAGTCCCAATCCACCCACCAGATTCTGGTTGTGCTTCGAAAAGGGTCACTTCCACAGGCTGCTGCTGTTCGTCGGCCAGTTCCAGAATACGATGTGCAGCAGAAAGGCCGGTCACTCCACCACCAATCACGGCGATGCGTTTTGCTGCTCTTGAAGGATTGGAGTCAGTCATGAGGTCGCTCAATATCAACAGGACAACAAAAAGAACTTATTTCAGGCGAAACAGTTATCTGCAGCCGAGTTCATGGACCATTTCAACAAGCGCTTTGACGTTGTCTGGATTCATATCAGGCATCACGCCATGTCCGAGGTTAAAGATATGGCCGTTGCGACCGCCGGCGGCATCGAGGACGGACTTTGCTTTCTGCTTGAGCACCGGCAGATCGGCATAGAGAGCAATTGGATCAAGATTTCCCTGAACGGCTACATCTGGACCGAGGATTTCCCAGGCATCAGAGAGGTTAATACGCCAGTCGAGCCCAAAGACCTGACCGCCGGTCTGCTTCTGCAGTGGGATCAGGGCGGGGTTCCCAGTCATGAAGTTAATCACAGGAGCGTGATCCTGTACCCCGGCCACCAGCTTCGCGGTATAAGGCTGAACGTACCGCTGATAATCTTCAGGGGAGAGACAGCCGGCCCAGCTATCGAAGATCTGCACGGCCTGGCACCCGGCTGCGATCTGGCGTTGCAGATAGATGATCAGGTTGTCAACGAAGCGGTTCATCAGAGCATCCCAGGCAACCGGATCGTTATACATAATTTGCTTGGTACGTCGGTAATTTTTTGAGCTTCCCCCTTCGATGGCATAGCTCGCCAGGGTAAAGGGGCAGCCGGCAAAACCGAGCAGGGGAATATCTGTCGGCAAGTCGGCACGGATCAGTTTGACGGCATCAAAGACAAATTCCAGGCAGTTCATATCAGCGATATCTGTCAGACGATCAACCTGGGAAGATTCCTGAATCGGATTGTGAATAACTGGGCCTTCGCCTTTGACATATTCCAGATTCAAGCCCATCGGCTCGAGAATCGGCAGTAAATCAGCGAACAGGATGGCAGCATCCACCCCCAGTACACTCTGTGCAGTGAGCGTGACTTCCGCTGCGAGTTCAGGAGTTTTACAGAGTTCAATGAAGGTGACCCGATTACGAACTTCCATGTATTCCGGCAGGTAACGTCCTGCCTGTCGCATGATCCAGATGGGGGTGGTATCAACGGGCTCGCGACGGACAGCCTTCATAAACCGACTGTTTTGACAATAGGCTGTATCAGCCTGCGGCGAATTCATTCTATTTCTTTCCGGTACGTAACGTATTGAGAATGTCTATCAGGTGGGAATATTCTAACAGGTAGGTCGGTCTTCTGAAATTCAGGGCAGCATCGATTCCGGAATCAGGTCAGGAGACTGGATGAGTCATTTTTTCCGGGCCAGGATTTCAGGAGCGGCCTCTAAGGCCCCTTTAACCAGCGGCCCCATTTTAGGTGGGCTCGATTCGAAGTCGATAGGGAGCCCCTCCTGATTCAGGGCCTCGGAACAGGCGGGACCGACTGAAGCGATCATCGCCCCGGCTGCTGCAGCGAGCCATTTCTCGCGGACCTGTTCCTCTTCAGCGATCTGCAGAACATGAGACACCTGCTGTGCACTCGTGAACATGAGGATGTCAAATTCTCCTCTGACCGTCGCATGAACTGCATTTCGCAGCCCGGAAGTATCTTCAGGAAGCGCCCAGCGATATACGGTCACCGGCGTCACCTGAGCTCCCCGGTTTCGGAGTTCGTCATAAAATTCCTGAACCGGCTTTCCGTATTCCTGAACGACAATGTGCTTACCGGTAACGGAGAATTCTTTTTCATCCCAGATCGAAATAATTTCGTGCCAGGTATTGGGTTCCGGGGCGGAATAATGAATGGGAACTTCCCAGTTGCGAAGTACAACAGTTGGCTTAGGCCCGCGCACCGTAACAATTGCTTTTCGCAATGCGTCGAGAACCTGTTCCCGAGGATAATATGCCTCTGCAGCCTGAAGCATCGCTGTAGCGCCGACTCCAGTCAGAAAGACAATCACATCGATTTCACCACGAAACAACCGTTCGCAAAACGCTTTAACCTGCACATTGTCTTCCAATGGGATTTCATCCATGGAGTGCACCAGAGTAGGAATCCCCTGATTGCGTTCGATCAGAGCCTGCATGGCGTCCTGTTTTCGACTTTCAAAACTACAGACGCGTAAACGGGTGACATTCATAGAGCGATTTTCACTGTAAACGTAAACAAAAGAGGGTGGCTGTGTCGTTATTATAGAGCGCGCAGCAGAGACATTGAATGACCGATTTGCAGTTTCTTAGCGAGAACCTGTATTTCGGCGACAGGAGCCCAGCCACTCACGAAATTCTGCATCAACTGCAGAGAGATCATCCACGTTCAGAATCTGGCACAAGGTCAGTCGGCCTGTGGGGTCAGAAGCCTGATTCGTTCTGAGTTTGCGATAGAATGGGGAGAGGAGATTCTTTTGTTGCAGATACAGACAGAAACAACGAGCGTAAGCATATGTCAGAGCTTCCCGATCCATTCGAATTCTGGCCTGGACCACAAGATCATTGAGAGGTGGGAGCTGATTTCGCTCCAGGGCGGATAACAGGATCTGAACCCTCCAGTTAGTCGTCCCCAAAAGTCGATTACCCTGGTCGGAAAACTCACACTGCTCATGCAGGGAAGCAAGACCTTCGTCAAACCATTCCGGCATGTCAGGATAATCGACCTCGGCCAGTGCGTGGGTCAATTCATGTCCCAAAGTGCCACTTCCTGTGGTCAGGTTCAGGACAATCCGCAACTCATCAGCCATGAAGTAACCATAATAAGATCCGGTCTGCCGCTGATCCAGATCGCGAGCGACCTGCTGATACCGTTCCTGGCTGGAAAGAGCGACAATTGTGACAGGTTGATCTGGTTTCGTGTCAAAATATGAGACATTCAGCGCGTACTCTGTCGGCTGGATCGCTTTGCGGTAAAGTGCATCAAGAGTACTGACCTCATAATCACCAATCAGAACATAAGGGGCGATGATTAGACGATTGGTCGGAAGGGAAATGCGTTTCTGGATTGATTGCGCCTGTAACTCGCAAGCCGTCTGAAGCTGCAAGGGTACTGATTCAGAAGGTTTATCTGGAAGGGCTTGCCAGGATTCTGGTGGGCTGAGGCGAACGACATTTGCCAGTGCGCGGTTCTCCTCTGTACCAGAAAATACCAGGAGGTAAAATCCGGCGATCAGGCCAAGTGGGCCAGCGATCAGCAGAGTAGTGCGATGAATAGACAAAAGCAAACCTTTGACAAAGTCGGTCTGACATGAATTCAGACTGCCTCAAGTGACAGATGGATCTATCAAAAAGATGACATGTAATTATAGATCACCTGCCGATGGTCCACTTGAGTAAAGCTTGCCGGTTTTTGAAATTTAAAACATGTTGCAGCCCGCTTGAATATATTATCTGCCTTGATCGCCGCGAATTGCCCAATCACCAAAACCCTCATGATTAGTTCAATTTAACAGATGACCTAATACTGTTCCCGGAGATGCAGAAAGAACGCGGTAAAACCCCATCAAGGATCAGTAACAATCTAACCGAAATCTTGTTATACTGGACTTACCGATTATGATGGCGCAGAGGCCGACTGTACCATCAGATACTGAATACAGACCTTTAAAACAGATCAAAATGAGCCAATCTTTTCATCCTGAAACAAACCAAAACCGCCCCAAGGTTCCTTGGCGGCCCCAAAGCCTGCACAATAAGATTCAGACTCGTCGACCATTATTTACCTCCGCCGAACTTCACGCACTAAAGACAGGAATGCATTGCACCATGTACCAATCAATGGGAGCTCACCCCGACGAAGTTAATGGAATTAAAGGCACACGCTTCGCTGTCTGGGCACCAAATGCACAGGAAGTCTGTGTGATCTGTGATCGCAACCACTGGAAACATGGAGAAAATTACCTTCATTCCAGTGATGCAGGAGTCTGGTCGGGGTTTCTCCCCGAGGTAGGTCAGGGAGACGCTTATAAATTCAGTCTGCGAGGGCAAAACGGTGAGTTCTTCGAAAAGAGCGATCCCTACGCTTTTTATTCCGAACTACGTCCGAAGACCGCTTCGATCGTTTATGATATTGAAAACTTCCCCTGGCAGGACCAGCAGTGGTTACGAAAACGCCAGGAGACCAACTGGCATAATGAACCTGTTTCAATTTATGAAGTCCATTTGGGCTCCTGGAAACGCCCCAAAGATGGGCGACAGTTCTTTTCTTACCGGGAACTGGCTAAGGAACTGGTCGATTATGTGCATCAGATGGGCTACACCCACATTCAGCTGATGCCTGTCACAGAGCACCCGTTTGATGGATCATGGGGCTACCAGACCACCGGTTATTTCGCACCAACCAGCCGGTTCGGCACACCGCATGATCTGATGTATTTCGTAGATTACTGCCATCAGGCGGGAGTCGGCGTACTGTTCGACTGGGTTCCCGGCCATTTTCCCACAGATGGTCACTCCCTCGGCCGTTTCGACGGCACCTGCCTATACGAACACGCAGACCCTCGCAAAGGGTTCCACCCCGACTGGGGAACCTACATTTTTAATTACGGGCGGAACGAAGTTCGCGATTTCCTGTTGTCGAGTGCCCATTTCTGGATTGATAAGTATCACTTTGACGGTCTCCGCGTAGATGCCGTTGCCTCAATGCTGTATCTGGACTATTCACGAGAGGAAGGGGAGTGGGTCCCCAACCCCAGCGGAGGCCGTGAAAATCTGGAAGCAATTCAGTTCCTGAAGGACGCAAACATCAGCCTGCACGGAGCCTATCCGGGAATTCTCACGATTGCCGAAGAATCTACCTCCTGGGGGGGTGTATCGCACCCGGTTTATAACGGAGGACTGGGCTTCAGCATGAAATGGGATATGGGCTGGATGAACGACACCTTGCGTTACATGCATTTCGATCCGATTTATCGATCACATCACCAGGGCGAACTTTCTTTTCGCATGATCTATGCTTTTACAGAAAACTTTGTACTGCCTTTATCGCACGATGAAGTCGTACACGGTAAACGTTCCCTGCTATCCCAGATGCCTGGCGATCTGTGGCAACAATTTGCAAATCTGAGACTGTTGTACGGATACCAATACACAATGCCAGGCAAAAAACTACTCTTTATGGGGGGAGAACTGGCACAGTGGACCGAATGGAATCATGATAACGAACTTGACTGGAAACTGATCGGTCACGAAAAACACGATGGAATTCGTCGCCTGATCGGTGACCTGAACTACTTATACCGCACCGAAAAATCTCTATATGAGACTGATTTTTCTCAGGAAGGATTCTCCTGGCTCCAGTGTGATGACTCGAAAAACAGCGTATTTGCATTCCAGCGAAATTCGACAGAGGTTGAGGAGCACGTCATTGTGATTGCTAACTTCACACCTGTGCCAAGGGAAGGCTATCGAATTGGAGTCCCCAAAGCGGGTTACTACCATGAAATCATTAATAGTGACGCAAAGATTTACGGTGGTTCCAATATGGGAAATGCAGGTGGTGTCTACAGCGAGAAAATCAGCAGTCATGGTAAGAACGACAGTATCACGTTGAATTTGCCCCCGCTGGCATTGCTGATTATGAAACCGGTAGCGGCACCGCAGAAGAAAATCAAACCGGACACAAAGTAGAATACGTGTTTTGGGGATGCCAGATGGTACTGAACATCGTCTAGTACCCGTGCAGATAGAGAAATTCTGCAAAGAAAAGGGTGGAAATTGCGGTTCCACCATTCTATGATATCGAACTAATCAGCACATTTTTTGTGTTGATAAAAAAAGGACGCCGCTGAGTGTATAGGCGCTCGCCCAAACAGTCCCGACGAGGGAAAGTTCGGCTATACTCCCCAGCAGCGTATCCTTTGGTGAAGTTCAAGTCAGAGTGAGGAAGTTGCTCGTTTCCTCACTCTGTAGCTGGTAACAAAGCAAACACCGTACCAGCGACAACCCCACCTCAACCACATTTCCATAAGTCCATATCTCAATGTGACTTACAATATAAAAATATTATTTCTTTTTTTTACAACCACCCTCCGAACTCCAAATCTGCCCTCCTCGAAGGCATTTTGCTGCTTAGATACACAGCAGATGGTCATCAAATGTGCTGCCAAAGATTCAGATAGAGTTATTCCGGTCAATCGTCTACTATAAAGGTTGAATAAAAGAATCAGGGACTTGCTGAGGATCGATGTTTGCATAATCCCTCGACTGGTCCAGTCAGAATCATTTCTTGTGCTGATGGTGATTTCTTGTCTGACTTAGAATTTCAAGAATGGGCGCGATACACGGGGCCTGCGTGCTGGTATTCACTGTCCTATCCCTGTGACTGGGTCAAAGATGAGAAAGATGGGATTCTGCAACTCAGCCCCCCGGAAGGTGAGTCCACTCTTACTATCAGCTGTCACTGGAAATCAGTCCTGCCGCAGACCTCTACAGTTGCTGGCATGGAAATGGATTTCGATCAACTGTTCGTCAGGCATCGAAATATCCAGCAGCGCACCCCGTTAGCAATCGAACATGAATCGAGTGCCTATTCTGGTGAAGCCATCATTCAAAAGAAACGGAGCTGGTGGCAAAACCTGGTGTCGTGGATCCCCGGTTTCCCCCAGAACTGGCAGTTCTGGAACCTGTGGTTGATACGTGAGCGATCAATCCAGATGGTCGTCACCTATTTTTACGATCCGCGCATCAAAGACGAACATTTTAAAATCGTTCAGCAAATCTTACACTCGATTCAGATTACTCTCGATCCTGCACATCCTCCAGAACTATTCGCAAAGGAAGTCCTGACTCTGGCAGAAGCAAAGTTCCCGCTGATTTCTTCACATTTATTACCGGGATTCCGGCTCAAATTTGGTGAAGCAGAGTTGAATCTGAGCAATTTTTATCGAGCCTACCTGAATTCCCGATCTGAATTCGAGAAAAATATCACGACAGCCCTCGCCACGATTCTGCAGATCAATGAATGGGGAACTGATCAAACGGAACCGGAATTTGAACAGGTGCGGGATCGAATTATGCCGATCCTGTTATCCCGAGACTCCTGGCAGAACCATTTTCCCAATTTTGTCGGGGAGAACTGGATTGCGAATCTGGCCATCCTGTATGTGGTCGACGAATCGAACGCATACTGGTATATTCATGAGAAGCTGTTGGAAAAGTGGGGAATCAACTGTGAAGAAATTCATGAGTTGGCCCTGACAAACCTGGACCGGTATTTTGAGTATCACCAGATCGAGTTAATCTGCATGTCCCGGGAAGACGGGCCAGACATGATCATTCAAAGTAAACCTGATGCTTATAATGCATCTCAGGTACTGAGTCGGGGCTTTTATCAGCAGGCACGCCGGTTTCTGGGAAGCGAATTTCTGGCCGGAGTCCCCAACCGTGACTTTCTGCTGGCGCTCAGCCTAAGTGAGTCACAGATAATTGAAAAAATTCAGCACAATATTGCCTGTGATTATTTGAAAATGGACCACCCGCTTACGGATCAGTTACTGGTTGTCACTGCGGATGGAGTCAGCGAATATTGCGGTGTAGGCTGATTCTGGATTTCTAAAGTGATGAAAGAGTAATGCAACAGGAATCAAATATCTTCTCCGAGAGACCGGGTGAATTCATCACAATGGGAACTGGAACCAGCGTGGGAATTCCCATCGTTGGCTGTGACTGTGAAGTCTGCACATCTCCCAATCCGAAGAACCAGAGAGGACGCACTTCCGTATATATAGGCGCTCCTGAAGGGGGCTTTTTAATAGACACGCCACCTGAGCTAAGACTGCAAATGCTACGGGAAAATATCCCCTGGGTTCACGCGGTACTCTATACTCATAGCCATGCCGATCATCTATTCGGTCTGGATGATGTCAGGATCAGCGGTTATCGTCTGGAAAAATCGGTTACACTCCACTGTGAAGAGATCGTGGAACAACAGATTCGCCGTTCTTTCAACTATGCCTTTGACGAACCTACCCACAATCTTCACCACATGTCGAGGCCAAGGCTGGATTTCCAACGTGTTTCCCTGGAACCTTTTGACCTGCTGGGCTTGAAAATTCAACCGATCCGACTGATGCATGGCACACTGCCAATCCTGGGGTACCGGATTAACGACATCGCTTTCTGTACCGATGTAAGTCATATTCCGGAGGAGAGCTGGCAGCTCCTGGAAGGTCTGGAGTACCTGATTATCGATGCCTTAAGAATCAAACCACACCCCACACATTTTAATCTGGAACAGGGGCTGGAAGTCGTTGAGAGGGTAAAACCCAGGCGTGCTTACTTCACGCATATCTCGCACTCGCTTGAGCACGAAGAAACGAACGCCAGCCTGCCTGAGAATGTTGAACTGGCATTCGATGGTCTGTCATTGCCTTTAAGTGGGGCGAAGTGATTCTCCAGTTACGGAAGCTGGAGCTTCATTCCCGGCATGATGTAATTTGCATTCTTCAGAAGATCACGGTTTTTCTGATAGATCTGAAACGCAGCGGAACGTTTCCCATAAATCCGCAGAGCGATTGACTCCAGTGTATCTCCCTTCTGAATTACATAGGTCTTCGCTTGTTCGCCTTGAGTGCTGCTTTTAGACGCGTCCGGCAGACGGTCAAACAGATCTTCTACAATTTCATCCACATTTTCAGGCTGGACCTGAGAGAGTGAATGTCCGGTACGTGTTCCCTTATCTGTGGTCCCAGGTGTCAGAGGCGAGCGGGGTACCGGAATGAATTTACGGTAACTGTCAGGAATTGAATTCATCCCCGCTGAATCTTCCAGCTGTTGAGAACTCAATGAATTCTCGAGCTGATTAACGGCTTTCCCAACATCCTGTGCATCGGGAGTTCCTTTTTCATTTGACTGAGACAATGACTCAATCAGCCCTTCAAACTGAACCGAGCCATTCTCTGATTTGAGCTTGGGCTGAGAAACCATCTGCCCCATTGTTCGTTTGCCTGAAACAGCAGGAGTTCCAGTATTAGTTTGCCGACCTGCTGACTGTGGCTTCATTTCAGGAGTCGGGTAAACGGGAATCCGTAATTTCATCCCTTCACGAATGTCATTCGGACTACGAAGCTGATCGCGATTGATATTGAATATTTCCCGATATTTGCGGCTCGTCCCCAGGTAACGAATTGAAATTTCAGACAGAGTTTCGCCTGATCGCACAGTATGAACGCGATACTGCAGCGGACGTCTCTCGCCACTGTTTGCTGGCTCTGCATTCCGCTGAGCCGGATTCACCTCCCAGGCATTATTATGCGCGGGTTTACGTGTTTCATTCTTGAGAGGATCTGAACTATGCGCTGAATCAGGAGCCTGCGGTTGTGCGAATGTTTGATTCTGGTTGGGTTCAAATTGATCATCTGCAAGATCCGAACTCGAAAACTGATTTTCAATCGTAACTTCTTCTTCCGGAAGTTCGATCTCTTTCAGAAAATCAGGCATTTCTCCCCAGCGTTCGGCGTTGCCGGACTTAGCTTGTCCGCCTGGTTTTATATGAGAAATAGTTGGGACAGCAACTCCGGTTTCTTTCGTGGCCCGAGGTGAGTCCGAAATTCCGGTCAGAGTCTGCTCACTTCCGAGCTGAGTATTCAGCGGGTCTTTAGTCGAGGAACCCAGATAGGGCGTTCGATCTTTATCGGCGATCTGTTCATCCAGATAGTGGGGGTCATTGAGTTCTGGAATCTCAACGGTGGTATTCTTTTCCTGGCGCAGACAAAATGCGCCAACGAAACCAATTACCAGTAACGCTAAAGCTAAACCGACTTTTTTATCTTGATGCATTAGAACCTCGCCTCGAATAAACGCAGTGTAGTAATGCGTATCGGGCGAAATTCTTTAAAAGAAAATCAGAAATTGAGCAGATCGGCTAAGCGCAGAAAGATCCTCCTTCCAGTATCACACTTGAGTGGATCATGCTGAAAATACGGAGAACGGTCAGAACAGCCCCATCAGTTGTTCAGGCTGTAATGATTAAATTGATCGGCGAAAAGGGCGTGACTCTGACGTGCCATCTCCTCTTGGGGAAGGCCACACCTCTGATCAGGAATGCGACTCCTGTTTGCGTCTCAACCGGCTGAATAGATTCTTGTACCTGCCTAGAGCAGGGCCTCTCAGATGGGCAGTCGCAGATGACTCTGACTTTTCTGTTGCTGGCGAATCCAGTCGAACAGAAGTATTTGATGCAGTTTCAAGCTGACCGTCATGCTGCAAGTCATTTTCCCACGCTGGATAATCCGATACTGCTGAGATCTCTTCCGTCTCAGGCTGAACAATATCATATACATCTGCAGGGTCGGTTTCGTCAGGAACTGAATAATTCCGGATCTCATTCAGTGCATTGAGCAGCCCCTTACGAGTTTCCGAACAGACTTCATAAACCTGGGCAGCCAATAGTTCTTCAAAAGAGCCCTCACCCCGTGTAGCCTCTGCAGCAAGTTCCTGGAACACGTCGGGCTCCAGTTGATTCAGTGCCGCCCCTTCAAATTCCAGTTCAGAAGTTTCATTCTGCTCAAGGGGATTTCCCGCGGAAAACTCAACGGTATGTCCAAGATCACTCTCAGATTCTTTAGCTGGTAGCTTCAGCGACTCAGTGTCAGATACTCCCTGTGCCTGCAGTTGTGGTACATACTGGAATTGAGGCGCTCGCAACTGAAAGACGGAAGTCGTGGACTCAAAACTCTGATGTTTTTCACCAAACAGGGACGCAGGATCGAATCCTGCATCGATGGCAGCATATCGATCGACAACATCTACAAAATCGCCGTATGTTTCTGTCACTGCCGAGAGAACCGGGTTTAAATCTGCTTTGGACACCGGTTCCTGATTATCAACCGGAGAATTGATCTCCAAGTCCATTTCTACGGTCGTTTCAACAGGTGTGTGAGAAGAAACGGTTTCACTGCCAATCTCGATCGCTTCTAATCCTTCACCAAACGAGAACGGATCTTCGGTTGAAGCACTCTCCTCAGAGGTTGCCAGCTCTTCAAATATCTCCGAGGGTTCATCTACCAGTTGATGGAGACGTTCCTCGATCGACTCATCAATGTCTTGTTCTAATAGAACATCATCAAAGAACTGATCCAGCTCTGTGAGAGCTTCTTTCTTGCGCATTTCTTCGAGGGGGGAGGGAACCGGCAAGGGGTCATTCCAGTGAAGAGGTAGTTGCTGCAAGTCTGCAAAAGCTTCACGGGCGATCGTCTCATCAACTTCTTGAACATCCTGCATATAAGCCAGCATCAGGCTGTGATCGCAGATTTGATTCAGACAGCGAGGCAACCCATCACTTACGTGAGTAATAAACTTGACTGCTTCGGCAGAGAAACAGCGTTTGTTCTGAGTTGAAACGCGATTGATGCGGTATTCGATATATTCTTCAGATTCCTGTCGAGTCATTCGGTCCAGATAGGTCTGGCATCCGATTCTCTGGTTTAACGAAGACAGCGCTGGCTGGATGAGCGTCTCTTCCAGCACCGTCTGTCCGGAAAGCAGCAGTTGTACAGCAGGCTTTCCGTCAAAGGCGATGTCTGACAGAACCCGTAATTCTTCCAGAAAGGGAGTTCCCAGCAAATGAGCTTCATCGACAATCACCAGTAATGGCTGCCCGTGAACCAGAAATGAGGAACGGATTTCTGCGGTCAAAGCCAGGCGTAATTCCTGCTCACTGATTTTTTCATAACAGTCGGTCAAGCCATAGAGCAGTGTCTGCAGTAATGCCCGGACAGTCGGAAAATTGCAGTGCTCCAGAAACTGAATCTGGAACTGATCCTCAAGCCGATTAATCAACTGCCGGCAGATAGCCGTTTTTCCAGTTCCCGCATCGCCGGTAAGAATCGTGATTCCATTTAAGCTGGAAATCGTTACCTGGATCTCGTCCAGTACATTCTGGTGTTCTGCTGCCTTGAAAAAACATGCAGGGGAGGGTGAAACGCTAAAGGGTCGATCCTTGAACCCAAAGAATGTTTCGTACATTTCCGATTGCCTTCTGGATGATTTTGACTCAAGAAAAGGACACTCAGAACCTGAAGCGCATCCTGACATTACCGGTCCCGCGTCCTATGGAGAATTCATCGAACAGGCTCCCCCCACTTCTTGAACATTACCAATACAATCGGCAGCATCTGAGCAGGGTCACAGCGGCGCATTACCCAAACGCTAGATCTTGACACTCCCTGGTATTGAAAATCGGAAATATTCCGATTGTGAAGAATGGGTAATCTTACCTGTTCGAGGACTCAGAGGTTCCTGAAAGACATGCGTCTCATTTCCAATCTCCAGCCACTGGGAACCTCTGACTTGACGACAATTTCACAAGAATGTAAGCCTTTTCCTGGCAATATTTTATGAAAACATAAGCAATTATACGTAACTCTCTCCTTTTTCTTCCCAGTTTGCTGGAGTAGACTTTATAACATGCTCGAAACAGAGGCCGTTTTCCCTAGTGTTCCGGTCTCTGATTTAATTGCAGTTTTAGCGATTTCAGTGTAGCGAAATTCAAAAATACCTGTCATTATTTCCAAGCTCTGAATTGTTTTATTCCTCATCTCAGGAGGCACTCGTAGAATTTCTGATGTCAGAAGCCACACTTTCTTTCTCTGATCCTGATCAGATCCCGGTTCTGCTGGGAACCCATGATTGTCACATCAGACAAATTCAGGATGCACTGGGTGTGAACGTCGTTCATCGAGGCGACGAATTACGAATCATCGGCGATGATTCGCAACTCCAGAAATCACTTCGCATCTTTTCCGAGTTAAGAGCCATCATCGAAAAGACCGGCCAGCTCAAAAATGAACAGGTACAAACAGCCCTGTTTGGTGGAAACCCGAGCAGCAAGCAAGAAAAACAGACCCCGGACTCGACGCCTTCTGCGATTGATCTCTATGAAAAGTCCCGAAAAGTACATCCGCGAACTCCGGGGCAGTCTGAATACATCAAGTCGATCCTGGAACACGACCTGGTATTTTGCACAGGTCCAGCAGGGTGCGGTAAAACTTTCCTGGCGGTCGCAATGGCGATAAACGCTCTCCGCACGGAGCAGGTCCGCAAAATCGTGCTGGTCCGCCCCGCAGTCGAAGCTGGTGAAAAGCTGGGATTCCTACCGGGCGATATGCTGGCCAAGGTCAATCCATTTTTACGTCCGCTCCTGGATGCTCTGGGCAGTCTGCTCGACTATGAGCAGGTCAGTCGTTACATGGAAAATGATATCGTAGAAGTCGTGCCGCTGGCATTTATGCGTGGTCGGACTCTGGACAACACATTTATCATTATGGACGAAGCTCAAAACACAACAGTGACCCAGATGAAAATGTTCCTGACCCGTATGGGAATGGGATCCAAAATTGTGGTCACAGGCGACGTCTCCCAGATCGACTTGCCCCCCGATGTCTCATGTGGCATGACGGATGCCATCAATCGCCTGCGAAACATAAAAGGCGTCGGACTTACTCAGTTAAAGAATGAAGACATTGTGCGTCATCGACTGGTAGGTGAAATTGTCAAGGCTTACCAGAACGAAGACATCTCCTGATACTGATTCTGACCGCGTTTTCTCAACTTAATCTCATCTTTTCGAACGACTCAGGTTGCTTCCATGGCTTTTTTTGGTCCTAAAAGATCCCGAACGGCGCTTGCTGCCAGTTTGCGTGATTCTTCCAAATTAAGTTCGAGGCTGCGCGAATTACTGAGCAACCGGGGTACACTGTCCCGCTTGAGCGTCTGTCTGCTGACAATCCTGATTCTCATGGTTGCCGTAGAAAGCTGGAAAGCGCCGTTTCCCTACCGACTGGGCATGTACTCGGAACATGGGATTCTGGCCAGTGTTCCTTTCAAAGTTGCCAACTCCATTGAAACCGACCGGGAACGGACGCAAAAAGAGTCAGAGGTTCCGTACTACTTCATTCAGAACCCTAATCTGATTAATAGCCTTCCCGAGCTCCTGAAAAAAGACCTGGAAGCCATCGCCGATGCCAAATCGCTGGATGAACTGAACAGCGACACCCGTGCTGAACTGGGACTTACGGCCTCCCGGCGTCTGGAGCAGTTTATGGATCAGTTCCCGGAGGAGTCCGAACAAACCTTTGCAGAACTGAAGTCACAAGTTTCCAGTCCTGACTCCAATGATACTAAAAAGATCGATGCGATCATTGATGACTTTACAACACTCATTGCACCACTCAAAACCTATGGAATTGTCAACGAAAATGATCTGACCAAACACCAGATTCGACCCGGTGATATAATCGAGATCATCTACAAAGACACGGGAGAACATAAGAAGGTAACCAGCTTTGATATCCGACTGCCTGACCAGCTCTCTGCAAACAGCGTGATCGGTCGTGAGTGGAGTAAATTCCCCAAACTTGATTCCATGAAGTCGGCGCTGTCTCACTGGATTTATTTCCAGGCTCCGACAACACTGGTTTACGATGCTGCCCGCACCCAGGCAGAACGAAAACAGGCGAGAGAGAAAGTTGAAGAGGTCTACGATACTTTCCAGAGGGGAACAGTTCTGGTCGAACCTGGTCAATTGATCGAAGACAATCAGCTGACTCTGCTAAGAGCCGAGTATGAAACGAAAGAAAAAGCTGTCCCCTATTACGAACGGGTAGTGCGCGTCAGCTTCATTTTTCTGATGTTTATCGTACTGGCAGTCTTAAACGGATATCATCTGCTGAGAAATAAAAGGGCTGTTGCCAGAACGGTCAGCAGATTGAGTATCTATCTGAGCGTCATTGTCTTGACCGTGTTTCTGGGTAGGATTCTTTCCTACGATCCCTGGCGTGCAGAAGTACTGCCTCTGGTAGTCACCGTAATGGTCTTCGCAATCGTCTATGACCAAATCATGGCGATCCTGACAGCGTTGTCGTTGTCATTGATACTTTGTCTTTCCACGGGAAGCTCGCTGGGGCATTTCGTTGTATTGATGAGTATTTCTTCAGTGGCGGTTACTTCGCTGGCCACAGTCTCATCCCGCTCCACTTTGATCAAACTTGGTTTCGGCATGGGATTGACCTACTTTCTGGTCTACTGGGGAATCAACCTGATCAACAGCCAGGAGCTTTCGAACGGCCTGATTGATCAGCAGGTCCTCTGGGAAAGCCTGCAGGGAGCAGGGTGGTGTCTGGCAGCAGGTTATCTGGTTGCCGGCAGTCTTCCCTTTATTGAATCCCTGTTCGGTGTGGTAACGGATATCAGCCTGCTCGAAATGAGTAATGTTTCGCACCCACTGCTGCAGGAACTGGTTCGTCGAGCACCGGGCACTTATAACCATTCCATCTCGATGGCCACTATCGGTGAAGCTGCTGCAGACAAAATCGGTGCAAATGGATTGCTGGTTCGGGTCGCCGCTTACTACCATGACATCGGCAAGATGCTCAAACCCCAGTACTTCATTGAAAACATGGTCGTTGGGAGTGAAAGTCTACACGACAATCTGGCCCCGGCAATGAGTACCCTGATCATTATCGGCCATGTCAAAGATGGCGTCGACCTCGCTCGTCAGCACAATCTACCACAGCCGATCATCGACTTCATCGAACAACACCACGGCACCACGCTGGTTGAGTATTTCTTCCGTGAAGCAGAAAAGCAGGCCGACCAGAGTCTAGATCATAAAACCGATGCTGAAGAGTCATCCTTCCGCTATCCCGGCCCTAAACCGCAGACTCGCGAAGCAGGGGTCATGATGTTAGCCGACGCAGTGGAAAGCGCCAGTCGAACCTTAAGTGATCCAACTCCGAAACGGATTAAGTCTCTGGTCCATTCACTGGTGATGAAACGGTTGCTGGACGGACAGTTTAACGAATGTTCGCTGACATTGAGTGAGATTAATATTGTCGAAGAATCCCTGGTGAAATCTCTGATTGGGATCTATCACGGACGCATCAAGTACCCCGAAGAACGTTCTGCATAATCAAGTAATCAACCACGGAATGAACACAACCGACCAGTATCAGATCGATATCCAGAACTCTCAAAATCTTCTCGCGATTGATGAGCCCCAGCTTCAAGACGCAGTCCGCTACCTGCTGGAAGCAGAGCAGGTAACCCAGGCAGAGATCAGTCTGGCGATTGTGGATAACCCCACAATCAGGGAATTGAATCAGCAATATCTGTCACACGATTATGACACGGACGTGCTCAGTTTTCTGCTGGAGTGCTCCCAGAACGAAAGTCTGGACCAATCAGTCATCAGAGGAGCAGGGAAGTCGATAGAAGGTGAAGTCATTATCTCAGCAGAGATGGCGATTTCCATGGCCGAACAATACCACTGGTCCGCTGCAGATGAATTTCTACTGTATGTCGTGCACGGATTGTTGCATCTGTGTGGTTACGACGACCTGTCGGAAGAGGAATTAAAAGTGATGAGAGCCCGCGAACAGCAGATTTTTGATCGCTGGAAATTACAGATTCCTCGCCGCGAAGAGTGAAATATGATCAGAATATTCCCGAGTTACCGATTTATCTCTGAGTTTCCAAAAGGTAAACTCTAACCTGAACTGGCTGAGTTCCAGCTTCAACTTCTTCCCCTGATATTTGGTTATTTAATCGACAAATGGTCCCGCTGGTTATTACCGTACTCATCGCCTTGATCCTGTTTTCAGGTTTACTGGGCTTTTCTCTGAGAGATTTCTCTCGCAGCCGACTGGAAACACTTTGTACTGAGGCGGGAGTCCCAGATCGATTCAGCGAAATTCTACGTTCACACCCCACAGTCCTCCTGGCCGCTGATATCTGTTATCTGACAGGTGTTATTCTCCTCTCAATTATCCTGACGCGACTGTATATACACATACCGGCCGAATTCAATTCACTGGTTGTCACCGCCCAGTTTGCGGCTGAGTTGCTACTAGGTCTTTTGACTGCCATTCTGGTTATGTTAACCCTCCCCTGGACCCTGTCCCGTATCGCAGGAGAACAATTCCTGCAACGATCCTGGCCACTGGTACGCTGGATCCCCGTTTTCCTGAGCCCAGTCACGTGGCTGTCCTGGAAAATCGATGAATTCTCACACCGGTTGGCAGGGAAAGAAGAGAACAAGAACGGCCGCGAGGCAAACATCAGTGAAGAAATCCTCTCGGTAGTAGAAGAAGGAGCCCGAGGAGGCATTCTGGAGTCGGAAGCAGGCAAGATGATCCAGCGAGTGATGGAACTGCAGGATGAGGACGTCGGAGCTATCATGACCCAGCGAATGGATATGGAATACATTTCCGTAACTGCAACGCTGGATGAAGCGCTGCTCAAATTTATCGATGTAGGACATTCCCGGATCCCTGTAATTGGAGAATCTACAGACGACATCGTCGGCATTCTCTATGCCCGGGAACTTCTTAAGCATTACTCCAAAGAAAATCAGAACCTGAACTCAGCGGAACAGCTCACGATCAAGGATCTGATGTTTACCCCCTTCTACATCCCTGAAACGACCGGAATCGATTCTCTGCTGGAAACCATGCAGAAAGAACATGTTCACATGGCAATCGTTATCGACGAATACGGCGGAGTAGCGGGTCTCGTCACCATGGAAGATGTTCTCGAAGAAATTGTGGGGGATATCGTCGATGAATTTGATGAAGAAGAGGAGCAGATGATTTTTGAACTGGGTGAAAACCTGGTGGAAGTCGATGCCCGCGTTCATATCGATGATCTGAATGAACAATATGATTATGGGCTGCCTGAAGGCAAAGACTTCGATACGATTGGAGGATTCGTAATCACCCAGTTCGGTAAAGTCCCGCTACCGGGAGAAACCATGACCTGGCAACAGTTGCGTATTGAGGTCATCGAGTCGGACGAACGCAGAATCAGTAAGCTACGTATCGAACTTGACCCCTCTCTGATGGAAGAAATCGACGCTGACGTCTAGTCAAATACTTACCAGCGTTCCACCGGCCCACCAGGCACGGGGATATGCATATCAGGTAATGTGCCTGTCCGCGATCCGGAAGTGGGTCCTTGCGACGCAATATTGCGGATCGCCTGATCAAAGTCTGCCAGTGTCTGGGCACACTGGAATTCATGTCGCAATGCCGGTTTGACGCGCATCGATTTCAAATACCAGTGCCCCATTTTCCGAAACATGGAGATCGCCCGATTCTCGGTGGTCATCTCCAACAGATAGCGAAACTGCCTTAAGAGGAGTTCAAGCCGCTCATCAAAATTACCCGGGGGATCACAGTCCCCTGTCTGCTCCCATTGCACGAGCTGCCTGAAGATCCATGGGTTTGCCAGTGCTCCGCGTCCAATCGATACCCCTGCACAACCTGTCGTTTTCAGCATGAAATCCGCATCCGCGATCGAGGTGACATCACCATTGCCTATTACGGGAATGGACTCTACAGCTTCTACGACTTGCCGGATGCCATCATGATTTACAGTTCCCTTAAACCCCTGCTCGCGAGTACGACCATGGATGGCAACTGCCACGATTCCCACCTGCTCGAACTCCCGGGCAAAGAAGGGGGCTGATAAATCAGAATCATCCCAACCGAGCCGCATCTTGACTGTGACGGGAATTTTGACAGCATCTACTACAGTCTGCACCAGGGAAACTGTGTCACTGGGGCGACACATCATACTGGCCCCGGCGCCCCCCTTGACAATCCGATTCACCGGGCAACCCATATTAATATCGATGGAATCGACCCCGCGGGACTCAAGTAACTGTGCCGCATCCCGCATGTATTCCGGTTTACTACCGAAGATTTGCACTGCGAAGGGGGAGTCCTCTGGACAGGTTTGAATCAACTGAAGCGTTTTCTCACTTCCTTCCAGCAGGCCCCGTGCATTCACCAGATCGGTGGTTGCCAGCCCGACACCACCCAGTTCTCTGACAATTCGTCGAAAAGGTAAATTTGTATAGCCCGCTAATGGAGAAAGGAGATATCGCGACTCGAGCTTAAGAGTCCCATAACAGACGGCAGGACGAGACGCGGGCTTAGGGGGTAAAGTTTGATTCATGTTCGTTCAAATTGAAAATATGACAAAACTTGGGTACTGAGTTTTTATTTTAACAGGGGATTAGACAACTGAAAATACTGACCAAATCAGGCTCTTACTCGGTTAACGACAGCAGAATCTTTCAAATCAACGATGTGAATATAGGGGGAATAACAAAATATTTCTCATTGAAGTCACCCTACCGATTATGCCGATAAAGTCGATATCGCTTTATTCTAACCTCCACCGCGGGAAATGATCTGGTGCTGACTCGTATTTTGGCAATATTGATTGGTTTGTCGAGCCTGACAGGGTGCGTGATCATGCGGACCACTGTGACCAATCCAAATCCGAGACTCAAAACCGTTGCTGTAGTTCCTTTTTTTAATTTGAGCCAGGAGCCAGAAGTCGACGGACGCCGGTTTGCCCTCGCCTATTATTCAGAACTACAGAAGGTCCCAGGTTTTCAGGTCTTACCAGTCGGTGTTGCTGAAGTGGCGATGGTGGAACATCAGCTGCAGATGAATAATCCGGATGACGTGCTCAAGCTGGCGAAAGTTCTTGACGTTGATGCCGTTGTGATCGGTGCAGTCACTGATTACTCCCCCTATTATCCGCCTCGAATTGGATTGCAGGTCTCCTGGTACTCGCCTCATGCCCAGGAATTTACTCCCGGAGTTCCACTTCTGGTAGAAGAGCGGCGCGAGAAAAAATCAGTCCTGAACCAGGTGTTTAAACTGGATCGGATTGTGAATCATGAAGCCAAAAAAGAAGTCCGGTATTCCAATCATCTGGAACGGAAACACACCCGTCAGGAGATGAAAGCTAAATTCAAATCATATAAGGAATCCGCATCGGCTGAATGTCCACCTGAATCCCAGATACCTGAGCCTGCATCCGAACCAGTTTTCAGAGGTCAATCCGAAGAGCCACTTGCATCCTGGCCGTATACACAAAACCAGCAGCAGGTGATCCAAGTCTCTGCCCAATCGAATCAGGGTGCCGATTCAACATCCCCCTTTGGTCAGCTTCCACTGAAAGCTAAACCTGCTGTGAACTCGCCAACAGTTCAAAAATCAATGGAGGCACCTTCTCCCTCCCCACATCACCTTCCCGAAACAAATTCTACTGCAACTCCTTCATACACGAAGCAGTTTGGTGAATTTTGCCCTCCCACCGCTGCGACTGAAATCGGCGTCTGTGATCCTCGCCAGCCATTCATGTCTTATACACGGCTGTTTGACGGTTCTGACGCCGCTCTGGTCGCCAACTTACGTGATTATCTGGAAGTCAGCGGAGACCGCCGCAGTGGAGGCTGGGAAGCTTACCTGCATCGGAGTGAAGACTTTATACGGTTTACAGCACATTTAATGATTGTAGAGATGTTAACACTACATGGTGGTCAGGCTGAGCACCAGATGATCTTCAAGGTCAGAAAATATCGATAACCCCACCTCTTAACCGCCGATATTAATTAGCGCGGTTGCTTGAGCACTTCCAACCAATCCTGTCTCTGACATAAGTGCTCTGATGAATAAAAAAGGACTGCTACTGTGAAACAACAAATGAATGTCGTTGCATTGGTAAAAGATTCAGAACGCTATGTTTTTCTGTATGACGATGCCAGTTCTTCCCAGATGCTTCAAACACTGGGACAATACGCAGCAGATAAAGAGTTGAGCTTCACCTGGTATGATGCAGCAGTCATGAGTCAGAAAGTCAGAAAACTGAGACGGGAAGCTGAACAGGAACAGCAAACTGGCAGATTACGCAAAACTGCATGAGAACGATGCTGACAGCATTTCTCTCAGACTCTGAAATCCACTCATTCATTCAGCCAGACCAGCATTCACATGATATCCTCTGAGCATGTCAGGCCAGTTGAACTGCACGATGCGATTGACAGTTTCCTCAGGTACCTCGATATCGAACGAAATGCATCTGAACTGACCTTGAAATCGTATTCAGAAGACTTGGGAAGCCTGCTGGAATATCTGACCGAGTACGAAGAGACGCTCCTGTCGCCCGATCAGATCGGAATCAGCGAATTACGACGTTACGTCGCGTACTTACATGAGTGTCAGTACGAAAAGACTACGATTGCCAGACGCCTGGCGTGCCTGCGGAGTTTTTTTCGTTACTGTTGCCGCGAAGGATTCACTCAAACGAATCCGGCCAAGCCGCTACGAACTCCGCGGACCGGAAGAAAACTGCCTCATTTTTTAACAACAGATCAGATTGGTGCGCTCCTGGAAGCGCCACCTGCCAATCAGAAAATGGGCTTAAGAGACAGAGCCATTCTGGAAACGCTGTATTCAGCAGGGCTACGTGTTTCCGAACTCGTGGCACTCAATGTAAGCGACTGGGATCAGGATGCAAATATCATTCGAGTGCTTGGAAAAGGCCGCAAGGAACGTATTGCTCCCATCGGCAGTTATGCCGCCAAAGCACTCCAGCGCTGGACAGCAGAACGTGAGGGTAAGCCAGAATTTCATCCTGATGCAGATGCTCTTTTTCTGAACCGGCTAAAAACGCGACTGACATCTCGTAGCGTCGGCCGGATGCTGGAGAAATACCTGCTGCAGACAGGCCTGGATAAAAAGACCAGCCCACATACACTGCGGCACAGCTTCGCTACACATCTACTGGATGGCGGTGCCGATTTGAGAAGTGTTCAGGAAATGCTGGGGCACAAAAGTCTGACAACCACACAGATCTACACCCACGTCAGCACTGCCCGCCTGCGAGAGACCTATGAAAAAGCCCACCCGCATGCTCAAAAGCAATATAAGAAACGCTGAGCGGCACTATCTAGACTGCTGTTCGGATCCAAAGAATCGGGCTGCAGTTTAATCGACCTGATATAATTGAGGCGTCCCTGATTCCAGACTGCAGCGGGCCAGTTGAACCAGCCGGATTGCCTGACAGACATCTCTGATATTTGCCACAGGAATAATCCCGCCCACAGCTCTGCGACAAAAGTGATCCAGCATGACTTCCAGTTCCTGACGGTCACTTTTTAGTGATTCCGTCATCGTTTCTGTGTCATTTTCCCAATGGATCTCATCCGGTGAATGAAATTCTGCGTGACCGTTCCGGCAATGAACCTGATGTCGGGGATAAAGTGAATCGGTTGACTGCTGATGTTGTTTAATATCAATCAGTGCAAAACGCTCGGCAGCAGTGACCGGATCCGGTAGAAATTCGATTTTAATTCTCCAGTGATCTTCTGACTGAATACTCGAGTCTGAATGGAAACTGGAATGGACTTTAACCGGCTTGGTGCGCATGACGTAACAACACCAGTCGATTAATCCGACCAGAAAATCAGTTTCATTTTTCTGCCCCGGAATCTCCACCTGTTGATCAGCTGCAGGCCGACAGGTTTGCAGATGGATCGAAACCGGCTTACCAAGCCGGGTGACAACCAGTTCAAAAAAACGACTGGTGGCCTGGGAATAACGACGGCTGAATTCCGGCATTAATGTCACCAGCTGATCGGTTGCCCGCTCATGAATTTCCCCCAGGAGATTCAGATCTTCTCCCAGACTGCCGGCAATATACACGGGGCGATGCTGCTGACTCAGCACCTTCAATGGATAGTGATTCATCCATTCTGAATTTAACAGCAGGAAAGCGTCAACGGGATACCGGGTGGTCAATGCCTCAATCCCTGAGGCGACCGCTGCATTCCATTGAGATGAAACCTGTTCCGCTCGACTGCGCACCGGATCATAGACGGCTTTGATCTGGATTCTTTGATCCATCATCCGCAGGACGGGTTCATAGCGCTGCTCCCAATATGGGCCGAGCCCTATTATTCCAATTCTGACCATACCAGGAACATTACAATTTGGGAAACAGGTTGAAACAGAATACATTCTCCAGATAGAACCTGATCAGAAATTCAGAATCTTCTACCCAGAGATCCAAGTGCAGAAACAGATATGATATTCATTAAATATGTATAGAATCAAGACTGTATGAGCCTGTCGCCATCGATACCCTGAATCAGTGAGCTACATTCAATCAAGCTGGCCGATAATTCTTAAATACATTTACCAGGATGACGCTGACAGATCAGGCAATCAGCCCCTCGACGTGACAGAGATTCTCTAATGAGATTGAATTCAGGCAAAGTCAATCGAATGCTGTTATCCTGATCTCAGTGAACTCAGCAGCCAGCACCTGAAAATCGAATTTCCCGCTCATATCGTGTCTGTCGCGAAAAATTCCCATCTGCCTGCAAAATCTTAAAAAGACAGCAAATAATTTGATAGTCAGGAGTTCAAACAAATTTTGGGTGTATGATTTTTAGCTGAATTACGTAGAATTATGAAAAGAGATCTCTCCAAATCCAGTATCAATCAGTCCTTTTCGCCTGTCAAAATGACTGATTTAGAAAGGTGAGCCAGTTATGGGTGATACAACCGATAAACCATCCGATCTCCAAAAGCAGAGTTCACTCAGTGTCAGCGAAGAAATCGAATTACAGGGCCATATCATCGACAGTCTGCTCCTGCCCAAGATTCTGGATGAAATTACGGTTTTAGGTGGTGATTTCTCGATTGATGAGATTTCAATTGGTCATTCCCGGTCTGACAGCAGTCGAGCCCAGATCAAAGTCACGGCCCCCAATGAAGAAACGCTGCAGACAATCCTGACTCAGATTGCCCAGCATGGGGCCGTTCCCTTGGAACAGCATGACTGTCTTCTGGCACAGGCTGACATGGGTGGTGCATTCCCGGAAGGGTTCTATTGCACAACCAATCAGAAAACCGAGATCCGTGTAGATGGAAACTGGATTCCGGTATCGCTACAGGAAATGGATTGCGGCATCGTGGTGAGTAAAGATCATAAATCAGCTCACTGCCTGCCGATGGCTGATGTTCAGGAGGGTGAACTGGTCGTACTGGGTACCCGGGGCACTCGTGTCTTTCCCATAGATCGAGGTGCACCGGAGGTTGCCGGTTTTTCATTCATGAACAGTACAGTTTCAAGTGAGAAACCCAAGGGCGTTACCGTCCGTGAAATCGCCGCCGAGATGCGACGCGCGAAACAGGGGGCCGGAAAGATACTGGTGGTCGCCGGTCCTGCGGTAGTACATACCGGGAGTAGAGCTTATTTCAGCGAGTTAATCAGGGAAGGGTATGTCAATCTGCTGTTCGCCGGGAACGCTCTGGCCACCCACGACATCGAAGAATCGTTTTACGGGACCAGCCTGGGAATCTCAATGGAACATGGTGGATCCAGTGAAGAAGGTCACGAACACCATTTACGATCAATCAACCGGATTCGTCGTCTGGGTAGTATTCAAAATGCAGTTGAGCAGGGGGTCTTAACATCAGGGATCATGTATGAATGCGTGAAGAATCAGGTCCCCTTCCTGCTGGCGGGAAGTATTCGTGATGATGGCCCCTTGCCGGATGTCATCACAGATACGGTCGATGCGCAGCGAAAAATGCGTGAAATGGTAGAGGGAGTCTCTTTCTGTCTGATGATCGCTACCACTCTGCATTCGATCGCTGTCGGGAATCTGTTACCGGCCAGTGTCAGAGTGGTCTGTGTGGATATTAACCCGGCTACTGTCACTAAACTGGCAGATCGCGGCACGTTTCAGACAGTCGGGCTGGTTACTGATGTGGAACCTTTTCTCAGAGTGCTGCTCGATGAAATCAATAAATCATCGTAAGGATTTTGCTAGCTGGATCGCCTTGTTATACTGAAAGTAATTAGCCATTAGCTATCTTTAAATCAGCCTGTTTCCCTCGAAAGGGCATTCCCCATGCAGGAATCGACTCAAAAAAAATATCACGTTGCTGACTTCGCTCAGATCGAAGGGACCGCTTGCCCTTGTGGAACTGCCCGCCGTGCATTTGCTGATGTGGATGAGTTTCCCGGAACCCTGCACGTTACCGAGATCTCAGAAACAGCTGAGCTGCACTATCATCGCAAACTGACAGAGACGTACTACTTCCTGGAGTGTGGTGAAGATGCTCAAATGCAACTCGATGACGAAATCATCCCTGTACACGCCGGAATGTCTATCGTAATACCTCCCGGGGTCCGTCATCGCGCTATCGGCACCATGAAAATTATCAACATCGTTTTTCCGAAGTTCGACCCTGCTGATGAATGGCTCGATTGAACCACTTTCTTAAAATACGATCAGCAGTTAAAAAGAGGCGACGGTTCTTTATGTATTCACCGTCGTTTCACTGCAATATGGGCAGGACTCTCCGTAGATAATTTTCCCACAATTCGTGCATTCGTGTGCACCGTAGGATGGCTTATCAGGTGTTACCCAGCGCTGGTAAGCCAGAAACACGAATACGGCTGTGACGAAGATAGCAAACAGAATTGCCAAACCACCAGTGCCGTAAGAAAAGAAGATTCCCAGATCGATCACGATTCCGCAGACAAGAAAGACGATCGCATCACGCAGACGCTCCCTGCGGTTATCCGGGGAATCGACAATTACCTGCTCCTGGTACTGCAGGATCTGATACAGCAATTGATCACGTTCTTTCTGGAGTTGCTGTGCTTCTTTCCTCGCACCAGCGGCGGACAGCAAACGGGCAGCGGTATCCAGAATACGGAGTGTATCGTCAGTGTTAATCTGGCTCTGATGAGCCCAGCGGTTTCGATACTCTCTCAGTTCGCCCACAAAGCTGCGTTCCAGAGGAGTGAAACGGTTACGAAAGACGCTGTTCCAGTGATCCCACAAAATCAGAAGTGTTGAGTGCGCGTCCCAGCGGATTGCGTCACCTTCAGGCTGTGAAGTCAGGGGAGAGTTACGGAAACTCTCTTTGGCACGGTCAATCCAGGTGTCCTGGTAAACCGATTTCATTTCCTGCTCAATGACGGGATAGAGTCCTGTCCCCAGTAACTCCAGAGTCAGTTTGATGCGCTCATTATCACCTGCCACGCAATTCCCCTCTTCCGCCTCACAGAATATTTCCCTAAAGTAATGCTCCTGAATCCTTTCTTAAGTTTCCTGATACCAGAACAATACTTCCTTTTTTTAGGGAACAGGTCAAGCACGCAACCGACAGATTCAACGAAAGCAGGGGATTTCTTTGTCCACTAATCTGGTAGAAACGATTTAGCAGGCCTTTGCGGTGGTTAATTCGAAATCAGATTCAGGCAATCAGTTCATCCACAACACGGCCGTGAACATCAGTCAACCTGAAGTCGCGACCTGCAAAGCGGTAGGTCAGGCGTTCATGATCAAATCCGAGCAGCTTCAAGAGTGTCGCATGCAGGTCATGCACATGCACCTTATTTTCAACAGCAGCAAATCCGAATTCATCGGTTGCCCCGTAGGCTTGCCCACCTTTCACTCCACCTCCAGCCAGCCAGACGGTGAATCCATGGTTGTTGTGGTCACGACCATTCATTTTGCCAGCATTAGCTCCGGGTGTAGGGAGCTCAACAACCGGGGTCCGTCCAAATTCGCCACCACAAACAACGATCGTATCCTGCAATAATCCACGCTGTTTCAGGTCTTTGAGTAATGCTGCAATTCCCTGAGAACACTCACCAGCCAGACGTCGATGATTCTTCTCAATTTCATCATGGTTGTCCCAGGGCTGACCGGCACCATGCCAGAGTTGCACGTAGCGGACACCACGTTCCACCAATCGGCGTGCAATCATCATCTGACGGGCATGCACTCCAGAACCGTACATCTCGTGGATGTGCTGTGGCTCCTGGCTGACGTCAAATACATCTGATGCCTGCATCTGCATACGATAAGCCAGCTCAAATGACTGAATCCGGGACTCCAGGGCAGACTCCTGGGCCCGTGCTTCCTGGTGACGACGGTTCAAAGCCTGCAACAGGTCAAGCTGTCGACGCTGCTCAGGCAGGGACTGCTTCTTATTTCTGATATTGCTGATCAGTTTCTCAATATCAGTATGTTTGGTATCGATGTGCGTTCCCTGATAGGCACCCGGCAGAAAAGCAGAACGCCAGTTAGCAGACTCCGTAATCGGATATCCACCTGGGCACATCACTACGAAACCGGGGAGATTCTGGTTTTCGGTCCCCAAACCATAAGTCACCCAGGCTCCCATACTCGGGCGTGGCTGAATCAGGTCGCCACAATTCATCATCATCAAAGAAGGCTCATGGTTCGGCACGTTGGTATACATCGACCGCACGAAAGCGATATCGTCGACACAGTCTCCCAGTTCAGAGAACAGCTCGCTGACTTCGAGACCACTCTCGCCGTACTTTTTAAATTTAAACGGTGAGGGCAGGGCGGCCCCGGTTTTCCGTTCTGTCCGCAGGTTTTCCGTCGGCAGCATCTTACCAGTGTACTTCGCCAGCGCAGGCTTGGGGTCGAATGTATCGACTTGAGAGGCCCCACCATTCAGGAATATATGAATGACGTGCTTGGCTTTACCCGGAAAATGAGAGGTTTTCGGTGCCATTGGCGATTCTGTATTGACCCCAGAAGCTCCCTCAGCAGAATTCAACATTCCTTCAGAAGCCATCAGTGAGGCGAGTCCGAGCGAGCCCAGACCGGTACCGCACCGCTGCAACATCTGTCGCCGCGTTAAAATCGGATCAATATTGAAATGTGGGATAGTATCAGCCATGAGTTCAGGCTCCCAATTCTATTCGAATCTTTTGAAGAAAGACTTAGTCTACAAACATGAATTCATTTGAAGTGCAAAGCACCTGGGCATATTTTTCCCAGCCACTCATTCGGGCAGGAGTTTTAACCTGATCCCGGTGGTGTTCCAGAAACTGTCGCCCTAATTCAATTTCTTCCTGGGCAGGCTTTCGTGCCAGCACCCGCTGGTAGAGCTGTGTAATCGCTGCCTCAATGCCTTTCTCGGCAGCAACCTTTTCCAGGTCGAGATCTTTCACCAGTAAAGCCGACTGTTCCAGTAAGAGCGGACTGTTCATCGCAAACAATGCCTGCTGTGGTACTGTCGTGTAAGGCCGTTCTGCGGTACTGGATTCTACATTGGCAAAATCAAACGTCCGAAATACGTTGGGCAGATTATTTCGGTCGATAAAACTGTAAACCGTTCGTCGGGGTTCCGTCGGTATCTGATCGATCTGGAAACTCCGCCCCCCTCGATCATCCGACAGTTGCCCGGAGACAAACAGGATGGAGTCACGCATTGCTTCAAAACTCAGTCGTCGAGGAACATGTTTCCATAACAGACGGTTGTCGGCATCAACCAGAACAGCCTCTGGATTATCCTGTGCTCCCTGCTTATAAGTCGCAGACAACATGATCAGTTTATGGAGTTTTTTCACGGACCAGCCCTCATCCATGAAGCGGGACGCCAGATAATCTAACAGCTTCGGGTGTGTTGGAGGATCACTGCGGACGCCAAAATCGCTGGGAGTACGAACCAGTCCTTCCCCGAAGTGATGCATCCAGACCCGGTTCACGAAGACCCGCGCTGTGAGAGGGTTATCAGCCGAGGCGATTGCCTGAGCCAGTTCCAGTCGACCACTGCCTTTCGCAAACGGCTGCCGATCCTCGCCTGCCAGAATCCGGAAAAACTGTCGTGGCACCTTATCACCACGTCGGCCCGGATTTCCACGCAAATGTACGAAGGAGGTGACCGGCTGATCTTTATCGTACATTACCATCGCCCGCGGTGGTGCTCCCGGAGAGGTGACATCCAATGTAGCCAGTTCTTTTTCGAGCTGACGGATGCGATTTCGCTGTGCCCGATTGAACATGCTGAGAGCCACTTCATCATTGCTGGCAGTAGGGGTCTCAGAGTGATATAAAATCTGTCGCAGTTCTTCAGCGGCCGGATCGTCCAGCTTCTCAGGAGCGGCAGTTTTGGCTTTAGCAGCGTCAGCAACAGTTTTCAACCAGGCCTGTTCAACCTCCTTAAAAACGCTTCCATAAACCCGACAGACATCGTACATCGATTCCGGGGGGTTGTTTTTGAGAGCATGGATCACCAGGCGATTAATACGTTTATTCGGATCAGTCTCAGCTTCCGCTTGCGATAGTTTTTCAATGATTTCAGCTGACTGTCTGGCAAAATCACCTTTCTGTTTTTTGAGTCCAGCAAATTCCGACCAGGGAGCAAATACCGAACGATAGTCCTTGGATTTTCGTGCCAGAAAAGCACGCCATAGGTCCACATACCGCCGATGAGGTGCTTCTTTAGCATACTGAGGTTTTTCATCCCCTTGGGCCAGGTTCTGTTTTTCTGCAACCGCCTGTAATACCTCGCCGACGGACAGACGGGCTTGTGCGCGGAATTTGTCCGCTTCCGCATGTACATAATCGTCTACTTTTTTCTGGCGTTTGGCCCGCTCTTCCTGATACTTCTCATAAGCCTTCTCTGACTTAGGCTTGCCGATCAAAGGCAAATCTTTTTCTTCGGGCTCATAACTGCTGACAAACACGCTGTAGAGCGAGTAGTAATCTTTAATCGGCACAGGATCGAATTTATGGTCATGGCAGCGGGCACAGGATGCCGTCAGTCCGAGCAGTCCTCGTGAAACCAGATCGATCCGGTCGTCTGTAATATCGTGGATATTTCCTCGGTAACGGCGTCCAACGGTTAAGAACCCTAGAGCCGCCAGAGAACGATCATCACCTTTGCGATCCAGCTGGTCTGCAGCCAGTTGTTCGAGAATGAACTGATTAAAAGGAAGGTCTTCATTAAACGCCCGAATCACATAATCGCGATAGGTGTAGCTGTAAGGATAACGTCGCTCGGATGTAAAGACATACCCTTTGGTATCGGCATAGCGGGCCACATCGAGCCAGTGCCGGCCCCAGCGTTCTCCATACTCGGGAGAAGCCAGCAGTCGATCAATCAGCTTTTCATAAGCCTGTGGGTCTTTATCATTGACGAATGCTTCTACTTCTTCATACGAAGGAGGCAATCCTGTGAGATCGAGACAGGCACGTCGAATCAATTTTCGCTGATCGGCGGGCGGAGAGAGTGACAGTCCTTTTTCTTCAAGTCTGGAGAGTACAAAATGGTCTACCGGTGAATCTGCCAGTTGCTCATTTTTGACCGGTGGTACGGACGGCTTTGACACAGGCTGAAACGCCCAGTGACTGCTGGATAAGGCTTCATAATCATAGGCACCATCGCTGGGAACTGCTTTCGCATCTTTTTCCGAGTAAGGCCAGGGGGTTCCCATTTTGACCCAACGGGTCAGAGCTGCAATTTCCTGGGGAGGCATTTTTCCTTCGGGAGGCATCTGACTGTCATCGTCATGATATTGAATCACCTGAATCAGACGACTTTTCTGAGGATCCCCGGGAACAACCGCAGCACCAGTATCGCTCCCCTTCATCATCCAGGCATGTGAGTCCAGACGCAAACTGGCTTCCTGTTTTTTGGAACCGTGACAGGCATAGCACCGCTTGACCAGAACAGGACGGATTTCTTTCTCAAAAAACTCAACCTGTTCCGCTGGGATTTTTTTTGTATTTGCAGCGTTTGCTTCAACGGAAGCTGTATAGCTCAGGTAGACACAAGCTGCCAGATAGAAAGCTTTGGGAATCAGATGAGACTTCACAGTGGGAGAACTGCAAATCGGAAGTCGCTTCATTTCTAAGCTCTTTCTCAGTAAAACGCGGTGGGAACAATCAGGAGGGAAGGGACCGCCACTGATGGTGAGCATGGCAAGCCCCGCTACGTGTATTTTACACTGCCAGAAACGCAATGTGTAGTCTCTTTTTTGCGTTTAAGGCTTGTGAATCTTAGAGTTAGTTCAATTCTAATTCACGCGTATTCTTAACATTGTTGTGTAAATGGGCAGCGGTGCCATGTTTAATTAGTCCTGCTAATGTATTACAGTAGGACTAATGTCACTATCGACCGGATCTCAGGTCGATTCCACAGAATTCCCTGAACTCATTGCTCAGAAACGAGGTACTACGATGACTGAAGATCAGGCTTTAACCGAAGAGCAGATCCAGGAATTCCTGAACACTTACTCTGCATGGGAATTACGCGACGGATGGTTACGCCGAAAATTCGGAACCCCCGGCTGGTCCCATACCCTGATGCTGGTGAATACGATAGGTTATCTGGCCGAGGCTGGAAACCACCATCCCGATCTGAACGTTGGCTATGCTGCTGTCACCGTTAAGCTGCAAACTCACAAAGTTCGTGCCATCACAGCCAAGGACACCAGCCTCGCACAAAAAATTGAAGAGACTGTTCTCTGGCAACCAGCCGAGGATTCGGCACTTGATGGTTTCCCTAAAAAGTGGGTTCACTAGGAGAAAACGGACGCTTGAACAAAAACGACTCAATCGGGCATCCGGAACGGATTTTGTTTGTTACCGGTAGACTGGCCGAATTTTCGCTTCGGGAAGTTCTGGAAAAACTCGCTCCTCAGGTGGGATTTGAGTATGAAGTCACCGTTTTGAATGTGCAGGTCGCTGCCTTGTTGCACGTTCCGCTGATCAGACGCCGTCTGCAGGTTCCGGAAGCTATCGATTGGGTTATGCTCCCCGGCATGTGTAAAGGAGACCTGCAGGAGTTGACCGATCACTTTGGTGTCCGGTTTGAACGAGGTCCCAAAGACCACTTCGATCTCCCCGAGTATTTTGGACAGGCAGACCGTCCTCCCCGAGATCTCTCAGGATTTGATATCGAAATTCTGGCAGAGATTAATCATGCTCCTCTGCTTTCAGACGAGGAAATTCTGCGACAGGCAGACCTTTATCGGAACAAAGGTGCCGACCTGATCGATGTCGGCTGTGTTCCGGGAGAAAGCTGGAGCAGAGCGGGAGAAGTCGTGCGACTTTTGGTCGAGGCTGGCCACCGGGTCTCGATTGACAGTTTCGACCAGGCAGAAGTCGAAGCCGCAGTTAACAATGGAGCCGAACTGATCTTGAGTTGTAATCATTCAAATCTCGACTGGGTTTCCAGGCTGGGAACAGAGGTGGTGGCAATTCCCGATCTCCCCGAAGATTTCGATTCCATCCATAAAATAGTAGATCAATTACTGCAGTCGAACACGCCCTTTCGCATCGATCCCATCCTGGAACCGATTGGTTACGGCTTCGGTGCATCGCTGGAAAGATATTACCGGGCACGGCGTGAGTTTCCTGATTTTGAAATCATGATGGGGATTGGCAATCTGACAGAACTGACCGAGGTCGACACCGCAGGTATGAACCTCGTCCTGGCTGCCCTCTGTCAGGAATTACGAATCAAGAGCGTTCTGGCTACGGAAGTAATCAACTGGGCGCGGACCGCAGTGACAGAATTTGATCATGCCCGACGACTGGTCAAATATGCGATTGAGAATAAAACTCTACCCAAGCACATTCACTATCAACTGGTGATGCTCCGGGACCCTAAACTGAAACAACTGGGTGCCGAGGCGCTACAGAATCTGGCCAGTCAGATACGTGACCCCAACTATCGCATATTTGCCGAAGAGAACGAAATCCACATCATGAATCGTGATGGGTACTGGAAGGGGACAGATCCTTATGAACTGTTTGATCAGTTCCAGGCAGTCGCCTCTAAATCATTGGATGCTTCACATGCGTTTTATCTGGGTTACGAGATGTGTAAAGCTGTGACCGCACTTACATTGGGAAAACAGTATCAGCAGGATCAGCCGTTAAGCTGGGGCTTTTTGACACAGGAGGAAGTCAGTGCTCAAGAACGCAGGCAGGAAGAGGGAAAAGGACCTCAATGCGGCCCCCGCTGATGATTCCTTAACATAAAGGGTCCTGATATACTAAGGTCGGTTTCAGCGATTCTCACAGTTGCTCTTTTCGCGTTTTAGTTCGAAATTGTTCAGTTATGTCCGGTAATGTCTCTCAGGATCTCTCACATTGCTCCCCTGTGCAGGGGACTGGGGATACGAGCCAGTTCCCGCTCGTCGAAGAGCTCACCCCCTGTCCGGACCTCGAATCTCTGCTTCAGGAATTTACTAGCGAAAAGGGGCTCCTCGTCCTGGACAGCGCCCGTGATGCCGGATCTCTGGGCCGCTACTCCTACCTGATGTGCAACCCTTTGAAACGTTTTCAGATTCAACAGGCCCGCTTGGGAACTGATCCCTTCGAGACGATCAGAAGACTTCATAGAGATTTGTGGAGACCAGCGATTTCAGAACTTCCCCCATTCCAGGGAGGCTTTGCAGGATTGCTTTCTTATGAACTTGGACGCAGTTGGGAACAGTTTCCCCGGGCAATCAATGATGAATTCGGGCTCCCTGATCTCGCTGTCGGCTTTTATGACTGGGTCATCGCCTGGGATCATCAACAACATCGTGCCTGGCTGATCGTCCACGGATTTGATGGCACCCTGGACTCACAATGTACCGATCAGGCTGCCCGGCGACTCCGTGAAATCAAACGACGAATTGATGCGGTTTTACTTCAGCAAAACAAGCCTGTGTCTCCTCAACCGAATCAGGGAACGTGGTTGGAACAAAAGGATCTCGCTGCCTGCCAGGAGGTTGTTGGATTTCCAGGTATCTTCAGCAATTTCAGCAAAGACGAGTTTCTGCGTCGTATTGAGCGAATCATTGAATATATCTACGCAGGTGATATTTTTCAGGCGAATTTCTCACAGCGATTACTCAGTCCGGCTACGATGCCAGCCGCAGACCTCTACCTCAATTTACGATCACGTAATGCGGCTCCCTTTGCTGGCTACTTTGCCTGGGATGACTGGACGGTACTCAGCGCCTCCCCGGAACGCTTCCTGCAACTATCGGACAACGAAGTTGAGACCCGCCCCATCAAGGGAACCCGGAGGCGTAAGACAGTCCCCGAAGCCGATTTATTGACACGTGATGAACTGCGGGAAAGTAAAAAGGATCAGGCGGAAAACGTCATGATCGTTGACCTGCTGCGGAATGACCTGTCCCGTGTTTGTCAGCCTGGTACCATTCGCGTCCCCCATTTGTGTGAAGTGGAGACATACGAAACGGTCCAGCATCTCGTTTCCGAGGTACGTGGAAAGCTTAAACCAGAGCATAGTGTCTGGGATCTGTTGGCAGCCTCATTTCCGGGCGGTTCGATCAGCGGTGCTCCCAAAGTCCGTGCCATGGAAATTATCGCCGAACTGGAACCTACGGTCCGGGGCCCTTATTGTGGCTCGCTCTTCTATGCAGGACTAAACGGTGAATTTGGCAGCAATATTCTGATCAGGACCTTTACGATCAGAAAAGGCTGGATTCAATTTCCTGTTGGGGGAGGCATCGTAGCTCAGAGCCAACCACGACTGGAGTATGAGGAAACGTTGCACAAAGCAGCTGGTATGCTCGCCGCCCTGAAACCCTGATCATTCTCTTGAGAAGAGACAAATGATTCTAATTATCGACAACTACGACAGTTTTGTGTTTAATCTGGCCCGGTACTTTGAAGAACTCGGGCAGCAGACCCACGTCGTACGTAATGATCAGATAACGATTGCGGAAGTCACTCAGCTGGCGCCGACTGCGATTGTTCTCTCGCCTGGTCCCTGTACTCCCCAGGAGGCTGGTCTCTGCCAGGATCTGGTAAGGCACTTTATTAATCAGGTTCCAATCCTGGGAGTCTGTCTGGGACATCAGTCTATCGCCGCGAGTCTTGGAGGAGAGATCATCCGCGCACCTGAACCGATTCATGGTCAGACATCGCTGATACACCATCAGAGTTCCCGACTTTTAGCTGGTTTACCTGATCCGTTTCCAGCCACACGCTACCACTCACTGATCATTGATGAGACTACTTTACCAGCTGAACTGATAATCACAGCGCGGACCAGTGAGGGAATACCAATGGCGATTGAGCATCAGACCGCGTCGCTCTTTGGAGTTCAATTCCACCCCGAATCAATCCTCACAGAGTGTGGGTTACAGTTGCTGGAAAACTTTCTCTCCTTTGTTCAGCCCTGTCTCGCTGAATAAAGCGCAATTTCCTGCGTTCTGCTTTCGTTCCGGTTAGTCAAACTGGTTGAAGTATGACTGTGTCTGCTTGAACTTATCCGTCATGATCCCCCGTTTTTCGCAGTTCCTTCCCTCCTGATTCAAGAACTGCGTAATACTTCAGAACAACCACCCCTCAATCAACCGATAAAAATGAAGTTATCAGAACTGAATCGAACCTGATATCCGCTTCTCTGCGCGCACTGAAGGCACAGGAATACGGGAAGTCTTGTAGGGGCTCTTAAATGCGATTTACCATCGTCAAACCAAACCGTCAAAGTTTATCAATCTTAACAGTCACGTTCTCGCTATTCGTGATCTCCATCAGCCAGTCCTCTGCTGGTGAATGGTTGCATGATTTTGACGCTGCCCAGAAACAGGCCCAGACTAAAGACCTGCCTATTCTGCTGCATTTTCATGCTTCATGGTGTGGTCCCTGCCATCAGATGGAACAAACGGTATTGCGAACCGCTGCCGTTAAGAATCTGTTCGGTCAACGAGTGATCGGTGTCAAAATTGACAGCGATCAGAACCGTCATCTCGTCGATCGATTCAATGTCCGTTCCTTACCCAGTGACATTCTACTGACTCCCACGGGGACGATTATCACTCGTACGGACGGATTTCAGAATCAAAACGTCTATCTCAGTTTCCTGGGCCGTGGTGCCTCCCGCTATGAAAAAGACCGACGGGTATATCTGGCTCAGAAAAGCAAACAGGAACTGATGGAACGCAAGCGTCAGGAAATGGAACAGCAGACAGAGGAAGAGCCGGAACCTGCAAATACTCAGAAATCCTATGTTGC
Source organism: Gimesia chilikensis (assembly GCF_008329715.1). Taxonomy (GTDB): domain Bacteria; phylum Planctomycetota; class Planctomycetia; order Planctomycetales; family Planctomycetaceae; genus Gimesia; species Gimesia chilikensis. Next base: position 702,041 of record NZ_VTSR01000032.1, on the reverse strand, counting down.
TTCCACTCCAGATCGCGTAGGGCTCGAAGGTTACAGCCCGGTCGCTTTGACCAGGGATCGGGAATGGAAGAAGGGACAGGAAGAATTCAGTTGGCCATACCAGGGAATCACTTATCATCTGGCAAGCCGTAGAGAACTGGAAATCTTCAAAGTCGACCCGGGGCGATATGCACCGCAGTTACTGGGTTGCGACCCAGTGATCCTGAACAAACAGGATCGGGCCATTCCAGGTGATACCAAATATGGTGCCTATTATGACCGCAACCTGTACCTGTTTGTCGATCTGGAATCACGTGAAGAATTCAAAAAGAATCCAGACCGTTACAGCCGCACAATGCATGTCCTTAAAATTGAAGACGTGGGCGGCAGCATCCTGCGATAAGCCTCGCTTACTTCGTGTTAGCAGGCTTTTTCAACGCATCTGTTTTTTGAGTTTCGAGGGGCAAGGGAACCGCTTTGTCTCCGGAAGACTTCTGGAATTCCTGCAGACGTTGACGATATCGTTTGTACAACCGGGTCTGCTTGCTTTCCGGTGGCATGATTTGGCCTGCCACACAGACAGCTTTAATGTGTGAAGTCTGCTGCAAAGGTGAGCCATCACTGATAATCAGATTGGCCAGCTTCCCTTTCGTCAGGGAACCAACCTGTTCTTCGATACCGAGAATCTCAGCCGCAGACAGGGTAACAGAACGCATCGCAGCTTCTTCAGGCAGACCATAAGCAACCGCCATAGCAGCTTCAAAGGGAGTATTCCGCGAGTTCCAGGCACTGTTAGAACGAATGCAGAATGGCACCCCAGCATCATGAAGATGAGCCGGATTTGTGTAAGGTGCATCGAATGGATCATAGCTTTCTTCAGGCCGATGCATGACCGGCCCAACAATGACTGGTACTTTTCTCTCTTTGAGTTCTTTCGTCAATTTCCAGGCATCAGCGCCGCCTGCAATTATCATCTTGAGTTTCTGTTCTTCTGCAAAAAGCAGTGCTCCGGCAATCGCCTCTCGCGAATTGGCCTCGATCAACACTGGCTTTTTACCATCAAGATAAGGCATCAAAGCCTCATACCGTGGATCTGTCACAGGACGCCGCACTTCATCGGATTTGGTTTGTGATTTTAGTTTCTGGTACAGGCGTGCCTGCTTGAAAAACTCTTTGAGTTCATCCTGTCGATCTTTTTTGGTCGACCAATTAATATGTAGCCCCGCTTCCAGTTGCATGACCATCTCGGGAGCGGTCCAGCCGGCTGTCTGAACGATAGATGACTGTCCGGCGATCAGACCGGACTGCGGGCAGACCAGCACAGTTGTAATCCCCCCCGCACGGGCAACGGGAAACAGCTCGGAATCTGGATTGATGGCGACTCCCGTTCGCAGATCAGGCTGTAAGTCACCACTTTCGGAATAATCTCGCGTCTCTTTAACCTTATCGATCTCAGTCAACCCCAGGGTCGTTCCAGTATCGATCATCCCGGGGTAGACGTGCAGCCCCTTCGCATCAACCTGCGGAAGCCCCTTGGGTAACGGTTTTGCAGGGCCAACATATTCAATCTTCTGGTTTCGCACTATCAGTATCCCACCGGGAATCGACTTGCGATCAATGGGATGCAGAGTTGCTCCTGTGATGGCAAATTCAGTTACATTGGCAGCCGGTAGCTCCAGTGGCAGATCTTCCTGCTCCACAATCACGGTACGGGAATGGGCCGACCGCTTTTCCGCGGTTTCAGACATCGCCGTCGGTTGCTTCAAGCGATCAAAGTAAACTTCACCTTCAATGATGGTCATTTCACAACGAGAATACGCATTCAATGGATGTCCATTGAAAATGGCGAAATCCCCATCTTTTCCGATCTCGATCGAACCGATCTGTTGATCCAATCCTAGTTCGCGGGCCGGATTGATAGTAATCGTCTGCAGGGCATCACCGAAGGACAGGTTTCCATAGCGTACTGTTTTAGCCGCTTCCAGGTAAAGGTGCCGAATCAGTTCCCAGTCATCACTTTTGATTACGGTATTGATCCCGGCTTCATTGAGCAAAGCAGCGTTATGCGGAACGGCATCAAAGGCTTCAATCTTGTACGCCCACCAGTCAGAAAACGTACTGCAACTGGCGCCATGCGCCAGAATTTCCGGTGCAATCTTATACCCTTCCAACACATGCTGCAGCGACCAGACGCGGACCCCCAAATTGGAAGCGACGCGAAGCAGCATCAGAATCTCATCAGCGCGGTAGCAATGCGAATGGATGAATTTTTCGTGATTGACGATATCTGCCAACGCTTCAAGTCTCAGATCTCGTCGGGGAGGGACCAGCTTTAAATCAGGATCTGTTTTTTTCGCACGCTCATATTGCTGCCATTGGCGACGGTAGTCGACTGCTTCCAAAAACGCCCGCTGCAGCGTGGCTTCCACTCCCATCCGCGTATTAGGGAAACGTGAAGTTCGAAATTTCACATTTTCTCCCAATGCAAATTTCACCCCCTGCGGAGCACCATGGAGAATATGCTCACGGGCGGTCTTGCCATGCTTCAGCTTGACGACGGCATCCTGGCCTCCAATAACATTGGCAGAACCGTGGAACAGACGGGCGGTAGTCACTCCTCCGGCCAGAGCCCGATATTCGGATGGGTCAGCGGTATTCACCACATCTCGTACGCGGACTTCGGGCACGATCGATTGGGAAGATTCGTTGATCCCTTCGGTAATCATAATATGGCTATGTGTGTCGATGATGCCCGGTATCACGTACATTCCAGTGACGTCGATTACGGTCGTTCCCTCTGGTACTTTCAAATCAGTACCGATAGCGGATATTTTTCCATTCTTTACGAGCACGGAGACCTTGGAGAATGTCTTACCTGTGACGGTGATCACGGTGCCATTTTTGAGTAGCAGATTCCCACCTGTCGATGGATGACGACTGATCCGGTCTGACTCCAGTTCCGTCTGAAACTGATGCCGACTGATGTCTGCTCCCTCAGACGAAGTGTGTTTCGGCTTTTCAGCAACCAGTACTTCTGATTCTGCTGGAGAGAAATCCAGTTCGTCGGCCCCCATTCCTTCAAGGGAAAGTTGAATCGGATTATCCGGAGCAGAGTCACTCTGTGGCGTTTTTCGAACGGCACTCCAACTTGTTTCTGTTCCAAAAGCAGATTTCAGTTTCCCGGAAAGTTTCTGGGGCTGTTTTTCAGTTCCCAGAGTCCCTTTGAACTGAAGTTCGATTGAGTGTTCCCCCGCACCAATGGCAACGGTGATTGTCAGCTTGTCCTTCTCTATTTTTCCTGCAGTGACTTTACCGTTCCCTTTTTCACTGGAAAATGAGCCTCGCAGTTCAGACCGGTCCTGTGCCAGTTTCAATTCACCAATTACTTTGCCTTGAGCGGACTCGATTTCGACCCCCCAGTCGCCAGCCAGATCAACTTTGACTGGCTGCTCTTTCATTTCAGTGGGTGTCTTTGTCGGCTCCTGTTTTTTTTCTTTCTCTTTTTCCGTGAAATCAAGTTTGAGACCATCCACAAACAGATAGCGTACTTTCGAATCGTCCTCTTCCCAGGGGTGCGACATCACAACCAGATGTGCCAATTTTCCTTTTTCGATTGTCCCCAGTCGCTGATCAATCCCCAGAATTTTTGCTGCATCGACCGTCAGACTGCGCAATGCTTCGTCGGACGAGAAGCCTGCTTTCACAGCAACTCTCAACTGGGGAACAACGTCAGAAATGTGTTGTTTCAGTTTCTCTGAGGTAAATGCAACGGGGATTCCACTTTCTGCCAGTTGTGTCAGCCCCTGGATTCTTTGCTGCCAGAGTCTGATTTTCTCCTGCTGGACGCGCTGTGGTTCTGGAAATTCGGTTGTCAGTTTTTCCGACTTACTTTCCTCTTTGATTTTGGGCTTCTCTGCAAAGTCGAGTTGGCAGATAACTCCCTGTGAGTCTGTTTTCAGACGATCCAGACAGAGGTGGGCCTCCGCGGCACCAAGGATCACCGGTTTGATTTTGACTTCCTGGCAAAAATCGAGCGCACGTAAAATCTGGTCCCGCGAGTCGGCTGCAAAGACTGGGATCTGTTTACCATGCAGTGTCTCCAGCAGAGCAACATAGGTAACATCGGTCGGTGGACGTTTTACGAAGGCTGTCTTGTCCCGATAAATATTCCAGTGCTGTTCATAGTGACGTGTATCCAGAAACGACTGACGCAGGTGTGCGACCGCGCCCATCAACGTAGTCGGGTATACATCTCCATGCGGTGCATAGAGACGAAATGAACCCAGGGTCGTTTCCAGCAGGGTCGCTTCTCTGACAGGCAATTCGCTGGTGGAGATCAGAGTTCCCTGACCACTGGCGATCTTACCCAGTGGAAGTACATGGACTGCTGTGAAACCAGCCTTCTGATAATCAGAAAAGTTATTTTTCCTGGATGTGATAGCCCGATTCGCCAGGAACTCGGGACTGAGGTAATTTCGATTATCCGGTCGGGTCGCTGCCAGAGCATAGCGGCCGAAGTCGACTTTGCGTTCCTCTGGCTTTGGATGCTTAATGTCTTTATCAAGCAGTTCTGCGGATGCAGCATCTATAAATCCGGGATAGACCTGCATTCCCTGACAATCCACGACCTCTGCGTCTCCAGGTAGAGTTAGATCAGCTCCAACGGCTTCGATCAATCCATCCCGCACCAGCACCGTGGCATTCTTGATTGTAGTACCAGGACGCGTCGTCACAGTGGCATTCGTCAGCGCAAACACCTGCGGCTGAAAACCTGGTTGCCGTTGGACTTGAGCCTGTACGGGAATCACTACACCCAGCAGGCAAATGAAAAGCAGTCGTTTGAAGTATTTAAAATGTTGCATGTCGGTTCCATAAAGCGAAAGCAGGCAAGACACACAGCAGAGCTGTTTTTAATAGAGCTTTCACTGTAGCAGGCAGGTGGGCTGCTGAGAATAGGGAAACCCTGCCGATCAGGCAGGAAAGCCCGTAATTTCACTGGTGGCTCTGGGCACTACTGTAACTCACTGCTTCGTTTTCTGGGGAAACAGTCGTTTTTCCCGTCCTTGCTCATAGTCTGAAGTATCCCAGACAGGACCTTCTTTTTGAACAGCAGAATACTTTTCAACCAGCTTCTGCTTCAGTTCCTTCAGGCGATCCGGTTCCTGCCAGGCCAGATTATGCTGCTCGCTGATATCCTGCTTCAGATTGTAGATCTCGAATTTGTTCAGCTTTGCATTTTTGATGAACTGTTGTGAAATCGAGTTCACATTGTTCCCCAAAGGCAGAATCCCCTCTGGTCCACTCCAGTGGGCCACTACCTTCCAGTCTCCTTCACGCATCGCGATGCGGGGAGTGCTGTTCGCACGATAGTAGTTCCAGAAAAGAGGCGTTGTTCGTTGAATTGGTTTTCCAGAAAACAGCGGCAGCAGATTCGCCCCATCCAGTGGCCGTTCGTCGGGTAATGGAACGGCAGCCATCGCGCACAGGGTAGGTAGCAAATCCACGCTGCAGACGGGAGTCGTATTCTCCTGCCCGGGTGTGATACGACCGGGCCAGCGCAGAATGCCAGGGACCCGGATTCCCCCCTCATAGATGTGCAATTTCATCCCCCGAAGAACGCCCGGTGATCCCCAGGAGCGACGTGACCCTTTGCCGTAGCGATTTAATGTTTCAGGACCATTGTCAGACGTAAAGAAGACAAAAGTGTTCTCCGAGAGTTGCTGTTCGTCCAGTGTTTTCATCAAGCGGCCCACAGCAGCGTCCATATTGGCCACATTGGCAAAATACTGAGCCTGATCCTCATAGATGCTTCGATTGAGATACTGTTTGACCAATTGGGGAGGAGATGCAACCCGCTCATGCGGCTCATGAAAACAGACATGCAGGAAGAACGGTTTCTTTTTGTCACGCTTCTCTGCTAACCACTGAATTCCCTCATCCGCCACTATCTGGCAGGAAAAACCTTCGATTTCTCCGACAGGCTCCCCATTCCTGACGAAATTAACCGGATTTTCGTGAGTAGGTATCGCATTATTTTGGGTACTGAACCAGTGCCTGAAACCATGATCGCCCGGCTGAGGTTGTTCGCTGGAATTGAACAGTCCATTACAGTGCCACTTCCCGACATGTGCCGTGTCATACCCCGCCTGCTGGAGCAGTTGGGCAATAGTGGACTCTTCGCGCTTCAGGTGCATCGGATGCCCTTCTGGAATCCAGTCATATACCCCGAGTCGATTAGGAGTCCGTCCTGTCAGCAATCCTGCACGGGAAGGGGAACAGACCGGCGCACTGGCATAGCAGTCTGTCAGCCGCATTCCCTGTGCTGCCAACTGATTCAAGTGTGGCGTTTTGATGTGCGGGTGACCGTAGCACTCCAAATCACCATACCCAAGGTCATCGCAGAGAATGATGAGAATATTCGGTTTTCGGTCCTGTTGTTTATCTGCGGCCTGAACCCGATTACTGAAAAGGGAGAATGCCAGAATAAATAGTGAGACGCTTTTTAATTTCATACTGCTCAACCTGTATGCTAATATGGATTCAGATAAATTTGGCCCAGAGTAGCTTTGCAAGGCTATCATGTACGATCCCCAAACCTCTCGCAATTCCGAACTTCAGGAATGTCAGTGCTGAAACAGGAAAACAATTCCAGAGAGGTACAAATAATCTTCTCCTGTAACGAAAGTCTTTTCCATAACTTCGCTGTAGAATTTGGGATAGTTCCATGAACGTCAACCGGTAATTTCTGGCACTTGTCCCGCATGGGATTGCCAGGTCCAGCTTAGAAAACCAGAGGAACAATTATCGTGACCTGTTATCGAGCACTCATTCTCACTTTCTGCGTATGCCTGTTTTCCAGTTCGACCATTGCCGATGCCGCTGAGTCACAGGTGGAAAAAACTCACAAGAAGAAAGTGGTCCTGATCGCAGGCCCCAAAAGCCATGGTCCCGTGGGAAATGGAATCCATGACTACCCCTGGTCGGTTAAGTTACTCAAAGTCATGTTGGACAATTCCAATATACAGGATCAGGTTCGTGTCGAGTACCACCTTGATGGCTGGCCTGAAAATCCCGCCACTCTGAATGATGCAGACACCATCATGGTCATTTCCGATGGCCGGGACGGTGAGAAATTTACCGAAGCTCCTCACTTTGCAAACCAGGAGCACCTGCAGCAGATTCAGAGGCAGATCGACCGAGGTTGTGGCTTTCTGACCTTTCATTTCTCGACATTCGCACCGGACCAGTACTCAAAACAGATCCAAAACTGGTCAGGGGGCTATTTTGACTGGGAGGAGAACGGGGTCCGTAAATGGTACTCTGCCATTAAAACCCTGCAAGCCCCTGTAGAACTTCCCTATGCAGACCATCCAATCTGCCGAGGCGTCAAGCCGTTTGAAATGCGCGAGGAGTTCTATTTCAATCTCCGTTTTCAGCAGAATGACCCGCGTTTGATCCCGCTCCTGGAAGTTCCTGCCCTGCAAGGAAGAGCAGAGCAGGGGAATGTCGTCGCCTGGGCAAAAGAACGTGAAAACGGAGGACGTGGTTTCGGGACCACCTGCGGCCACTTTTACGATAACTGGCAGAACGCTGCGTTTCGCAAATTCATTCTCAACGCGATTGTCTGGTCAGCGCAAGCATCAGTCCCGGCACAGGGTGTCGAAGCACGCTATTATACGCATGCGGAAATCACCTCGGCCCTCACAGGAATCGAGGGGACAACACCTGCGTTTGTGGATGATCGCCCGCTTCGCGTGTTGATGTTAGCAGGCAACGAAGCACACACCTGGCATAACTGGAAAAAAACAACTCCTGCGATCAAACAACTGCTGGAGCGGGATCCTCGTATCAAGGTCGATGTCTCAAATGACATTGAAGAACTCTCACAAAAGCCTCTGCAAGACTACCAGGTCATCATTCAAAACTATACCAACTGGCACGATGGAACCCCATTAAGTGAGGCATCGCGAACCGCCTTTATGAATTACCTTCAGAAAGGAGGGGGGCTGATCCTGATTCACTTCGCCAACGGCGCCTTTCATTTCTCGCTGCCCAAAGCGGGGGAATCTGACTGGCCGGAGTATCGTAAAATCGTCAGGCGGGTCTGGAACCATGACGGAAAAGGGGAACAGAAAAGCGGCCACGATGCGTTCGGAAATTTTGAAGTGCTGATCACTGATGACTCTCACCCGCTGACGCACAATCTGCAGAATTTCCCCGTAACCGACGAACTCTATTTTCGACAGGCTGGCACGGAGCCCGTTGAACCTATCATTACGGCCAAATCTAAAGTAACCGGAAAACGGGAGCCGCTGGCCTGGACCTATCATTACGGTAAGGGACGCATTTTCCAGACACTGCTGGGACACAGCGAAAAAACGTATGACTCCTTTGAAGCTTGTGAAATCCTGCGACGGGCGACAGCCTGGGCAGCGGGGAGAGACATACTCGAGCTCAAACGTCCCCCTGAGAAACCAGCCAGCAATAATTCGGTCTCTCTGCTCGGTCCGGGTAAGTGGGGAAAGGCACTCAATACCAATGCAGGTTCGATCTCCATTCCCACTAAAACAATTCAAAAATCGAAATATCTGAGTGCTGACTGTTGGGTCAAGTTGAATTCGAAATCAGGATTTAATGTCTTCCTCGCCTCCAGCAAGAAGAGCAACCCGGCCCACTGGGAGATGTATTCTTATGCCCGCAGCGGTTTCTACAGCGTGTATCTCCCGGGGCAGGGAGGCGAATATAAAACCAGGGTCAACATCTGTGACCAGAAATGGCATCACGTGGGCATGATCCTGGAACCTGACCGTATTCAGTTGTTTGTCGATGGTAAGCGAGAACTCGAAGCTTCGCTGCCTGCTCCAAAACAAACAGAGATCGCCTCGGGAAATCTTCGGATCGGCGGCCTGGTAGAGAAGTCAATCTTCAGTGACGGCCTGCTGGATGAATTACGGATTACCAAAGGGGCGCGTGATTTCACACAGGTGCCCCCCAAACCTCTCAAAACAGATGCCGAAACGCTGATTCTGTTCTCATTTGATGAGACAGGCAAAGACTTAAACACACTTGAAGAAGCCTCTGGTAAGCTCATTCCCCTGGAAACCAGAACCCAGGGTTCTCAAAAGGAACCAGTTAAAAAAAAAGAGGTCCGTGATCACTGGGGCAAAGAATCGGTCGGCTTTGAACAACCAGTCCAGGCGACCGAGGACAACCGCTGGCAACAGACAGACATAGGTAACTGGCTGGCCAGTATTGTGCCTCTCCCCTCAGGTCCCGTTAAGAAGGGACTCTCAATCCGGGTCGGTAACCAGCAGGCAGGGACCGCCTGTTATGATACCAGACACTGTAAACTGCGTGGTCTCTGGACTGGGGGCTTCCTGAAACCATATCCGGAGCGTTTCGGACTGATCCGGGCCCCGGCTCCGGAGGGAACGATTCACTTTTCGACGCAGGAGGGTCCCGGCTGGAGTCCAGAATACCCCTGTCGATTTCTCGGCTCACACGTCAATCGGGACCGTGTCACGCTGGAATATCAAATCGGTGAGACGACTGTTTACGAGTCCCCCTGGCTGTTGAAGAATCAAGGCACCCATTGTTTTACCCGGTCATTTGAAATCGGGCCAGGTAGCCAAAGTCTGCAACTGCACATTGCGGACGCCAGCCAGGTGAAAACAGTACCTGGCGGCAGCCGGCTGTTTATTTCTAATGATCCACAGTCTCCCTTTACCATTGGATGTGACGGCTGGGACCAAATCCAGCCCCGAATCATCGGCAATGGAAAAACGCAAACTGCGGTCTTTGAAATTCCACCCCGAAAATCCACACAGCATTTCACCATCTTCTATCAAATCAATACGGCCCAGGATACTCTGCAAAAGCACCCCACTCCCAGTCTGACATCGGCTTCCTTACAGCCACTGCTCATCCCGGGGCCGTCCCGCTGGAATGAACTCCTGAGAACACAAGGAGTCGTCAGCATAGATGACGCTCCCTATGTCGTGGACACAATTTCTATCCCCTTCGAAAATCCTTATCGAGCCCTCTTTTTCATCAGCGGTCACGACTTTCTGGATAACGGAGACCTGGCTGTCGCCACCGTACATGGTGATATCTGGTTGGTAAAGGGGGTCGACCAGGACCTGAAGAACCTGAAGTGGAAACGCTTTGCGACCGGTCTGTTTCAGCCCCTGGGACTCAAAGTTGTGCAGAATAAAATTCATGTGCTGGGACGGGATCAAATTACGATCCTGCACGACCAGAATCTGGATGACGAAGCAGATTTCTATGAATGTTTTCATAATCAGTACTCCACGTCGCCCGGAGGCCATGATTATGTCACCTGCCTGGAGACTGACTCTTTCGGCAACTTCTATTTCATGCATGCCCAACAGGGAGTGATGCAGGTTTCTTCGAATGGCCGCCAGTTGAATCGTATCGCTTCCGGCTTCCGAAATCCTAACGGGATGGGAATCGGGCCTGGGAATATCATCACAGCTTCTCCCCAGGAAGGTAACTGGACTCCCGCCTCAAACATCACCGAAATCAGTCCCGGGGGATACTACGGATATGGCGGCCCACGTATAACGACAGAACGTCCGTTGGGGTACGATCGGCCGTTATGCTGGATCCCTCGCCTGCAGGACAATTCGAGCGGCGGCCAGGTCTGGGTCACCAGTCGTGAGTGGGGACCTCTCCAAAACCAGTTGCTGCACCTTTCTTATGGTCAGAGCAAAATCATGCTGGCACTTCGAGAGGTAATCCAGGGGCAATCTCAGGGTGGTACTTTAACGCTCCCCTTGAATTTTGATTCAGGCGTAATGCGGGGAAGATTCAGCCCCCGGGATGGACAACTCTATGTCAGCGGCATGAAAGGCTGGGTGACCAATGCGGTACAAGATGGCTGCCTGCAGCGCGTACGTTACACAGGTCAGCCTGTCGATCTCCCTGTCGCTGTCAAAACGATGCAGAACGGGATCTCTCTGATATTTTCCAATGCACTGGAAAGGAAAACTGCAGAGAATCCGAACAACTATGCGATCCAGCAGTGGAATTACCTCTGGTCTCAAAATTATGGCTCTCCGGAATACCGAGTCTCCGCCCCACAGGTTGAGGGACGAGATGAGGTGGAAGTCCTTTCTGCGACTTTATTACCCGATCAGCGAACTGTCTTCCTGGAACTCCCGTCCGTCAAACCTGTAATGCAGATGGGCATTTCTTACCATCTGACTTCTGAGACAGGCACAGACCTGAAACAAACCTACTACCACACAATCAACACCGTATCCACACAGAAAATGGATTCGGAGAAGCTGACTCGTCGTAAGAAAATGCAATTACTGACACTCACGCAGCGTCAGCAACTGAAACCAGGTATTCTCTGGAAATTCCATCAGGAGAATGCCAAATCAGAGACAAACGAAGACGCACGCCCATCCCGCATGCTGGCCCTGACGGTCAATAAAAACGAACCGGTCACCCCTTTTCTTAAACCCGGAACATTCTCAGCCACAGCAGAAGGTTTTCTGCAGGTCCCCCTGTCCGGAAAGTACCATTTCAGTATGGAAGGCAGTGGAAATTGTCGCATGGCAATCAATCAGAAACCTGTTCTGAAAGCAGAAGGAACTGATCTCAAACAAGCCTCACCCGCTGCAGTTACATTGGAAAAAGGCTATAACCGGATTCGGCTGGAATACCAGAGTCCATTCAAGGGTGACGCCCGTTTACGAATCCTCTGGCGTGGTTCTCAGTTTGCCACCGAACCCGTGCCTCCCACCATTCTAACTCATTTAAGCGATGATCGGCTGTTGGAGAAAATGCGACAGATCAGGGCAGGGCGGGCGTTATTCGCAGAATTCAAATGTCACACCTGCCACGGGGTTAACCAGGAAAACTCAACAGGGTTCACCTTTGACGCTGAGCAGCTTTCATCAGTGCAATCCCTGTCGAGGATGCCTGAACTGAACCAGCCTCCTCCCAACCTTGATAATATTGGAAACCGGATTAGCAAACGCTGGCTATTTCACTGGCTACGCAACCCACACAGCCTGAAACCAGATACCCGAATGCCTCACCTGTCAGGCCCCCCGGATTCAAAACAGACGATTCAGCAGGCAGCAGACTTGACAGCCTGGTTTGTATCGCGGGCTACTAAACCTGTTCGTTCCGAACCCGGGTTGCCCCTGAACTCGGATGCTCCAGGCCCTGAGCAGTTAGCAGAATCTGGCGCGAAACGCTTCGAGGATCTGGGGTGTATCAACTGCCATCACTTCAATACAGATATTTCCCAAGCCGACGAATACCAGAGACACTCTCTGGCATTAATCAAACGAAAATTCAGTCACTCGCAACTGGCTCGTTTTTTAGAGTTACCACATCTTCACCACCCCTGGAGCAGGATGCCAGACTTTAGATTAACACCAATAGAGTCAGCGGAATTAGCGGCTTTTCTGATCGAGCGTTCGGAAGGCAAAATCCCGAGCGCCATGATCCCCCCGGCTGGATCGGCACAGCGGGGACAAAAACTATACTATGAGACGCTGGGCTGTGCCCGCTGCCACGGCTCCCTGCAGGGAGATGATCAGCCACTCACCCTCAAACGCTCTGTGTTGACCAGCCAGCCAACTGTGAATGGCTGTCTCTCAAAAGCGAATGAAGTCGCTCGTGGTATCCCCAAATTCAACCTCACTACAGTTGAAAAAGAGTCGATCCAGGCCTTCCTGCATTTTGGAACTGAATCCTTACAACAGAGGAATTTCCCCGAAATCTCAGATCGCTGGACGAAACAGTTGAACTGTGTCGCCTGCCATCACCGCGATACAATCCAGAGCCCGCGGGCCATGATTGTCGTTGATGAGGGGGAGTCTGGCTTACCTCCAGAACCCTTACCATCTCTGACCTGGGCGGGGGAGAAACTGAAATCGGGATGGCTGGAGTCCTTTCTGGCGGGCGAAATCAAATGGCGTCCCCGTCCCTGGCTGAAATCCCGTATGCCTCAATTTCCAGCACACGCCCATCTGCTGGCTGCGGGACTCCGAGAGGAACATGGCATCCCTTCAAAAACTAACTCTCACCTTGCCTCCAGCCTACAGGTAAAGCATGAGACACTGATTGACAAAGGTAAGCAGCTTACCACCAGACAGGCACTCGACTGTCGTCAGTGCCACGGTATAGGGGACTTGCAGCCTTCGGGAGATGAGAAAACCAGAATCGCTCCCGGAATCAATTTTGTGCATATTCGCGAACGCCTGACTCCGGAATATTATCATCGATTCGTCCTTGATCCTCCTCGATTTGACATCTCAACCAAAATGCCGAAACTTTCCGCAGACGGAGAAACGACAAAGATTTCCACAATCCTGAACGGTGATGCTCGCCGACAGTTTGAGGCCATCTGGCACTATATCCATAGCCTGGAAGAGCCCTCACGGAGCTATTTGATTGCTCCGCGACCCGACTGAAATATTTTATTAATCTCAGATGTCTTTTCTGAACTGCATGTTAAAATTCTTCTCACTTCCAACTCTATTTTATTTAAAGCATGTATTCAGGAATTACTTTCGATGCCGCGGTATATTCGCACGGGACATGGATCACATGATTCTTCTCTGAAACTGCGACTGGTTGTCGCAGCCGGGATCGCGCTGTTCTCATTGATTTCGTTTTTGATGAAATCCGATGTCAATGAGATCACAGGGGAAAGCCAGCGGGTCGCTCTGACTGAGCAACAGGAAATCGCACTGGGACTACAGGCTCTCCCTGCGATTCTGGATCAGCATCATGGCGAGCATCCGGATCAGGAAGCACAGGCCTACGTTGATCGAGTGGGTAAAAAACTGCTGGCGAGTCTGAATGCGTCTTTGAGGAAACAGGGGCGCAGGAACCCCTACCGATTTGACTTCCACCTGCTTAATGACAACCAGGTAATCAATGCTTTCGCCTTACCTGGGGGGCAGATATTTATTACCGCCGGCCTGTTTCGACAACTTGAAACCGAAGGACAGCTGGCAGGAGTTTTGGGACATGAAATGGGGCATGTTTTGTCGCGACATGGAGCACAGCACATGGCCCAACAGGAATTCACGCAGGGGCTGGTAGGAGCTGCAGGCGTGGCAGGCGGAGATGCCAGCAGTGCCCAGATGGCACAAATGATCGGCTCCATGGTAAATATGAAATACAGTCGTAGCGACGAACTGGAATCAGACCGCTGGGGGATCAAACTCATGGTCATGGCAGGCTACGACCCCTATGCCATGACAGGGGTCATGGAGATTCTGAAACGCTCTGCAGGGGGAGGGAGGCAACCGGAAATTTTCAGTACGCATCCTGACCCGGGGAACCGAATCCAGCGTATTCGTGATTACATCCAACGCACCTATCCTCAGGGATTGCCTGACGATCTGGAACCTTAAACATCAAGTCTATTTCTGAAGCAACAAATGGGCTCAACAATGAATAATTACTGCATTCCGGCCTGACTGAACAAAACATTCGTCAGAAACAGAATAGTCAATTGACTTTAATTGACGATAAGTTATGATGTTAACAGACTTGGCTTCCAAACCGATTAGTATTGACGCTACATGTAGGTTTTGATAAACACTACTAACTAAGCAATCTCTGGTAAGCCGTTATTTTCACTGAGGATCTCTCCCGCTTTTTGAGATCAAATTTCCAGCACCCAGTGAGTATTTAATTTCACTGGTTACCAATTTGGCTTTTAAGTGAGTTGAGTCGTTACCAGCGGGTCGTCAGTTCCTCAACAGCACTATTCCCGATTTGCTCGGGAATGCTTCTTCTTGAAAGTTTTTCTCTTTCTGGATGCACTTTAAGAGACTTTGCGTATCTGCCCTGAGGTAGACAGCCTTGCTTTCTGTTGGTCTAAGATGCGACCAATGATTCAACCCGGGGGTTGATTTATGTTCGAAACAGCAAGCTGGCTTAAGGATTGGGTCTATTTTATTCTCCCAATTCATTGGAGTCCTCTGACGAAATAAAGTGAGATTGTCTCACAAGTAAAACATTTAAAAGTTCCGTATTAGCAACCATTTATCGGTTGACGGAGTTCATAAGAAACGATTGAATTTCTAGTATCAGTTTTGACCATAATTTTTGCCTGAAAGGATATCGGCAAGACCATCACCTAACAGAGGCTTGAGTCAACAGTCATTGCAAGTTCGCTGTTCTCAACGCCAGGGCCTCATCTCTTTACAATAGCCAAAGCGATGACCCTCCTAATACGGGAAGATAACAGGCCAAGACGGCCGAGTCCTGAAGCGGGCGAACGATTTCCCAGTGTGAATCTTTCTTCATGAGATCAAGACCAGGTCATAATCGTAAGAATTGACTCGAGTCGGTTTCCGCTGAATAAAGAATCGGCACATTCAGAAGAATGCCAGCTACTTTTCAGTCTCCCTGTGAGCTTCGCGCTATCAGTGGTCTGATTTGAAACCATGTATCGAGCTGGTCGTGTCATGTGAGTGCCGTAGTTGTATCTCTAATTACTTCTTTACTTCTTTATTATCATTTGGTGTTTCTGTATGGCTGCAAAGAGTTCTGAAACTTCAGATAAACCAAAAACCACCCGTCGAAAAACTACCAGGACACGCAAAAAAGCGGAAAAACCTGCCGAGGAAAATGTCGAACAAAGTGAAACTGAATCACTGCAGGACGAATATCATCGTAAGGCAGAAGATAACCTCGAGCTATTCGAAAACCCTCACTCTTCTACTGAAGCAGACACTGAAAGAGAAGATGAAAACATGTCAGATTTTCCTGCTGATTCCATAAACGACGAGCCCAGCGCCAACCAGACAGACAATGACCGCTCCGGCGATAAATCTGGAGGCAATCGCCGTCGTCGGAGACGGAGAAGAAAATCAGACACTCCCAATCCTCAGGGACGCCAGGGACAGGGAGCGAACAATCGCGGTCGCTCTGGCAATAACCGGGGAGGCCGTTCGCGTACCGGTGCCAAGCCTCAACAACGCCGGTCTCGTTCTACATCACCTGCCGCCAATGAAAATGTCACAGGTGTTATTGAAGGTGTTCTGGAGCTACACCCTAAAGCATACGGATTCATCCGGGACCCCAAAGTGAACTACAAAGCTCAGGATTCCGATGCTTTTGTTTCCAGCTCACTGATTGAAAAGCACAATCTACGTGAAGGTATCCTGATTCGGGGCGAAGTTGGTCCGGGCACCAGAGGGCAGGGGCCTCGCCTGAAGAGTATCGAAACCATCGATGGTCGCACTATCGAAGAGTACATGGAAATCAAACCCTTCGATGAGCTCACACCGATCAACCCATTCGAGCAGATCAGACTCGAAACAGGCCCCATGCCGATCACGATGCGGGTGATGGATCTCCTGACACCCATCGGAAAGGGACAACGTGCTCTAGTTGTTGCACCTCCTCGAACCGGTAAAACAATGTTGCTCCAGGATATTGCTGAAGCTGTCAGTAAGAATCATCCTGAAATCCGCCTGATGGTCCTGCTGATCGACGAGCGACCTGAAGAAGTCACCGAAATGCAACGCTCCATTAAAGGCGAGGTCATTTCCTCTTCAATGGACCGGGATGTTGAAAGCCATGTCCGCACCAGTCAGCTCATCTTCGAGCGGGGAAAGCGTCTGGCGGAAGCCGGTGAAGATGCCTTCATCCTGCTGGACAGTATCACCCGAACTGCTCGTGCCTTCAACAAATGGGTTGGGAATACCGGCCGGACCATGAGCGGTGGTCTGGATGTGAAAGCAATGGACATTCCCAAGAAAATGTTTGGAACCGCCCGCCGCTTTGATGAAGGTGGTTCGCTGACAGTTCTGGGCACAGCCCTGATTGATACCGGCAGCCGAATGGATGAAGTGATTTTCCAGGAATTCAAGGGAACCGGTAATATGGAAATGGTCCTCAGTCGGGAACTTTCCGACCGACGTATCTTCCCAGCAATTGATATCACGCTGTCCGGGACGCGACGCGAAGAAAAAATTCTCGAACCGGAAGCCCTCGAAGGGGTCACCATGCTTCGTAGAAGTCTGATCTCTTTAAATCCTGTTGAAGCCATGGAGCAATTGAGCAGCACGCTCAAGAAATTCCCAACCAACAAAGAGTTTCTGGAAAAGATCCGGGCGATTCTTTAGTTGACCTGCATCGACGGACTTTAAACGTCAGCGCAGTTCGACATACAGCATCGCGATTGTTGTGATCGGGGTCAGAATCATCAAGCCAACCTCTTTAGATCAGAGGGAATCTTTCAGGTGAACGCTGCGGGTCCTGAGCCAGAACAGTCTGATCATCAATCTGAGCAACATCAACTTGTAGTTGGCTTTGTTCGCCTGGTGGTATTTCTGATTCTCGCTTGTGTCATCGGGCTGGGTTATTATTTTTTCCGGGACCGGCTGACACTCGAATACTTCGCTTCCCAGGAAAGTTACTGGAAACAGTTTGCAGCTCAGCATCCGGTTTCAATCTACCTCGTCGCCTATCTGATCTATGCGGGGATTACGGGGCTTTCATTACCTGGGGCAGTGCCACTGACGCTGACCTATGGCTGGTTCTTTGGATTCTGGAAAGGACTGATTCTGGTCAGCTTCGCTTCCACAACGGGGGCCACCCTGGCATTCTTAACCAGTCGCTATTTATTCCGAGCCTCGATTCAATCCCGTTACCAGAATAAATTTCAGCAGATCAATCAGCAGTTTGAAAAAGAGGGTGCGTTCTACCTCTTTTTCATGCGTCTCGTAGTCGCATTTCCCTTCTTTCTGATTAATGTCGTTATGGGCCTGACAACAATCCGAATCTCGACCTTCTGGTGGGTGAGCCAGACAGGTATGCTTCCCGGGACCGCCGTCTTCGTTTATGCTGGTACCAGCTTTCCCACCCTGCAGGAATTGTCTGAACACGGCGCGAAAGGCATCCTGACGCCTCAACTCATATTCGCATTCATTTTACTGGGCACCTTTCCGTTTCTGGTAAAACTCATCGCTCAACGCTTTCAACAGCGCAAATAAAACATTCTGACTCAGGACAGAGAAAACGAGCATGACCGATCGTATTCAGCTACTTCCCGATGATGAATTCAATCAGGATCTGATCAAAAAAGTTCATCCCGCCGACTGGTCCAATCCGAGCCCCAGTGGACGCTACAATCTGGTGATCATCGGAGCGGGAACCGCTGGTCTGGTAACAGCGGCGGGAGCTGCTGGCCTGGGAGCGAAAGTCGCATTAATTGAGCGAGGTCTCATGGGGGGAGACTGCCTGAATACCGGATGTGTCCCTTCGAAAGCGATCATCTCTTCTGCCAGAACCATACACAGCATTCTGAATTCAAAAGAGTTGGGGATCGAATTGGCCCCCGAAGCCGCCTCTGTTAATTTTCAGGAGGTGATGCGGCGTATGCGGAAATTAAGAGCCGAGATCAGCCATCACGACTCAGCTCGTCGTTTTCAGGAACTGGGTGTCGATGTTTTTCTGGGTGAAGGCCATTTTCTTGACCGCAAAACAATCAAAATCGGGGAGCAGACACTTCACTTCAAAAAGGCCGTGATCGCAACGGGAGGACGTCCTGCGGTCCCCGACATTCCCGGCATCAAAAACATCAACTACCTGACGAATGAGAATATTTTTTCTCTGACAGAACTTCCATCCAGACTGGCAGTCATCGGTGGTGGACCAATCGGCTGTGAGCTCGCACAGACCTTTGCCCGCTTTGGTTCACAGGTCACACTCATCGAATCTCATGCGCAGATTCTTTCCAGGGAAGATAAAGATGCTGCCCAAATCATTCAGCACCAACTGGAACGAGATGGTGTTAAACTCGTCTTCAATGCCAGCACCTCTCTGGTCTCTGAGAACGAACAGGAAAAACTTCTGACGATTGAAACGGCCGGGCAGACAATCAAGCTGGAAGTCGATGAAGTCCTGATCGCAGCCGGAAGAGCTCCTAATGTTGAAGGTCTTGAACTGGAACGGGCCGGAGTTGAGTACAATCCACTGTCTGGTGTGATCGTCAATGACTACCTGCAGACCACAAACCCGGATATTTATGGTGCAGGGGATATCTGCTCTCACCTAAAGTTTACCCACAACGCTGATTTTCAGGCTCGGCTGGTGATAGGCAATGCGCTATTTCCTGGCAGAAGCAAAGCCAGTCGCCTGATCGTCCCATGGTGCACGTATACTGATCCAGAAATAGCACATGTGGGACTCCATGAGCATCAAGCCAGAGAAAAAGGTATTCCCGTCAACACTTTTATCCAGAAGTTGGACTACGTCGATAGAGCGATCCTGGATAATGAAACCGCCGGTTTTGTAAAGGTTCATGTCAAACGGGGGACAGATAAGATTCTAGGTGCAACGATCGTCGCAGCACATGCGGGTGATTTGATTTCTGAAATCACCCTGGCTATGCAGAGCGGGACCGGTCTTAAAAAGTTAGCCAGCGTGATTCACCCTTATCCAACTCAGGCGGATGCGATTCGTAAAATCGGGGATCAGTTTAACCGCACTCGTCTTACCCCATTTCTGAAGTCCCTTTTGATGAAATGGCTGAAATGGACGCGCTGAAGCTCTGTTTTACACGATTAAGTCTGTATTTAGATTAGAATCAGTAAATGCCATTTGTAGAACACTCCGCTGCAAGATACTCTGAAGTGAGAGATTCTGATTCCTTCAAACAAAGCAATGCACAAGCGCCAAATCCATGACCACAGAATACAAGACTTATTTCGGAGACCTGCATAACCACAACCATGTGGGCTATGCCCAGGGTTCTCTGGATCGCTCTTTTGAAATCGCCCGGAACCATCTCGATTTCTACGCTTTCACTCCCCATTCCTACTGGCCTGATATTGTGGAATATGATGGCAAAATATCCCACAAATGGAAGAATGGATTTCATATAGCCCGCTCCCGCTGGCCGGAAGTGGTTGAGCTTGCCAGAGAATTCGACAGACCAGGGGAGTTTGTCACGATTCTAGGCTATGAGCGACATGGCACTCAGGAGGGGGACTATCACATTCTTTATCCGGATCTCAACGGAGATTACGAACTGATCGAAGATCTGGCTGAACTACAGGAATTTGCACGAAACCGGGGTTGCCTGCTGATTCCACATCACCCTGCTAATCGACTGGGACACCGTGGTTTTGACGCGACGAAACTGGCCCCCGAAGTGTCACCCGTCCTGGAAATTCATTCAGAATGGGGTTGCGCTGAACATGATCGGGCTCCTTTTCCGTATAAGAGACATACAGAGGGGGGACGCTGGACAAAGCACACGCTGCAGTACTATCTCAATCAGGGATACCGACTGGGAGTCATTGCCAGCACCGACGATCACCTCGGACATCCCGGTGGATATCGCGAGGGCCTGGCAGCCATCAAAGCCACCGAACTGTCTCGAGAAGCCTTGTTTGACGCGATCCGCAATCGTCGCACGTATGCGGTAACTGGTGACCGCATTGAACTCGACTTTTTCCTGAATGATCAGATGATGGGACAGGAGCTCTCATTCACCCCTGATCGCCGTATCAAAGTCCACGTGCGAGGCTGGGATGAAATCGACCGGGTCGAAGTCCTGAAAAACGGCCGTGTGATTCATCGTGATTTTCCCGTCGACAACATTCCTGATAACCAGTCCTGGAATCATCCAGTTGTTCTCCGTTTCGAATATGGCTGGGGACCGTGGCCCGCACTGGGCTGGGGAGGGACAGCAGACTGGAATTTTGCCATACATGTGGATGGAGGCGAGATTCAGCAGTTTCAACCCTGTTTCACACCGGGGCCCTTCGATGAATTCCGTCGAGATCAAATCCTGGATGTTTCATCAAATCGGCTGATCGTCCAGTCGTTTACAGCACTGAAACATCAGGTTGACGACTGGTCTCAGAAAGCAATCGTGCTGCGAATTCAAGGAAATGAAGAGACAAAAGTCAGCGTAAAATGCACCCAACCCAGTGATTGCCAGCTCACTCAGACTCTGGGTGAGTTGACCGTCAGTAATGAAATGTTGTTTACACGTCCGTTTCCCTGGGAATCTGCGATGCTGCACCGGGTTGTTTTTCAGAATCAATGGGAAACAGACTTTGATTTCACGGACGCGGGTGACGGAAACCAGGCTGACTGGTACTATGTACGCGTTATTCAATCCAACGGGGAAATGGCATGGTCGAGCCCAATCTGGGTGAATTCAAAATAACCTCATTGAGTTACTCCATTGATAATTTGCCCAGCTGGAAGAACACTCTTCTTTCCAAAATTGGGAACCAATTGGCAGGTTTCCCGGAATTGAATCTTAACCTTATTTTGTTTTACAATAACCAGTTATAGAATTTTGCATTTTCCTTTCATCATTCATTGAAAGCAGCCCCACAATGGTTGACCCAGACAACCAGACCTCGCATCTTGTCGCTCCCGTGTTGGAACAACTGGAGCGTGGTAGCGGCCCGTTTTCCTCACTGATACAACAGCTGACACAAATCGTAGGAAAAAACAGCCTGCTCTACGATGCAGATGAACTACTCGTCTATGAATGTGACGGCTACATCGTTGATAAATCGGCCCCCGACATCGTCGTTTTTCCAACGTCTACAGAACAGATCTCATCGATTGTCAAAATCTGCAATCAGTTTAACGTTCCCTTTCTGGCTCGAGGAGCGGGAACCAGCCTCTCGGGGGGCTGCCTGCCTATCGGCGGGGGAGTCATGATTGTCCTGACGCGTATGAAACAGATTCTTGAAATCAATCTACGCGATCGTTACGCAATCGTTGAACCAGGGATGGTGAACCTGCATCTGACCAATGCCCTGAAAGGCACCGGTTACCACTACGCGCCGGACCCATCCAGTCAGGGATCTTGCACCATCGGCGGAAATATCGCCACTAACTCTGGTGGACCGCATACGCTTAAATATGGAGTCACGACGAATCACGTACTCGGACTTGAAGCAGTTCTCCCTGATGGATCGGTAATCAATCTGGGAGGGCCGACAGCAGAAACACCAGGCTACGATCTGCATGGAGTCTATGTCGGAAATGAAGGAACTTTCGGCATCTGCACGAAAGCGATTGTGCGTCTGACACGCGATCCGGAGGCGCACCGCACTATGCTGGCAGTGTTCCAGACCATCTCTGATGCGACCCGGGCGATCTCGGAAATCATTGCAGCGGGTATTATTCCCTCTGCTTTGGAAATGATGGATCAGGGAATCATTCAAGCGATTGAGGAAGCTTTTCACTTTGGTTTCCCGCTCGATGCGGGCGCAGTACTGCTAATCGAAGTCGATGGACTGGAAATCGCCTTAGATGAGGAAGCCCGACGGATTGTCGAGATCTGTAATGCACATAACTTACGGGAAATTCAGCGGGCAGACACTCCAGAGGAACGGCTTTTGATCTGGAAAAGCCGCAAGCAGGCATTTGGAGCCATTGGTCGACTCAGTCCCAGTTATTGTACTCAGGATGGTGTCGTCCCCCGAACCCGCTTACCGGAAATCCTGGAATTTATTGAAGCCACCAGCCAGAAATATGGCATGAGAATTGTGAACGTCTTTCATGCTGGTGACGGAAACGTGCACCCGATTCTGCTGTTTGATGAACGCGATCAGGATCAGATTCAACAGGTAATGGAAGCCAGTGAAGAGATTCTCTCAAAGTGTCTGGAATTGGGAGGCAGTGTGACCGGCGAGCATGGAATTGGCGTGGAGAAAATCAATTTTATGAGTCGTATCTTCAATGAAACGGACCTCTCCCAGATGGAGAAGGTTCGTAATATTTTCAATCCCCGTCAGATCTGCAGTCGCGACAAGGTACTTCCTCCCCATGGAGAAGAATCGCAGTCAGCAGTCACTTTATCACACCCCGGTCGACGGGCGCCGCACTGATCAACAACTATATCTGATGTCCCCGCAGGACATGCTGCTGTTATGCTCACAACCGATTGAAAGACCATTTATGACACTCACACATTCCGGTACTCCGGAAGATTTTGTTCCGACATCCCAGTCTGAATTGAGTCGATTCCTGAGTGACAATGCAACATCTGCCCGCAAACAGACTTTTCCGGTGGGAGGCCGTACCTCTCTGGCTGTCTGCTGCCCGGACAGTCATTCAGGTCCTTTGATCTGTACTTCTCAATTGAATCGCGTCGTAGATTATCCGGTCCGCGACATGACAATTACAGTCGAAGCCGGAATGAGACTGGACCAGTTAAATGAGATCATCTCAGCCGAAGGACAGCGTCTGCCGATCGACGTACCTCAGTCTAACCGGGCTACCATCGGTGGAGTGATCGCCACCAATACTTCAGGACCACGACGCTTCTCCTATGGTACGATCCGTGATTACGTGATCGGTATTTCGGCAGTCGATGGAGTGGGGAATCTGTTCAAATCCGGCGGTCGAGTTGTCAAAAATGTCGCCGGTTATGACCTTGGTAAAATGCTCGTCGGCTCTCTGGGAACTCTGTCAGTCATCAGCCAGGTCTCTCTGAATTTGCGTCCCAGACCAGAGTGCATGCAACTGGTCTGGTTTGACTTCGATTCCTGCCAGAGTGTCGATCAGGCACTGGAAGCGATTGTGACATCGGGAACCCGGCCAACCGCTGTTGAATACTGCAACAGTAAAGCGGCTCGGCAGATTACTGCCGAATCACGGATTGAACTTCCCAATGAAAATCATGCCGTTTGTATCTGCTATGAAGGTCCGGAAAATGTTGTAAAGTGGCAGGCGCAGCAGATTATTAATGAATGGCGTGCCTTTTCCTCTCTCGATGCTCAGATTATTGAAGGATCGCAGGCCTCTCAGTTATATAACGCTTTGACTGAGTATCAAACGTCATCAGATGATCCGGTAACGCTGAAGGCCGTTGTCTTACCATCACAAATGATGTCATTCATTGAAACTGCTACCAGTCTGAATATCGCAGTCCAGGCACATGCAGCAGATGGAATCGTATTCGGACATTTACCCGATTCTGCCAGTTCACTGGAAAACGTGAATCAGATTCTCGAACAACTGCAATCTGTAATTGATCCAGGAACCGGCTACCTGACCATTTACCAGTGTGAATCTGACTGGGCTGAATCGCTGCCGCTATTCTGTTCGCCTCCCGCTGGCTGGGAACTAATGCAGCAGTTGAAACAGGCATTAGATCCTCTGCAGTTATTGAACTCACGACGATTTACAGAGCTGGTGAAATCCTGATCCACAAGTTCTGAAACAATCATAATCA
This sequence comes from Gimesia chilikensis, assembly GCF_008329715.1. Taxonomy (GTDB): domain Bacteria; phylum Planctomycetota; class Planctomycetia; order Planctomycetales; family Planctomycetaceae; genus Gimesia; species Gimesia chilikensis. Next base: position 677,836 of record NZ_VTSR01000032.1, on the reverse strand, counting down.
GTAAGCTTCACCCCAGAAGAGTTATCCCATGAAACCCGGAAGTGCCTTTTCTCAAACAACCACAGCAGACAAAGATCCTGCAGAAATACCGGGATCTGAGATTCCCTATGAGAAGTTTCTGGACTGCATTCATTGCGGCTTATGCACGGCTGCCTGCCCGACCTACCTGGAAACAGGGAATGAAAATGACAGCCCCCGAGGGCGAATTTACCTGATGCGTGCGGTCGTTGATCAACGCGTTGAACTCTCGGAATCAGTTCGAGGTCACCTGGATCTCTGCCTGGATTGTCGTAGTTGTGAATCGGCGTGTCCTTCCGGAGTTCAATACGGCAGATTGATCGAACCGTTCCGGGTAGACATGCAACATCTTGACGCCAAACAGGGCAGGGGAGCACAAAATGACTGGTTTCATCGCTGGATCCTGTACCGGTTGTTCCCCTATCCCAACCGGATTCGTCTCTCACTGATGCCAGCCCGAGTGATGCAGTTCCTTAAACTCGACAAGCTGGTTGACATCCTCGGCCTTCCACTGCTTCTGCCGCAGAAACTGAAACGGATGCACAACCTGTTACCACGTCTCAAGCCAGTAGAACCAGATCTACCGGAAGTCTTGCCGGCACAGGGAACCCAAAGAGCTCGCGTGGCCCTGTTTACGGGCTGTGTTTCAGAAGCGATGTACAGCCATGTCAATCGCGCCACAGCTCGCGTTCTGCAAGCCAATGGTTGCGAGGTGGTCATTCCCCGAAGCCAGGTCTGCTGTGGCGCCATTCATTACCACAGCGGTTCAGACGAAGAGGCCCTGAAGTTTGCTCTCCAGAATCTGGCAGCCTTCGATCAAGAAGATCTGGATGCCATTATTGTGAATGTCGCAGGTTGTGGAGCCATGCTCAAAGATTATGGGCATATCGCGGAGGAAATTTCGGGGCCCACTGCTGAACAGACGGCACGACTGAAACAGTTCGCAGGCAAGTTTAAGGATGTTTCGGAATTCCTGTTTGAACTGGGGCCGATCGCCCCCGAAGGAGAGATCCCCCTCAAGGCAACCTATCACGACGCCTGCCATCTGGTGCATGCACAGAAAGTTCAGAATCAGCCACGCAAACTGCTGGAACTGATCCCCGGACTGACCCTGATCCCCTTGAATGAATCCACCATCTGCTGTGGAGCAGCAGGTAGCTATAATCTGACACAGCCTGAGATGGCAGATCAGTTAGGCAAACGTAAGCTGAATAATATTCTCGATACGGGGGCAGAAGTGGTCATCAGTGGGAACGTCGGCTGCACGCTCCAGATTGATTCTCAGATACGTCAGGCAAGAAAGCCTCTACATGTCTTGCATCCTATGGAGCTACTCGATCTGAGTTATCGAAAGCAAAAACCGGTATTTTAGCCGGTCAAGTTGAACCACTGCGTTTGAACAACTATCCTACGCTCAACGGATAGCTTGTTTTAAATAAATAACCAAAGAGTGATTTTATGTCTCAACTCCCTCCCATTCAGGCGGTAGCCTTCGACCTGGATGGCATCATGTTTAATACAGAACACGTGTTTTTCCTCTCAGGCGATGCCCTGTTGCAGCGACGCGGAAAAAAAATGACCCCCGATATCCTGAGAGGAATGATGGGCCGACGTGCTCATGAGGGGTTTGAACACCTCACTCAGTTCCTGGATAAGCCGGAAGATCCTCTGGAACTCTGGGAAGAAAGCCAGGAAATTTTTCGTTCCCTGCTGGATCAACATCTGAAACCCATGGAGGGTTTGTTTGAACTGCTGGATTTCCTGGAAGAACTGGATATCCCCAAGGGAGTTGCTACATCTTCACCTCGTCCTTACCTGGAATCTCTGCTGTCCCGGTTTGACATTATTCATCGTTTCCCGATCAGCCTGACTGCTGAGGATGTCACTCACGGCAAACCACATCCGGAAATTTATCTGACCGCTGCTGAAAAAATGGGGGTCAGTCCGGAAAATATGCTGGTTCTGGAAGACAGTGAAACCGGCACCCGCTCTGGCGTGGCAGCAGGAGCTTATGTGGTTTCAATTCCGCATGAGTTCAGCAATTACGGAGATTTCAGTTCAGCAAAGTTTATCGCTGAGCGGTTGACGGATGAGCGAATTCTCTCACTCCTGGCAGAAAATCGAGGCTAAAAATGTCTCAACTACTGAGTAATCCCATTTGAACTGAGATTTCAGAACAATGGAGCACTGAGGTGCCATTTAAGGCTCCCCTGACCGATGCCAATCAGGGAGTCGAATTGAATGCAGGCTGCATTTCCAGGTTTAAAGGTGATTGAACCCCCTCCAATCAGATCGGAAGTGCAACGGGCTACGTCGGGCATGTGGGCTACAATCGCGATTCGTTCACAGGCTGTTGATCTGACAAATGAGATCAATGAATCCAGGCTCAGACCGAATCCCAGCCAGGGTTGGGCATAGCAGGCTTCAGCATTCAATTCCGTAACATCCTGCAGGATCTGAGCGGTCTGAGTTGTCCTTACAAGCGGGCTGTGTAAAATCAGCTCGGGACCTGCATCATGTTTGGCAATCCATTTAGCGACCTTACGAAACTGGTGAGTGCCATGGTCTGTCAGGGGTCGGGCTGCATCTCCTCCTGGTACTACACCTGCCTGCTCAGCTTTTCCATGCCTGATAATCAACAGTTCCATCTAAATTATTCCTACCTTAGTTGAATTCTCAAAGCTGTGATGAAGTTCTGCGTCGGCAGAAGTCAGGGTTTGACCAGTTTGGTCTTCGTTGCAGATTCGGGTTTGAGATGGGTATCCATCCAGGCATACATGAGAGCCCGTGATTCATGGGCAACTGAATGCCCTTTTCCATGAACAAAAAATGCAAAATTCTGAGGTGCTTTCTCCAGTTCATAGACGTCCATCACCTTCATCAACATCAGCACTCTTTGTCGCTGCGTCAAAGGGTCACCGTCATTGAGTCCCGAGAGATCCAGAAATGCCCGCGGTGCGATCAGTGACATGATTTCATGAAAATCAATCGGAGGCAATTTGCCCTCCAGAAGATCCGGACGGATATGATTAAAATATACGTACCAGTGATCTCTCGCCCAGGCTTCTACGCGTGCATTCTGACGGAAAAATGAGGCACTGCAATTCCCAGCTGCTGCCTGTACTCGCTCATCATAGGCAGCCAGGAACATTGATCCATGGCCTCCCAGCGAATGCCCCAGCACGCCGATCTTGTCGGGATTAACCTCCCGCAAAGTCTGCAGCACATCAATGGCGATGGAATGTTCGTAGGTAAACTTCCCAACAGAGGTCCAATGTGGATGTTTCTCATGAAAGGCTTTGGTGTCATATGGCCCCGCTTCCGGGATCCGATGTCCTGCAACAAAATGATCGGGAGCAATTACCACATAACCACGTCGACAGAGATGATCAAGGTAAGCCTTGTCGGGGTTATCGATCAAACCTGCTGCACGCTGTTTGCCGTATTTATAAGTGCCGTGCAAGGCAACGATGGCCGGGGCAGGTCCTCTTAAATTGAGGGGAACTCCCAGGTAGGCATGCGCCCGTTCATCTTTTTCAACCTGATAGCTGATCAATTGTCGGCGATAGATACCATCTACAATGACTGTATCATGAAACTGGATTTGCAGATCAGGCTTTTCCGGTTTGTACTGATCTCGGAGTAACTCCAGATAGCGTTTTCTCAGTTCCTGCTTGTGTTCTGCCCACTCCTCAGGTGATTCAATACCATGGAGCAGGTCATCCCAGGATGACTCAATTTTTTCGGGATCTGACCGTTGCCTGGAACCGGCTTCTTCCGAGTACGCGGTGAGGCTGTATCCCAAAATCACTCCCAGACAAGAGAGGAAACACAATAAAGATGATCGCATGAATATACCCTTATCGAAACTGGATAGGAGCATGCATTATCATCAATCAAGAAAGGGAATCACAACTCTTGAATTTAAATTTCTTCTGTTTTTCAAAGGTATAGACCCACTCAACGGCTGCTCCCCGTCTGCCTTCTGTGTATGGGTTCAGTGTCTGGTCTTGATCGGGATTGATTTCAGCACTAATCAATCCCGATAAGCGACGTGACATCGCTTGCATTGCATTTTGAATGCTTTTAACTCCCGGGCCATCTGCTTCTGGTCACCCTTCTGAAATGCTGTTTGCAGCGTATCGACCCGTTTCTCAGATTCTCTCATCCATTTTTGAAACATCTCATCATAGTCGTCGGCATACTTACGTGCCGCCTCACGAAACTCCTCTTTCAGAAGTACCAGTGTCTCGCGATTCTTTTTCCTGACCAGGGGATGTTGATTTTGCGTCTGCATTTGATCCAGCGATTCGAAATGATGGCTGATCTGCGACATGGCTTTGACCAAAGGGGAAACTGGTGTGGACTCCACCAGTTCCGGGCGCGGAATATCAGCGGAAGGAACTTTAAAGTTCCGGATGTCTCTCCATAATCCCGCATAGTCCTTACTGGTACCTGCCAGCTTTAAAAAGTCGAGAGCCTGTTGCTGATTAAAAGTACCTCGACACAATCCGACGACCGCAGTCGCAGTGGGTCCACGGTGTTTGCCATGATGGCAATGGATATAAACCGGGCCTTTGATCTCCTTTGCGACGCGTGCAAAAGCCAGCCCCGCATCGTTTGATACGCCATCATAGCCGATTGGAATATGTACATAACGCATTCCGGCACGCCGGGCCATCTCCAAATGTGGTTCAGTTCCATCGACACTGACGATAGTTTTGACTCCGAGTTTTTGCAGGGCGTCAAAACTCCGCTGATCTGCCGGCCCACTACCAGAGTAAACTGCCTCATCGACCTGAAAGACATTATCCAGACCTGGCAGACTCATCGACTTTACACCAACGGGCTTTTGAGCGGGCGCTGTATCCGTCTGCTGACCTGATAAAGAACCACTGTTATTAACCAGAAGAAGCATACTGAAAAGAGTAATGCTGCGGAAATATGCCATGTCCTGTCGTACCTGTTTCGTCTTCACATTTCAAAGGATTGCCCGTCACCTATTTAGAATAGCAGACAAGCCTTTTTTGTTCAGTAATCTAGACAAAAAAGGCGTAAAGAAATATTTTGTTTTGAGAAAGCAATCTTCAATATCAGACAGGCTTAGAGGAAGCTGACATGGCATACGACGAGGCTCTCGCCGACAGAATACATCAACTGTTGTGTCGCCGGGCAGGGTATTCTCAGCAAAAAATGTTTGGGGGAATCTGTTTTCTGCTCAATGGCAACATGTGCTGTGGAGTCACGGGGACTAATCTCATGTTACGGCTGGGAGAGAAGAAAGCTGCACAGGCACTGCAGGAACCATTTACTCACGAAATGGATTTCACAGGCAAAGTGATGAAAAGCATGATCTATATCAAAGCTGAGGGAACGCAGGAGGACATTGATCTGAAAGAGTGGGTCAATCAGGCCGTCAAATTTGTACGGACGCTGCCTGACAAAACGTAACTGCGGATTAACTCCGATACTGGTTCAAGGCTATCCAGCACTTAACGGATTCAAGGGAACACATAGCCCGGGGCACCATACCAGTAACCATAATAGTGGTAGGGATCAAAATAGAATCCGGAAGACTCCTGCATAATCTGTGCATAGGTCGGAATCGGGCTCACATTGATATTGACTGTAGGCCGGCCAGGAGTGATCCCCATCGCTTTACGTGTGGCGATCCGCTCCATGCGCTGTTTGGCCTGCAAGAATGCACGCTGTTGAATCAGGCGCTGGCTGACAGACATTCGCTGGTAAGCCGGTCCAGTCTGTTTGGAAGGCCCTCTGGTGATATTCACTTTCCCCTGGCTCTCATCAGAACTTTTGATATCTGAGCTGATCTGAAGAGGAACCTGCTCCTGGCTGAACGCCGGTGACATCAGACACTGCGAGATCAGAATTACAGCAACGGCAGAAGAGCGCATACCCAGCCTCTCTCTTCAGTAGAAAATGAATAGTCAAAGTCCGTACTGCGCTATCAGTGTGCGCATACGTGCGTCCTGTCATCACAGGATCACTTATGGAGACTCATCGACTTTCACCACCGATGATCTGAAGCAATTCATCCAAAACTCGAACTGGAAATTATTTCAGATTGAATTAGGCAATTTAGGGAACCTTTACGACCTCAACCCAGGACGGAGATTTCCCCACCTCGTAGGTGTCAATCCGCGTCAACTTGCCGGTCTGGGGATCAATACGATAGGCAGCCAGTTTCCCGTTATTTTGTCCCGCGGCGTACAGGAAGTGTCCTTCCGGGTCGATGTTGAAGGATCGCGGCGTTTTCTCGGTCGCTGCCTGTCCCATCGATTTCAGTTTTCCGGTCTGAGGATCAACGGCAAAACAGGCAATGCTGTCATGGCCCCGGTTGGAAGCATACAGATTTTTTCCTGAAGGCGAGAGTTCGATATCGGCACAGGTATTCTTCCCTTCAAAATCAGCCGGCAAAGTGGAAATGGTTTGAAACGCTTTCAAGGTTCCAGATTCGGAATCAAGCTTACAGGCAGTGACAGAGCTCCCTTTTTCGTTATCAAAATAGATAAAACGATTGTCTTTTGAAACAGCCAGGTGGCGGGGCTCCATCTCGGGGGCCGCTTCGAAAATCGCCGGTTCATTCGCTTTCAGTTTTCCGTCAGATTCATTCCATAAAAACTGATAGACGGCATTGGGCCCCGTATGGGGTACAAACACGTACCGATTTGACTGATCGGGCAAAATGGCATGTGCATTTTTGTCTGTTGGAATTGTCTGGAGAATTTCGGGCAGGATTGTGCCATCTTTCTTGAGCCGATGTACGGCTACTTTCCCCTCACCATAATAAGCTGAAAGCAGGTAACGTCCCTTACGGTCTGTGGCGATATAAGCTGCATTTCCCCCCGCTGGTACCGCAGAGATCAACGTGAGTGCGCCGTTTTCAGGATTGATACTGAAGCTCATGAACTCTTTGGCAGAACGGATGGATGCAAACAGATATTTCTTCTCTGGATCGACTTCCAGACAGCCAGGCGCGCCTGGGACTTTAATGTTGGAAAGATGCGTTAGTTTTCCATCCGCCTCATTCTGCTGATAGATGGCAATCTTCTTCTCCCCGCCCAGAGAAATGTAAACATAGCTGGCTGCTTGAGAGGGAAGAACAGACACAAGACAGACTCCGGAAAGAATCAGGTAAAATCGAAGCAGAGAGAACATGGCGGCTACCCTGGAAATTCAGAAGTTGATAGGGAAATAGTCAGACTCCATTCACTTGCGCAGCGTCAAACAACTGCAGGTACCAGTAGAGCCGGTTAGTAGAGAGATTTCAAGCGGCAGTCGATTGTAAAGCACGTCCCAGAGCTTCCAACTCCCGGGCACCACCAAAGACAATGCAGACATAAACCTGATCTGCTTCGACCCATTTCACGGTCGCGTAATTCCCCTTACCCAGTTGAGTATACTCGACCTTGCCTGGATCAAAAGAGGTTAAGGTGGGCAGGGGACTGACTCTACTGGCAGGAATCTGCAGCAGAGCACCATAGACAGTGCGAGTTTTTCCTGATGAAAGTCTGAAAAAACGAACTGCAGCGTCGTGCACGACTGACTCGCTGATGGAAAGTCCGTAGGTCTGACCAATAAAGTTCAACAGCCCCTTTTGATGCCAGCCACCTTGTGCCGGAAATGAGGTCGCGAAATTTCCATCGAATTCCGACATGAAGCGACTGTCGAGATTCAGTTCTGGACTGAGCTTCACCAGAGGAATTACCGGTTGTCGGGTTACCCAGAAAAACGCCAGAACTGCGGCAAACAGCAGGCATGTTGATAGCCCCACCAGGGTTCCCGGGTTTTTGAGATAAGCTCTCCGGGAAACAGGGGGATGATCTGTAGAGATGGTGGCATTGGAGCCACTTTGGGCCAGAGCATCCAGTACTCCCTGCTTTCCATTTTCTGGTACATCTACTTCAAATAAAACACGCTTGAGCTCCGAATGAAAGAGGGGACCATCAGCGAATGAATCTGAGACAGTATGATCTGGCTCAGAATATTCAGGTGATCTGGATGATTCGGAAGCGTTCATGGTAATACCGTAAAGGGCAATCTTTTTTATGAATGAATCGGACTTATATCTTCCCGGAGCGAAGCAAACCGTTCCTGCAGAAAAGCCCTGGCACGTGCCAGCCGACTCATCACGGTTCCCAGCGGGATAGACAACTCATTCGAAATTTCTTTGTAGGATTGTTCTTCAAAATAAAACATTAATAAGGGGAGTCGAAAATCCTCGGGCAACTCGTCCAGTGCAGTCTGAAGTTCTTCTGAGGTCAGTTCCGGTATCTCTGCAGGATCAGAGGCAACATCAGGACTGGACCCCAGTGAAACAGGCTCGGCTTTCCGCGTGACTTTTTTCAGAAACAAATTTCGTAAAATCGTACACAACCAGGAACGGGCAGACCTTGCATCGCGTAACTGGGACAGTTTCTTCTGCGCGATCAGATAAGTTTGCTGAGTCAGGTCTTCTGCATCAGCTCTGTCGCCCGAAAGGCGAAAAGCATAGCGATACAGCAGCTGATAATACTCATCAACTAATCGTGTCAGTTCTTCCGAATTGTTACGACTGGTCCGTGACATAACCTGATTCTCTAACTAAACAGAGGCAGTAAGACATCTGGTTATTCCCCAGGAAGGTGAATTTCTTAGAAGTTTCTCGTTTTTTCCCACTCCGGCTTGCTGCCGCGGCAAAACATGAACATTCGAACCCACCCTAAACTGAATCTCGCAGAAACTCAAGCTTCAATTATGTTGTGTTGGAGTGTGAGTGCCTGCAGGCGATTCATATCCGGGTCTGGCAATTCGTCAAACGCTTTCACCCCCGGGATTCCTCCCTCAAGATTGACGAGTCTCAGAGGCTCCTGGGCCATATCTTCTCGATAATATTTCTCGCTGGGGAAAATATCAGCGGGATAGGTGAAGTTATCCAGCATCGCCAGAGCAGTACAATGCGAGGCTCCTGTTGCACTCTCCAGCATCCCCCCGACCCAGCAGGGGATTCCCGCAGCCTGACAGAGATCATGAATCATGACGGCGTTTGTCAGGCCGCCCACACGGCCCGGCTTGACGTTGACATATTGACAACTCTTCAAATTGACTGCCTGTTGTGCACGATAGGGGTGCGTAATACTCTCATCCAGACAAACCGGCGTTTTAATTTGCTCCTGCAGTCGAACATGGTCCGTCAGGTCATCGTGTTGCAGAGGTTGCTCAATCATTGCCAGATCAAATTCTTCGATCGCCTGAAATAGTGGGAGATCGCTCAGACGATAACCGCTGTTGCAGTCAATATGAAATACCTCATCTGGAAAAGCCGTCCGAATTGCCTGAAGCATGGGGATATCCCAGCCGGGACGGAACTTCAGCTTAATCCGAGGAAACTGTTCCGATACGGCTCCCCCAACGGCTTCAATCAGATCATCCAGATGATCCATCACTCCGAAGTCTGCTCCCACAGGTACTTCATCGCGTGTTGCTCCCAAAGCAATGTGCAGGGGCGTTCCGCTGATACGACTGTGCAGACTCCACCAGGCATTGTCCAGAGCCGCCTTGGCAAATGAATTCCCCTTGTACAGCGAGAGGGCATCCTGCAGCGCGGAACCGCTGTCAAAACTTTGTCCAACGACTGCTGGTGCCAGCCATTCTGAGACAGTATGAAATACCCCCCCCGCCCATTCCGGACTGTAGCAGGGGGCAGCCAGAGGTGTGCTTTCCCCCCAGCCATCAACAGAACCACTGGTCATCCGGCATAACACGGAATGAATGGCTGCGTCTTCGCCGTAAGCGGTACGCCAGGGATAAATCAGTGGCATCGCCACATGGTAAAGTTCAATCCGGTCTATTTTCATCAGAGATCAGTTATCCTGTGGTTTTCATTTTATGAAATTTTGTCAAAGGCAGATCAGGCGTCTTCCAATAGATCCCAGAATTCGCTCTCAGCAGCATCCATCCTGGTGGGCTTGCTGGATTTCGGACGCGGCTTCTTTTGTGCCTGTAAAGCAGATCCCTTTTTTTTCCTCTGAGAACCTGCCTGTTTTTTACGAGTTTTCTGTGGAGCATCAGGTGAGGTCGGCGTTTGTTTTCCGACGCCCGTACGACGTCCCTTATTCGACCTGCTGGATGCTGTCCCTTTCGAATGCTGCTCCGGGGTCGGACAGTCAGACGCCGGTGCCCCCTGCAAGGGGTCACCACACTGGTTACATAATGCTACTGGCCGCTCTGAACTGTCCAGTCCACGTGCCACAGGATTCGGTTTGGTAGTGAAAGATTCCCGAGGCGCAGCTTTCTGCTCCTTTCGCTCCGCTTTGATGGATTCTGCCTGATCCAGTATTTCCTGCAGCATCAGCGGATCAGACTGAGAATCTTTCTGTGTCCCGTCCGACGGAGTGGCCTCTGCAGTTGCAGGTGCTGTGGATATCAGGTTCTGCTCCCGAGAAATTTCGATCCGTGCCTCTTTTCCGCTTGTCAAATCTTTAGCAGAAACATGCACACGTGCCTCTGCATCATATTCCATCTGTACTTCGATCTTGGAATCGACCGGCAGATTCGGAGGCAGTCCTTCAATTTTGCAGTTCCCCAGAATGACAAATGGTTCATCCTGAGAAGCGCCACTTTCGATCAGCTTTAGATGCACACGGCGTTGATCAGGGGAGACAGTTCCGTAGGTATGTTTGACCGCTGCCGGCAACTTTGTATTAGCCGGCAAGAGATAATGCGGTATCCGCTGTTGTCCCGTCTGGTCACGCACCAGAAAGCCCAGTGACCGCGCGTTGACGCTATGCTGCTTCATTTTGGACAGTCGACTGGCGGCATCCTTCGTCAGAATCGATTCCGCGTATTCCCGGTTACTGAGCAACATTCCCGCATAATAAGCTGCACCATGGGCAATCGACTGATCCGGGGGTAATGACAGATTCTGTGTCGTACCACTGGCCTGCTTGAGGGCATCACGGATCATGGGCATGCGGGAAGATCCCCCTGTAGTCAGCACAACATCCACATGGGCCCACCCCATATTGTTGTCCTTCAACAGTGCCCGGGTGATTTCAGTAGTGCGATCCACCAGCCCTTTACTCAGTTGCTCGAACTGCGACTGTGTAATCTGATAGGTTTTACGCTGTGAGCCAACCTGGCAGGCCAGAGTGGTTTTGGGTCTGACTGTCAGGCTGCGTTTCGCCTGTTCGACTTCATTCGCGAGATACTGCAGGCTTTCCGGATCGTTGCAGGGATTGATGCCGAACTCATTGTAAAACTGCTCAGCCACTGATGCCTGCAGTTTACTGTTCCAGTCAATCCCCCCCAGCTTGAGATCACCGCCACTGGCAATCACTTCTACTTCGTCTTTCTGGTACTTAACCAATGACAGGTCGAACGTACCGCCCCCCAGGTCGTAAACCAGAATGCGTTGCTCTTCCGCAAGTTCGGCAAACCACATCCCCTCGGACCCCAGCACGTAACACAGGGCAGCAGCCACCGGTTCATTGATCAGATCGACCTGTGTCAGTCCTGCCTGCTTACCAGCCGCGATTGTTTCCTGTCTCTGCAAATCGCTGAACTGAGCCGGAACTGTGATGACGGCCGAATCAATCCGACCGATACGTTCCTCTGCGGAAGCTAAAAGCTTCTTCAGGATGAATGCAGAGATATCCCGGGGAGAAAAGTAGCGCCCGTCAATTTCCCATCGAAAATCCTGCTTACCTAGAAAGCGTTTTGCATGCTGAACCACATTTTGCGGATTAACGATGGCGTGCCTGAGCGCTTCAGTGCCAACAATCACTTCAGCGCCGTCAAACATAGCCACGGAAGGAGTAGACAGTTCACCTTCCAGATTGGGAATGGTGACCGGCTCTCCATGTTCATTCAGATGAGCGATGCAAGAATAGGTAGTTCCCAAATCAATGCCGACAGCCTGTAACTTCTGCATAGCGCCTTAACTCTCTTCAGATAAGTATTTTCGCATATCTCCCGCACAAATGGGCAGGCATAGACTCCTTTGATATGGTATCATGGAAACAAGTCACACTCCAGCACCTGATTTCCGTTTTCCTGCATTGGAAGACAGTCCGATAGAAAGTTCTGAAAAGTGCGTCAGTCCGCCCCCCGGAATCTCCCGTTCATCATTGCCAGCCTGTTTTCAATGTGCCTGACAATGTTTATTACGCAATCGGAACTGCTTGCCCAACTGACAACAGAATCCCCCGTTATTCTCAACCGGGATCAACCACTTTACCTGGTAGAACGCAATTTCAGGCATGCCCTGACTCAGCCAATCTCTGCCTCCTGGTCAAACGTGGGAATTCGAACGGTTCTGGAAAGGATTGAGAAAACACAACAGATTTCCCTGATCCTCGACCGCCGCATCGATCCATCCACGACTCTCAAAATTGATCTGCAGAACCAGAGCGTGGAAGCAGGGTTGGATGAGATTGCCTCGGCGCTCCACGCCAGAGCCATCGTTGTCGGAAGTAACGTCTACCTGGGACCTGATCAGGCCATGGGGACATTCAAAACCCTGCTGGCACAAAAGCAGCAGGAATTGCTCGCTCTGTCAGACAATCAACCTGATATGAAAACGCGAGCAATTCAGCTTTCCAGGAATAAGTCGTTTTACTATCAGGATCTCGATACGCCGGCTGAATTACTCAATCAGATAGCAGACTCCTATCAGATTACCATCAGTAATCCAGAGCGAATTCCCCATGATTTGTGGTCACATGGCGCCCTGATGGCAGTGAATGCCAATGAAGCACTGCTCCTGGTGTTAAATCAACTGAATCTGACCTTCCTCTGGGAAAAGCAGGGAACCGCGATCCGGCTTTTGCCTGTTCCGGATCATGTGACTGTTCAAAAAACATACTCATCCCGAGGACGTTCCCTGAATGAAACGATTGAACATCTCAAAGAATTGTTCCCTGCAGCGATGATCACCAGGGAAGGCAGGATGCTGCTGGTTGACGCCTCTGCTGACCTTCAGGAAAAAGTTGAAGCAGAACTGAATCCCGCAAAGCGTCCGGTTCGTAAGATGGGAACTCCTCAAATTGACGTACTTCCCATTCAACGCCGTAAGTTCACGCTTCGGGCTCAGAAAGTCCCGGTACTGGCCGTCATGCAGAAACTGGAGCAGTCCGGAATTGAATTTGAGTATCAGCCTCAGCAGTTAAAGCAGGCTGGCGTCGATCTCACTCAGAGAATCGATATTTCGGTCCAGAACGCGGATGCGAATGAGTTTTTTGATGTCCTGTTCGGCCCTCTCAATCTGTCTTATCAAATCGAGGGGATCAAGGTGTCTCTGACACCCAATAATTAGAGACATTAACTTAAGAGCAGCCTTCCTCTAAGGACATTTGACATTCCCAACTTTCCCGGAACTTTCTCCATTGGCGCTAGGGTGATACTTTGAATTAACGCCTCAAATCGGGTAACATCCCGAATTAGTGAGTGAAAACAAGTCTTTGTGAGTCTTTTAACGAGATCACCCACACTGTACAGAGGCTATCTTCCGCCCGCTCAGGAAACGGAATTGTTAATCGCAACCTTTTTCAGATTAACACTTTACCACACAAGCCTTCTGACATTCGCCTGAATAACTGTGGGAAGCGTTCGTAAACGCCTTAATTGATTTGTAAGGAATCGATCATTCTGACACTCGCGGAATTTTCCTGAAATTCAACACGACACTGCCGGTCTGTTTCCGACCACAGCTATCAGAATGATCAATTCATGCGTGTTTAAAGTATCCGTCAGAGATACCCCAGTTCCGGCGAGGAAGGGGTATTTCAATGAATAGACTACAGCAGAGTGAGGAGAAAACGTGGCAAGTCCCAAGAATATGATCGTGGCCCAGTCTGGTGGACCTTCACCGGTCATCAACAACAGCCTGAGAGGTTTAGTCGAAACTGCGAGAGATCTTCCCGAAATCGGCACAATCTACGCTGGCTGGCATGGCATCGAAGGAGTGCTCAAAGAAGAACTGCTGAATCTGAGCAGCCAGTCTCCTGAAGAAATCGCTCTGCTGCGGGTCACGCCTGCCGCTGGTTCCGTGGGAACCTGCCGTTACAAGCTGAAAGATCATCAGAATGAAGACTTCGATCGGATCATTGAAGTTTTCAAGGCACACAACATCGGCTATTTCTGCTACATCGGCGGAAATGACTCCATGGACACCGCCAATAAAGTCGCTCAGATGGCAACAGAGCGGGGCGTGGATGTCGTTGGCATCGGAGTTCCCAAAACCATCGATAACGATGTGGGAGACAGCGAATTTAAACTGATCGACCACACTCCCGGGTACGGTAGTACCGCCCGTTACTGGATGAGTATGGTCCAGATGGCCAATGAAGAAAACCGGGGCAGTTGTCCTGCCGACCCTGTGCTTGTACTCCAGGCCATGGGACGTAAAATCGGCTTTATTCCGGCTGCTGCCCGACTGGCAGACCCTCAGCGCAAGATCCCGATGCAGATTTATCTTGCAGAAAATCCGATCAGCATCGAGCAGATCCATGCACAGGTCAACGACCAGCTGCGCAAAGACGGCCGTCTGATCGTAGTTGTCAGTGAAGGACTCTCTCTGGGTGATATCGGGGAAACGAAAGATTCCTTTGGACACACCCAGTTCAGTTCCAGCCAGCTGACCGTAGCTCAATTGCTGGTCAATGAATTAAACGAGCGGGGACTGGCTGTGAAAGGCGCCGCCCGGGCCAATGTTCCGGGAACTGACCAGCGTCATAACATTGCATACGCTTCTACCGTTGACCTGGACGAAGCTTACGGTGCAGGTCAGAAAGCAGCCCTGCTGGCTGCCGCTGGAGAATCAGGTTACATGTCAACCATTCTCCGTGCTGAAGGCCCGGGATACAATGTCCGATACGACAAGGTACCACTGCCCGAAGTCGCGAACAGCGAACGTACCTTCCCTAAAAACTGGATTACAGCCGACGGGATGGACGTGACTGACGATTTCGTCAAATACTGTAAGCCTCTGGTCGGTAACGACTGGCCCAGCATCCCCATGATCAATGGGCGGATGAGACTGGCTCAACTGCAGCCGCTGTTCTCGGACCAGAAACTGCCTAAGTACGTTCCCCAGGCAGACAGATAAACCTCTACATACATAAGCTATTTAATACATACGGGAGACAATTGTGTCGGATAATCCTCTGGATACCAAGTTTGAGAAGAAGAGTGAGTTTCTGATCGGCATCGACTCAGACGGGTGTGCCTTCGATTCTATGGAAATTAAACACAAAGAGTGTTTCATTCCTAATTTTATCAACTATTTTGGCCTGCAACCCATTTCCAAGTATGCTCGTGAAGCGGCTGAGTTCACGAACCTCTACTCCAAATGGCGTGGGGCCAACCGTTTCATTTCCTACACTCTGGCTCTGGACCTGCTGGAAGAGCGCCCGGAAGTCATTTCCCGGAACGTGACCATTCCGCGTCTCCAGGGTGTGAGAGACTGGATCGAACGGGAAACCAAACTCGGTAATCCCACCCTGGCTGCCGAAGTTGAGAAAACCAAAGATGCTGATCTGGAACTGGCTCTGAAATGGTCACTTGCAGTCAACGAGATGATCGCCGACATGGTGCACGATGTGCCCCCTTATCCAAATGTTCGCGAAAGCCTCATCAAGCTGGATCCGGTCGCCGACATGATTGTCTGCTCTGCGACTCCCAACGAAGCACTCAATAAAGAGTGGGAAGAACACGACATCGCACAATACGTTGATGCGATTTGTGGCCAGGAAGCAGGCAGTAAAAAAGAAACACTGGGTCAGGCAAAGAACTTCGGATACGAAGAAAATAAAGTCCTGATGATCGGCGATGCTCCCGGCGACATGAAAGCCGCTGAAGCTGTAGGAGCACTTTTCTACCCGATCAACCCTGGAGCAGAAGAAGCCAGCTGGGAACGTTTCATTGGCGAAGCCTGCGACAAATTCCTGAACGGTGAATTTGCTGGCGAATATCAGGCGAAAGTCATCGCTGAATTCGACAGCTACCTGCCGGAACTCCCTCCCTGGAAGAAGTAAACCAGAGACGATCCTGAGCTCAGGAATGACATAGCAGTCACAGTATCATTTAATCACAGAACATTAAAAGCGAAGAAGAAATTTTCATGTCAAAACACGATATCGGCCTGGTCGGCCTGGCAGTGATGGGACAAAACCTGGTTTTGAATATGGCCAATCACGGTTATTCCGTTGGTGTATTCAACCGTACCACGAGCACCACAGACGAATTCGTCAGCCAGAAAACAGATGAGCAGCAGATTACGGGTTACCACACCCTGCAAGAGCTGGTCGATAACCTGGCCACTCCTCGTAAAGTCATGCTGATGGTCAAAGCCGGCCCTGCTGTTGATGCCATTATTGACGACCTGAAAGGCATGCTCAGCCCTGGCGATATCATCATTGACGGTGGAAACACACACTTTGATGATACCAATCGACGGACCAAAGAAGTCGAAGAGGCAGGTCTCCTGTTTATCGGAACCGGTGTTTCCGGTGGTGAAGAAGGGGCGCTCAAAGGCCCCAGCATCATGCCCGGTGGTTCCCCCGACGGCTGGCCTCACGTCAAATCGATTCTGCAGGATATCTCTGCCAAGGTTGGTGAAAACAACGATATTCCCTGCTGTGAATGGGTAGGAGAAGCGGGTGCCGGCCATTACGTGAAAATGGTTCACAACGGTATCGAATACGGTGATATGCAGCTGATCTGCGAATCATACTACATTCTGAAGCATGCCCTGGGCCTCACAAATGAAGAGCTCTACAAAGTCTTTGATGAATGGAATCGTGGCGAACTTGAAAGTTACCTGATCGAGATCACCCGCGACATCTTCACCGTCCTGGATGGAGAAACCGGCGACTACCTGGTCGATAAGATCCTGGACACCGCCAAACAGAAGGGTACCGGTAAGTGGATGAGCCAGCACGCTCTGGATCTGGGTGTTCCCACCACACTGATTACTGAAGCTGTTTACGCCCGTTGCCTGTCAGCCCAGAAAGAAGCACGCGTCCGGGCTTCGAAAATCCTGAGCGGTCCCGAGAAAAAATTTGAAGGTGACCGGGATCAGTTTATCGAAGACGTTCGCCAGGCACTCTACGCATCTAAACTGTGTAGCTACGCTCAAGGTTACGTACAGTTGAACTCCGCCGCAGAACACTTCGGCTGGAAACTCAACAATGGCGACATCGCTCTGCTCTGGCGTGGTGGTTGTATTATTCGTTCAACCTTCCTGCAGGACATTAAGGCCGCCTTCGACAAGAATCCGGAACTGGAAAACCTCCTGCTGGATGACTTCTTCCGCAATGCTGTTGAAAAATCTCAGCCCAGCTGGCGTCGTGTTGTGGCTACTGCTGTCGAACTTGGCCTGCCGGTCCCCAGCTTTACTGCAGCTCTCAGCTACTATGACGGCTATCGCCAGGCAAGACTGCCTGCCAACCTGCTGCAGGCTCAACGTGACTACTTCGGTGCTCACACCTACCAGCGGATTGACAAAGAAGGCACGTTCCACACCGACTGGATTCGTGAGCGTCGCCTCGATTCGTAAGCCCCTCAGCGGGTCTCTTCGAATCACCTGGCTGGTTCCACTGTAGCCAGACTATCCATTTGCCCGTTAATAAAGCCATAATAACACTTTATTAACGGGCATTTTCATGTTGAGTGGTGAGGGAGTGAGACAATGCGTATCGTGTTGCTGGGAACAGGCGGATACCACCCGAATGATCGTCGACATACCGCCTGCCTGATGCTGCCAGAGTCCGGGATCATCTTTGATGCAGGAACCAGTTTCTTTCGCGTTCCCCAGTACATGCAAACCCGCGACCTGCAGATCTTTCTGACACACGCGCACCTGGACCATATCGTCGGACTTTCATTCTTTCTGGTTCCCATGCTGACTGGACAGGTTGATTCTGTCAAAGTCTATGGCGAAGCTTCAAAACTGGATGCCATTCAGACTCACTTGTTCAGCAAAGAAATCTTCCCGCTGCTTCCCGATTACGAATTCATCACCCTACCTGAACAGGTCTCGGTTCCGGAGCAGGGCACTCTCCGCCACATCGACCTGGAACATCCCGGAGGATCAGTCGGCTATCGAATCGACTGGCCCAGCCATTCTCTGGCCTATGTCACTGACACATCCCATCCGGAGCAGCATCTTGAATTTGTCAAAGGTGTCGACCTGCTCATCCATGAATGTTATTTTCCAGACGAGCAGGCTGAATGGGCTGATAAAACCGGACACAGCCACACAACCCCTGTTGCAGAACTGGCGCGAGATGCCGGCGTTGGAAAGCTGGTACTGACACATATTGATCCTCAGCAAACAGGCGATGATCCGGTAGGAATTGAAGTTGCTCAGAAGATCTTTCCGAATACAATACTCGGTGAAGATCTGATGGAAATTGAGTTTTAAGCCACGTCTCACACATACATGTTTCAACAAGCCAACTAAGAAGCAGCTGAAATCCATGACGAAAGAAACATCCCCGCAATCATTTCTTTCTCAGGAACTCCTCGACATCTTACGAGATCCGACAGACGGCTCACCTCTGGTTCTGGATAAATCACAGGCGAACCTCAATTCGCCAACCTCAGAAAAATCGTATCCGGTTATAAATGGGATTCCTCGCTTTGTAGAGCAGGAGCATCTCTCCAGCTTCGGTCTGCAGTGGAACAAATATGAAGTCGCTCATGATGATGAAGACCGGGCGACTTTTACAGCCAAAACCGGAATGGAACTCAGCGACCTAAACGGTCTTCGCATCCTGGATGCTGGTTGCGGCGGAGGCCGTTACTGCAAGGTCGCAGCCGAGGCAGGGGGGATTGTCTTTGGCGCAGACCACACAACTGCAGTCGAAAAAGCGAGTAAACTCTGCAGCCACCTCGATCAGGTACGCCTGGTTCAGGCTGACCTGAAGCACCTCCCCTTTGAACCGGAGTCATTTGATTTCGTTTTTTCAATCGGCGTGATGCACCACGATAAAGATACCCGGGCCGTCTTCGACGCAGTAGCCCGGATGGTCAAGCCGGGAGGTAAGTACTCAGTCTGGCTCTATCGGAAAAATCAATGGTGGCAGGAAGGCATCAATTCCGGGCTGCGAAAAATTACTACGCGCATGTCCCCGGAAAAACTGGAGCCCTGGTGCCGCCTGGGAGCATGGCTGGGTGGGATTCCTGTGATCAATAAAACCTTGAACAAGGTCGTGAATTTCAGCAACCACCCCAACTGGGAAAACCGGGTCTGCGATACCTTTGACTGGTTCGCGCCTGCTTACCAGTACCATCACACTGTGGACGAATTACAAGGCTGGTTTAAAGAAGCTGGTTTTGAACAGCTCAAAATACTCCCTCCGGAAAAAACAGGGAGTTTCTACCGGTGGTGCTATGATCACAATTTACTGATCGGCAGCGGCGTGAATATCCAGGGAACGAAATCAGAAGAGAATCAGTCAGACAACGAGCCGTCTTGATTTTTCCGATCAGTACAGACTACGTGCCTTCCCCGACTGGAGTATTCAATACAGCATTCAAACTCGATTCGCTTCAATTGTGACAGTCTGAAACTATCAGATTTGATCTCTCATGCTCCCTATAGAAAGGTTAGATCAGACTTGACAATCTGGTTCAAAAAAGTGATAGAGGAGTGAACCTTTAGTTGCTATAAACATCATTTTATCCTGTTGATCGACTCGTTGTATGCTGTGCTTTGAAGTTGCAGATACTGAGTCAGGCCCAGCAGGTAAAATCCAGACAATTCAATATCCCCCACCAGCTGTACTGGTTTGGAATTAAGCGCCACAGGGAGAGTCATGAATCCATCGAATCCTCCGACCGGGCAATCGAATGCTGAAATAGAAGAGTTACGTAACAAATATTACAACGCAACAGTCCAGGATTTGCGCATGCCTCACGCGCACCTCATGATCATGCGTGTAAAACCTGATGCAGAAGTTCCCCGCTTTTCAGGGGGCCAATATACAACCCTGGGCCTCGGTTCCTGGGAACATCGAGTCGATGGCGGACCTCTCGCAGAATTACCAAAACAGAAACTGATCCGCCGCGCATATTCGATCTCGTGCCCTATGCTTGACGTCCAGGGAGATCTGCTGGCTAATGATGAGATTGATTACCTGGAGTTTTATATCACTCTGGTTCTGCGTCCCGACACTGATGATCCACCACTGACCCCCCGCCTGTTCAATCTGAAAGAAGGCGATCGACTGCATCTTGGTAAAAAGCCGGTTGGTACATACACTCTCAAACCAGTCGAACCTGAAGATAATGTCATCTTTGCCGGAACCGGAACTGGCGAGGCCCCGCATAACTCCATGACGATTGAATTACTCAAACGTGGACATACCGGGCAAATCGTATCAATGACCTGTGTTCGTTATCGAGGTGACCTCGGTTACCTCGATCAGCAGAAACAGTTGCAGGAAAAGTATCCGAACTACCACTATGGATCATTCACGACCCGTGAACCGGAAAATATTGATTCAAATCATCCTCAATACGTAGGCAAACAGTATCTGCAGGATATGATCGTACCGGAGAAATTCGAGGCGCAGTTCGGCTGGTCGCCCAAACCTGGAAAGACACACGTTTTTCTCTGTGGCAATCCTTCCATGATTGGTCTACCGGAGAAAAACGATCAGGGAGAGTTGGTTTTCCCCGAATCCAAGGGAATGGTTGAACTGCTTTCCGAGCAGGGATACAAACTCTCAACTCCGAAGAGTCCGGGAAATATCCACTTCGAGAAATACTGGTAAGCAAAGAAGGGTGTGAATTCCCCTTGGCGCATCGAAAACGGGGCCTGTCAAATCAGCCCCGTTTTTTGCTTGGCGCATTCCACACCTGTTTCGAGAGAAAACAGGGGGCCGCAGATTCACTGGTATTTTGTGTTGTGCTTTGAAAAAGCAACTTTTCCAGAACAGCGAATCTCTATTAATCTGGTCCAGCCTGACGACTAGTCCTTGCGGTGTCTGATCTTAGCTCTTGCACGTCGTTTTTTACGACCAATTTTTCGACGTCCTTTACCGGTCTTCTTGGTTCCCATTCGAAGCAATGCCTTTCGTATCTACTTCTAAAACTTAGAAAATTGAGATATTCACTCTCTGAATGCCGCAATCCACTCGAATCGTTCCTGATTTGAAGTGATTTCCGATCAGCGGCTGAGTTGTAAGTCCAAGGTGGAAAATACGATTTTAACAGGCATTGATCAAATCTTCAACCACTCATGTAACAGGAAATCACCTGTGCCTTGAGAAATCTGTTGCAAACCTCGAAGATAGACCAGCTGATGACTGGCAATAAAAACCCTATTTCAACTTCAGGAACGACAAATATGGATTACCGCAACTTAGGAAAAGCTGGTGTACGTGTCTCTCCCGTCTGTCTGGGCACGATGATGTTCGGTGGCCCCACCAGCGAGGCTGACTCAATCTCCATCATGCATAAAGCCATTGATCAGGGAATCAACTTCTTCGACACCGCAAATATGTACAGCACAGGTGGTTCCGAAACCGTTGTCGGCAAGGCACTGGTCGACCGCCGTGATAAAGTCGTTTTGGCCACCAAAGGACGGGCTCCCATGGGAGATGGGCCCAACGATGCGGGAGCCAGCCGAGTTCATTTGATGCGGGAACTCGATCGCAGCCTGCAGCGGATGCAGACCGATTATGTTGATATCTATTATGTGCACACCCCCGACTATCAGACTCCCATCGAAGAAACGCTCCGCACTCTGGATGACATGATCCGCTCTGGTAAGGTCCGCTATATCGCCTGCTCAAACTTCCGTGCCTGGCGTTTAGCCGAGGCTCTCTGGACAAGCGATGTGCGTAATCTCTATTCCTTCAGTTGTGTCCAACCCCTTTACAACATCATGAACCGAGACATTGAAGTGGAACTACTGCCGCTCTGTCAGGAGAAGGGGATCGGTGTTGTCAGTTACAGTCCGCTGGCACGTGGCATCCTGACGGGTAAGTATCAGGCCGGCAAACCATTCCCGGAAGGCAGTCGGGCCTCCCGCAATGATAAGCGGATGAACGAAGCGGAACTTCGCGATGTCAGCATCGAACTTTCGCAGGAAATCTCAGCCTATTGCGACAAAAAAGGCGTTTCGATGACGAATTTCGCGCTCGCCTGGTGCCTGGCCAATCCCATTCTGACATCGATCATCATTGGTCCGCGCACCATGGAACAGTATGAAGATAACATGGGATGCCTCGACGTTGAAATCACGGCCGAAGATGAGGAATTCATCAACTCACTGGTTCCCCCAGGAGAACACAGCGGAAAAGGTTTCCAGGACCCGCAGTATCCGGTAACTGGCCGCGGCAAATAATCGATTCAGGGAAGTCCCCCGAACTGACGGACTGCTTCGTACATGACGGTATTCGCTGTACTGGCAAGATTGAGACTGCGGACCTCTTCATACATCGGCAGTTTCAGATTACATTCGGGGGACGCGTCCCTGACGCTGGGAGGCAGGCCATTGCTTTCGCTTCCGAACAGGAAGACGTGTCCTGGCTCAAATTCAGCATCCCAGAGCAGTCGGGTCGCGAACTTGGTCAGCTTCCACCATGTCCTGTCTGAGAGCCGCTCCTGCACTTCCTGCAGGCTATCTACGGCTTCCCAGTTCAGGTGTTGCCAGTAATCCATCCCGGCTCGCCTCAAATGTTTTGCGTCCAGCTTGAATCCCAGGGGACGAACGAGCCAGAGTTTCGCTCCCACCGCCACGCAGGTGCGACCGATATTCCCTGTATTTTGCGGGATATCCGGCTGATAGAGGACGACATGCATCAGGGGTTCAGAGGAGGATGACATTCAGGTGCTCGAACTGGTAAAAAACTGACAAAACAGTTACAAATACGAATTTACAGCACTCGCAAGCCAGCGCTGACTATGTAATACTTAACGCATTCCCGTTATTATACTTCTGCTTATCGCAGATACGCGTCAGAGTAATGAATCATTATTTGAAATGGTACTGACAGTAGTTACTGCTGCTGATCTTTTTCCAAATTCCCACTAACCGATTTCAGACCAGAAAACACAATAAGATCTTCCGATGTTTCAAAAAGTTACTGATGCCAGCTTCATCAAAGGTGAACACGAAATCCTCAAATTCTGGGAAGAGAACCAGACGTTTACCCAGCTCCGCCGGAAGAATCAGGGAAAACCCAAGTGGAGTTTTCTAGACGGTCCGATGACCGCCAACAATCCCATGGGCGTGCACCACGCCTGGGGAAGAACCTACAAAGACGCCTATCAACGCTATTACGCGATGACGGGACATGAACTCCGCTACCAGAACGGCTTTGATTGCCAGGGGCTCTGGGTCGAAGTGGAGGTCGAAAAAGAGCTGGGATATGGCACCAAACAGGAAATCGTCTCTCACGGGATCGATAAATTCGTCAACGAATGTAAAAAGCGGGTACTGAAGTTTGCCGCTCGTCAGACCGAGCAGTCAGTACGACTGGGCTTCTGGATGGACTGGGACAATCCGGATCAGTTACGTGAGCTGGCGCAGTCCGTCGGTGAAGAGACCGAAGTCACCATCACTACCCCCAGCGGAAAGCAGGTGACTGACCGGGCAGACATGCTGGTCTCACGCCTGGGGAATGCGGAATGGGGCGGGAGCTACTTCACCTTCTCCACGGAAAACAATGAAACCATCTGGACATTCCTCAAGAAGTGCTATGAACGGGGGAAGGTTTATCGAGGACATGACGTGATGCCCTGGTCGGGACGCGGGGGCAGTGCCTATAGCCAGATGGAAGTGGCCGATGGTCGTAAGCTCTCTGTCCACAAATCCATCTTCGTCCGCTTCCCTCTGAAAGACCGGAAAAACGAATTCCTGCTGATCTGGACCACCACCCCCTGGACATTGACCAGTAACGTGGCAGCAGCGATCAATCCGGATCTGGAATACGTCAAACTCAAGGCGAAAAAAGACGATGCGATTTACTACTTCGCCAAGGATAACCTCGAGTATCAGCGACTGAGTCGTGAGTACAAAGAAGGCTTTGGACGCCCCGAGTGGTCCTGGCCCAAAGATGTTCCCAAACTGAAAACCCTGGCTCAGATTTTCAAAGAGCAGGGGGGATATGAGATCGTCGACACCATCAAGGGTGCTGAGATGGTGGGCTGGGAATACACTGGTCCTTTCGATAATCTGCCTGCACAACAGACTCCCGGCGGATACCCCAGTGACGAGAATCTGCTGGATCAAAGTGGAATTTCCTGCCACAAGGTTGTCGACGGTGGACGCGATTTCAAAGGGAACCCGCATGTGGTCGCTGGTGAAGGAACCGGGATCGTACATACGGCTCCCGGCTGTGGTGATGTCGACCACCAGCTTGGCAAACAACTCGGGCTGGTCGCGATTGCACCGCTGGGCGAGGATGGTCGGTTCGAAGAGGGCTTTGGTGAATTCACTGGAATGGAAGCCATCGATCCTGCGACTCCGGAACTGGTCTTTGAAAAGCTGAAAGAGAAGGGCCTGCTGGTCTCCGTCGAACAGTATCCCCACATCTATCCACATTGCTGGCGGACAGGCGATGAGTTGATTTTCCGCCTGGTAGATGAATGGTTCATTAACATGGACTGGCGCGAAGAGATCAAAGATATCACCCGCCAGATCGACTGGGTCCCTTCGAGTATTGATGGGGAGCAGCACGAACTCGAATGGCTGACCAACATGCGAGACTGGATGGTCTCCAAAAAACGTTTCTGGGGCCTGGCACTGCCGATCTGGGTAGACGAAGAAACCGGTGATTTCGAAGTCATCGGATCCCTTGATGAACTCAAGGAACGTGCAGTAGAAGGTTGGGAAGCACTCGAGGGGCACACGCCGCATCGCCCCTGGATCGATCAGGTGAAACTGAAAAACCCCAAGACCGGGAACCTGATGACCCGTATTCCGGATGTAGGAAATCCCTGGCTGGATGCAGGCATCGTGCCTTTCTCGACAATGCAATACAATACGAACCCGGAAGAGTGGGAGAAATGGTATCCGGCTGACCTGGTCACCGAATGTTTCCCCGGTCAGTTCCGCAACTGGTTCTATGCCCTGTTATCGATGGCCACCATGATGGATGGGACTCCTCCATTCAAAACACTGCTGGGATATCGCCTGGTGTTGAATGAGGAAGGCAAACCTATGCACAAATCAGATGGAACCGCCATCTGGTTTGAAGAAGCAGCCGAGCAGTTGGGCGTTGACACAATGCGCTGGATGTACCTGGCACATAACCCCGCCAGCGATCTGCGTTTTGGCATGCGAAACCCGGACGAGCAGGTCACGCTGGAGACTCCGGAAGGCCCGATCTCAGAGACTCGCGAAGGAGCACCTACCTGTCTGGTTGAGAGTAAACCCGCCGACGAAATCCGCCGCCAGGTATTAATCCCTCTCTGGAACTCCTACGCATTCTTTGTGAACTACGCACGGCTGGATGAATTTGATCCTTCACAAGCTGCCGTTCCTGCTGCAGATCGTCCTGAAATTGACCGCTGGATTTTGTCCAACCTGCAGGCTCTGCTGGTCTCTGCCAAGACCGAGATCGAAGCCTACAACTATGCCGGCTTCCTCAAGAATGCGACAACGTTTATTGACGATCTCTCCAACTGGTATATCCGTCGGAACCGTCGTCGGTTCTGGCGTTCACAGGATGCCAATGACACAGACAAACTGGCTGCCTACCAGACTCTTTATGAAGTCCTGGTTACGCTTTCTCAAGCCTTGGCTCCGGTCATCCCCTTCCTGACCGAACGCATTTATCAGAACCTGGTAACCAGCTGGGATAAGAGTGCTCCCACCAGCGTGCACCTTTGTGATTTTCCCACCTGTGACACCACACTGCTGGATGAGAAACTCAACTTCCGCTCAGCTCAGGCTCAGATTATGGTCAAGCTGGGACACAAGCTGCGAGATGAATCGAATCAGCGTGTCCGTCAGCCGCTGGCCGAGTTACGCTATGCCTGTCAAACCCCAGAACAGGCCGAAGCGATTGAAAGCCTCGCAAGTACTGTGGAAGAAGAGCTGAATATCAAGCAGGTTACCCGTTGTGAAAACCTGGATGAACTGGTCAGCTACACTTATAAACCGAACCTGAAAACACTGGGCCCCAAATACGGAAAACTGCTCGGGGTGTTGCGTAAGGAACTTCCCGAACTGGGCGATGAGGTTCTGGGACCTCTGAGACGCGGTGAATCGGTTTCGCTGGAACTCTCGGGCAACCAGATCGATCTGGAACCGGACGATGTTCTGGTGGGAACGGAACAGGCTGCTGACTGGGCTTGTGCCGATGAGCAGGGGATCCAGATTGCGATCTCGACGAAACTCACACCGGAGCTGGAACAGGAAGGGATGGCTCGTGACTTCGTTCGCCAGATTCAACAGCTTCGTAAAGAAGCCGATCTGGAAATCGAAGATCGGATCATTGTCACATATGATTCGCAGGGGGCAGCAGAGATCGAACAGGCTGTTTCCAACTGGACTGATTACATCCTGGGAGAAACCCTCGGAGATCAGCTGGATCAGTCTCAGAGCCTGACGGATGGCAAAGAAGTCACCATCGGAAATGCGAAGGCCCTGATTACAATTCAGAAAGTGTAAATCAGTAGAATCGAAGGAGTGTCAACGTTACATCGATTTCACGTTGACACTCCATTTTCGACTTATTTACTTGTTCTGTTCCTGAAGTCGTTCGACCAGTCGTCCCACATAGCTTTGCAGACGACGATTAATCTGATCATTCTTCACAGGCAGTTTAGCGATCTGGTCCTTCACAGCTGCGACCTTTTTTGGTCCCAGTTTATCCAGTCCATTCAGAGCCAGCATCGCGACATAGAGTCCATCTTTCTTCTGATTCGCGAGGGAAATCAGTGTTTCGACGCCAGCGTTGACATCCTGCTGATTTCCATAACGTCCCAGAGCCTCTGCGGCGATACAGCGTACAGACTTCGATGAATCCTGCAATGCGGCTCTTAACTGCGGGGCAGCCTGCTGAACTGCCTGTTTGCCTCGAATCAGAAAGCCCATCGCGGCCCAGTACCGAACAACATCATTCTCATTATTGAGGCCAGCCAACAGTTCTGGCTGGGCATTTGTTTTTAGCGATGAGGCCAGATCCGCCATCGATAGAACTTCAGGCAGAGGATACAGCTCGGAATCATGTCCGATCAGATAGGGTGCCTTACCATCCGCCAGTCGATGAATTTCTGCTTCCGGCATGAAGCCCAGATCACGAATTGCCAGCAGTTTCTGATGCTGTGCTTTGCGAAGTTCATTTAAGACTTCCTGATGCTCGTCAGAATCGACCAGGTTTTTGACTTCGTCCTGGTCGTTCTGCAGATCGTAAAGCTCTTCGGCCGGCTTCGTTTCCCAGAAATAAGTTTGAGGTGGTACAAGTTCTCCCGCATCATACATGCGTTTCCAGACCTGAGTGGTCGGTGTCTGGAACATGTAATTCAGGTACTGGCCATATTCCTTGTGTGGCATATAGTTGCGAATGTAGACAAATCGCTTGTTACGCACGGACCGCACCAGATCGTAGCGTTCATCCATTCTGCCCCGAAACCCGAACAGGTAGTCCTGAGGCTTCGTTTGAAATTGTCCCAGGAAAGCATACCCCTGCATGTGTTCGGGGGGCTCGATTCCAGCCAGACTTAACAATGTTGGTGCAAAATCAACAAAGCTGACCAGCCGATCTGACTCTCCATCGGTCCGGTAATCGGAAGAAGCCAGACTACGAAACTTCGGCGGAATGTAGATCACCAGCGGCACCTGCAGCCCCGAGTTGTAGGGCCAACGTTTGCTGCGCGGCATTCCAGAGCCATGGTCGCCGTAATAAAAGATGATCGTATCTTCGGCCAGACCTGCTTCTGCCAGTTCCTTGAGGTTTTTCCCCACCAGAGCGTCCATTTCCGTTATACGATCGTAGTACTGCGCCCAGTCGTGACGTACTTCCGGTGTATCCGGATGGTAGGCAGGGACTCTTGCTTTCGCAGGATCGTGAACCAGAGTATGAGGCCGGTTTCGGATTTTACTCTCATGACTGATGGTGTGATTAAAGACGGCAAAGAAAGGTTGCCCGGGCTTGCGATTTTTCCAGTGAGCCTTCCGGCTGGATTCGTCCCAGATCTTTCCCTCAGTTTCGACGTTATAATCTTCCTTGCTGTTATTGGTACAGTAGTAACCGGCTTTACGCAGGTACTGTGGATACATCAGAAACTGTTTCGGAAGCTTGACCATACTTCGCATATGTTCGGCCCCCAGGCAAGTCGGATACATCCCGGTAATCAGCGTGGTCCGGGCTGGAGCGCAGACCGGGGCATTGGACCAGCAATTAAGATAGATCGTTCCCCGTGAAGCCAGTTTATCGATATGGGGAGTATCCGCGTATTCATCCCCGTAACAGCCGAGGTGGGGACCATTGTCTTCACTGGTAATCCACAAGACGTTGGGGCGGACGCTCTCAGAATCCGCTGCAGATAACGTGGTGACTGATCCTAAAACCAGAGCCAGCACCAACGCACTAATTATCATTTGCTGAGCACTTCTAAGCTGCATTGATCTCACTTTCAATTCTAAACCGATAAAACAGACTCCTCACCTTCAGAGAGCCTGTGAATACTTTTCTAACTGAGTTAAGTTATGATGTCACGATAAAGACTGACAACTACTGACCACGTACATCGTAACAGAGCAGTAGATCCTGATCGCGCAGAAAAAGTTTCCCGTCAGCGACGACGGGATGCGGCCAGGCGGGCTTTCCAGTCCGTTGCGGCTGATCAAAGCGTCCTTTTTCCACATATGCTTTGGGGTTCACCTCGACAAGGGCGATGGGCCCCTTCTCACTACGCATGTAAATATGGCCGTCGGCACAGGTCAGAGCCCCTTTCCCTACCGAACGATCCTGCCAGACGGTCTCACCGTTTCTGAGGTTGATACATGTGAGAACCCCTGGGTCGCTCGATCCATAAAGATAGCCATCGATCTGGACCATCCCACCATGGTGATTTTTCATATCGGGAGTAAAGAAACCCAGCTGCGCAGTGACCCGATTCTGGGCAGCCGACAACTTAAGCAGCGCCCCTCCGGTTCCATAGCCTGAAGCATAGAATACGGAACTCATCTCTGGATAAAAAACAGGTGCAGAACAGTTCGCGGTCTTATTCGCCGCCCGATCATTGCCCCAGAGAGGCGTTCCGTTTTCGGCTGCAATTCCCATAACTCCCGAGTGGGTGAAATTTACGTATTGCTCGACACCTCCGACATCTATTTTGATCGGTGAAGCATATCCAGCCTGGGGATTGGAGGGCACTGCCGATTTCCAGATCAGACTGCCATCCTGCTTCTTCAGTGCAACCATGGTCGCGCCCTGTCCTCCTGGTGTGCAGATCAACTTATCACCATCGATGAGAGGAGATTCGCTGATCCCCCAGACGATATTTCTGGCTGAAAACTCCTGCAGAATATTCTTTGACCACTCGAGGTTTCCATCCCGCACAGAGAGGCAGGCAAGATTCCCATTCGCTCCCAGGGCATAAACCAGATTGCCATCAATAGTCGGTGTGGAGCGTGGTCCATTCCCCTGGTTATTCTGAAAGATCGGTCCGTTAGGCTGCGACCAGACAATTTCCCCCGTATGCAGATCGATAGCAAACACAGTCTCTTCGTTGGCTTTGGTTCCCATGGTAAAAACCAGATTGCCACTGAGTGAGACGGAAGAATATCCTTCGCCCAGTCCGCGAGCCGTCCATAGGAGTTTGGGTGGGTTTTGGCTCCAATCCTTCAGCAGGCCGGTCTCTGTGGAAATGTTAGCCCGGTTCGGACCTCGAAACTGCGTCCATCCCTGGTTTCCTGCAGGACTGACGTCAGAAGCAGCTGCCTTCTGACTGGTTTTCATTTCTTTACGGGGACGTTCCACCGGGGGTTTTGTTTTGGGCTCCAGAGACTCCCGAACTGAAAAACGAGTAATCTTACCAGAACTGTCAGTAAAAACAGTGGCTCGCTGTCCTGTTTTGAACTGATCAAAGGCGGCATTTTTTCCATTGAAAGTAATCGGAATCGAAGCAGGGACGGTAAAGCTTTTTTCTTTTCCGCCCGAAGTTTTGATTACCACCTGTTGTTGATCAGCAGAGATCGACTGGATTTCCCCACTGAAAATCGCTGCATCAACCCGGGATTCCAGCAGCATCAAATTGAAGAGACAACACACCAGACTAAACAGACAGATCGATCGCATGAGAAACCTCTTTGAATCGGGAGAAAGCGTCTGACTTCCGTTTGCACTGCTGACCAGCAGGCAGGATCCTGTATTGATTGTACTGAAATCAATTCACGGTATGAAGCAGGAAAGCAGATTTGTCCATGAATGACAGCCTTTTCTGACGGCCCTGTGGGGCACAGGACAAATGGCCCCTTTCAGTCAGCAGGTTTACCCGAAGCAGGCATTTTCTGCAGTAAAAGATCAGCAACAACAGGGCGATGATCCGAGTACCATGTCCAGCGATTTTCAGAAGAACGCACCTGGAACAATGAATTGACCCAGATCCCATCCAGATCCAACACTGGCAAGGGCAGGGGCCAAGTCGCATTATAACCCTTGCCAGCCTGTTCGAATGAGTTTCGACAGAGTTTGCGCAGTGGATTGAAATGGACGGAGTCTCCAGGAGTATTGAAATCTCCCACTATTAAAACAGGATTTTCTTTCTCTTGGGCAACTTCCTCTGCGAGCTTCTGCAGTGCCTCTTTGCGGGATCTGAGAATATCGCTGTTGATATCCACCAGGTAAACCACAAAGGCCTCTGAAACCAGGGAAGCCTCAGACTGTGACACATCAGCCTTAAGATTAATTTTGAGATAACGCCCCATCCGGCCGAAGTTCCCGTATTCACTCGCGGTCGTGGGGAGGCGAGACAAGAGCATAAAACCATTTTTTCCAGTTTGAAAACGGTACCCCGGAAATGTGTTTTTCCAGAACTCCTGTTCCGTGGATGAATAAGATTCCGCTTCCACTAATGCCACCAGATCCGCATCAACCCGCTTGATCTCCTGAACCATATTTCCAATGCTCCAGAGCTGATCTCCGACATTCCAGAACAGCACACGTAAAGGCATTGAATCCGCTTCTAACACATGCTTCGAAGTGTCATGCTTCTGAAACTGTTTCTGATAGCACCATGCGCCGGTTAGAGCTCCCATCAAGAGCCAGATCAGAGCCAAACGGTACCAGCGAATCCAGAGAGTCAGTACTGAAAGAAAGACCGCTCCTGTGCTTATCAGAATCAGGGGAGATATATAGAAAATCAGAGTAGAAATCGTCCCCCCCGAGTCCTGGATTGTCAGGCGCACGATCAAGGCTAAAACCCAACAGACTGACATGACAACAGCCAGAGGTTTCATCAGCCATATTCCCCTGCGGGCTGGTCTCCCAGGCTCTGACTGACCTTCACCATCTTGCTCAACCAGCTTCTCTGAGTTCATGTTTACCTGTTATTCCTGACAACACCAAAAGATCGGAAAACAAATTCAATTGATTCTGTAATTCTGATTCTGGATGAATTCCCTGGAAATATGTTATTATCACGCTACAGATGACATCATGTAACGTGTCAACTTCGAACTTTTTGTACCAGAGGGATTATTACAAGATGAGCCAAACCCCCGAAGAGCGAATTCAGGAACTGGGCCAGACTCTGCCAACTCCGCCAAAGGCTGTAGGATCATACATTCCAGCCACCCAGTTTGGAAATGTGATTGTCACCAGTGGTCAGCTTCCTTTTATTGGTTCAGATCTGATGTTCAAAGGGAAAATCGGTGGGGACCATCTACATGAAGATGACGGGGCCAATGCTGCCTGCCTGTGCCTGATGAACGCCCTGGCGCAGGTTAAAGCCGTAGTGGGAGAACTCTCCCGAGTCAAACGGATCATTCGCCTGGAAGGCTATGTCCATTCTGCACCGGGTTTTGATCGTCAGCCCTATGTTTTGAATGCCGCCTCTCAGCTTCTGACCGATATTTTCGGGGATCCAGGCAAGCACACACGTGTCGCTCTGGGGATTGCGGAGATGCCCCTGGAAGCTGCGGTGCAACTGGCGCTCTGGGTTGAAATCGAATAATCCCCTCAATCTTTTGACCGCCTGCCCGAATGAAGTTCAGTGCGATTGCTAAATGGAGTGAGCACAATGCCACGAACTGATGTCGATTTTTCTTACCGAAAGTCTGTCCCCACTTACTGGTTCCTGGAGTGGGGGGTTTTGCTACTGCTCTGGACATTGGCTTTGCCGGGGCCCTTGTCTGCACAGTTACCCAAAATCTCGCCAGGCACAGCCAAAAACCTGGTTAGCCAGTCTCGAGAGGAGACAGACAGCCGCGTTTCTGAAACGACAGAGCAGGGGCAATGGACCTCGTTTCTAGGAAATCAGCGAAATGGGATATCCGACGAAACCGGATTGAATGTGAACTGGAATGAGCACAAACCGTCTGTCCTGTGGCGAGAACCGCTGGGAGGTGGATACTCATCCATGGTGATCGCCGAGGGGAAACTCTGGACGATGGCGACGCACCTCAATCATGATTACATCATTTGCCTCGATGCTCTATCTGGCAAGAAGCTCTGGTCAACTCGAGGTGCGCCCACCTACCTGGATAATCAGCGTCAGGCCCGAGGACCTCGGTCTACACCTACCTGGCATGCAGGAAAACTCTACTGCCTGCTGCCTGCCGGTGATCTTCTCTGCCTGACCGCAGACACAGGGCGCATTCTCTGGAAAGTCAATATTTTTGATATCAGTGGTGCGCCGCGACAGGAGCAGAAAACCATCTATTACTGGGGGATGTCTGCTTCACCTCTGATAGAGGGGGATCTGGTCATCCTTCAGCCGGGTGGATCTGCCAATAATTCGGTGATCGCTGTCCACAAGGACACAGGCAAGTTGGTCTGGTCTGCTGGAACTGACCCGCCGGGCTATGCTTCCCCCATCGTGATAGAAGCCGAAAACCAGCGACAGATTATCGTTCCCACTGGACAATCAATTCTCTCCCTAAACCCGAAAGAGGGTAGCCTGCTCTGGCGGGTTGTTTGGGGAAACAAATACAACTGCAACTGTGCTACTCCGGTCTGGAATGAAGATTCCCTGTTCATCTCTTCCGCATATGGGACAGGCAGTATGCGGTTTGCTCTGACTCTACAGAACGAAGAACTCCGCCCCATCTCGCGGTGGAAGAACCTGTCCATGCAGAATCAGTTTGCCACCAGTATTATCAAAGATGGGTATATCTATGGCCCTCACGGTGATCTGGCGACAGTCACTTATCGCTGCCTGGATATGCAGCGAGGGGAGGTACAGTGGATCTCAAGGCGGGTGGGGAAATGCACCCAGATCGCAGCTCAGGGTCATTTAATCTGTCTGACAGAGCAGGGAACCCTGGTGCTGGTGGAAGCGAATCCCACGGAATATCGGGAAAAAGGGAAATTGACCGGCTTATTGGAATTCAAAGCCTGGGCTCATCCGGCACTCGCCAATCACAAGCTCTATCTGCGTGACGAAAAACGAATACTGTGCCTGGATCTGCAAGAAAAATAGCCGTGAGGAATCAGGTATCCTTCACGGCTATGTAATGTCACGCGGTAAATTTGAGCTTACTTTTCAGCAGTCTGAGTCTCCAGAGATTTTTGCAGTTGCTGCAGTTTTAACTGCTCCTGAGCAACCCGTTTTTTCTGAGCTTCCACCTGCTGCTTAATGTTGGCATCACTACGAACACTTTTATCTTTCGGCAGGGGGCGCTGTCCGGGCAGAACCCTTCGCGGTGGATGTCGTAATTTTTCCAGCGCTACTTTGTTCTCCGCTTTGACCCGAGACAGGATTTGATCCGCTTCAAAAATCGTTCTGCGGGCTTCCTGGAATACGGCTCGTCTGTCATCGTCTTTCCCGAAAAGAGCTTCCTGATCGCGGAGTTCTGCATTGTCCGCGTTATCAATATCGTTTTTGGCGCTCATTAATACATCGTAAAATGCACGCGTGAGCCCTTCTTTCAGATCGTCCCGATCCAGGTCTGCGTAATCGGTATCCTTTGAATCAGGCGAATTTAACTGAGCATTCTTGTTTGGAACATCAACTTTTGGCTTCTGTTCTGCAGAGCTGAATCCCACCATCGTGATATAAAACAAGCCCATCACAACAGTCAGTATTGCAAGTCGTTTCATCGGTCTGCCTCATCTCTGGTTAAAGTCACAAAACAGCCACAGGCTGTTTATTCATCGAATTTATTATATTCAAACTATTCACTTTATTTCAATCTTTTTACCAATTAAAGCAAATCAATTGAATAACATGACGTAAAAAAAGCCTGTGTCGGAAACACAGGCTTACTGATATCTCAAAGATCGACTGGATCAGGAGTTAATCGCATTGATCGCATTTGCCAGATCCATCAGCTCGTTGATCAGGGCACTTCGTAAAGTTGTCAGGCCAGCAATTGCCCCGATCCCGATGATCGTGAGGAGCAACAGGTATTCAATGAAGATAGAACCACGGACTTTACGTTTCCATCGCTTTGTTTGTGTCCGGATTATTTTTAACACAGGATGCCCTTTCATGAAGTTCAGATAGAAATTCCTCTACCCGTACAAGAGCATACTTTGTACCAAACATCCTAATTTTTACACCTTACCCGGATCACACTTGAAAACGCCTTAAATGGCCCTAAATCAAACAATTTCAGGTGTTTGAATCTGTGAGTTCAAAGCGGTTTTCCCATCAGAGCGTTGAATCGCATTAACAATGATTAGCAATGCAAACCAGAAATGTTAACGTTCAGATACAAAAAGTACCGGTGAGCAACCAAAGAGGCGTATAGAAGCCTGGTGTAAAGCAGGCGCGGCAAGCACTGACTCAGGAATTCAAGGCACTGAGAGCGGAAGCACGATCAGGGAATGTTTCCCAGAGCTGATCCAGATGAGTGACTTCCAGCACCTCTGTGCAGTATTCGCTCAGACCGCAGATACAGAATTTGCCGCCTTCTCGATGATTGAGACGATTCCACATCCGGAAGATGACTTCGATGAAAGCGGAACCGAAGAAGGATGTATGAGAGAGATCGAGTACAACCACCGGAGGGGACGCTGTTTCAGCAACCTGCAATAACACATCGGTTAAGGCATCCAGTCTTGGCTCATCCAGATTTTCGTATTCTGGACCCAAAGCCACAACTGTGACCTGACCTTCTTTGACTATTTCCGGTGGGTAATCTGCAGGCATAATTCAGCTGTCAACAAGATCATCGTTGGAGAAAGCCCGTATTGAGAAACCAATCGAGCATCAAAGTAACCTACACATAGTAATCCAAATCAGTAACGTGTCAACCAAGAAATCCGATTCCGGGAGTAAGAACTATTGACGCAAGTCCATTCCGAGTGAATATTTACCAACACTCCTCGACCATCGCAACTCCCCCAGTCTCATAGAAGGGAGCCGGCGGAGTTCTCTCGACTGTTATTGATCATTTTTCCATTCCTGAAGCTGGGCCTTCAGTTTAATTTTTTTATTGTTTCGCAAGACCACTAATTCAACCTCGTCTCCGACTTTGTGCATCTCCAGGGCATCCAGCAGGGAATTTGCATCAGTAATCGGGATTTCATCCAGCTGCATGATCAGGTCGCCCAGATGCAGATTCCCGGACTCGTCGATTCTGATTTCTTTAAGACCAGCTAAATCTGCAGCGCCCCCCTCCATAATACTCTGAACCATGACCCCCGAGACATCTTTGGGCAGAATCTGATTGATTTTGAGTTTACGAATCACGAAGTCATCAACCCCCAGGAAATTTAAACTGGGAGTCTGAATGAAGCCAAAGCGGATCAATTGGGGGACAAAGCGACTGATCAGATCGACGGGGACAGCATATCCAATGCCCGCATAGACATGAGACGAGCTGTAGATTGCGGTATTAACGCCAATCAGCCGTCCTGAACTGTCCAGCAGAGGACCTCCCGAATTACCAGGATTAATGGCTGCGTCTGTCTGGATCACATTGCGGATCGATCTGCCTGTAACTGAGATGATCTCACGCCCCAGGCCACTGATGATCCCCGTCGTCAGGGTCTGATCCAGACCGAAAGGATTCCCGATGGCAAGCACCGTCTGTCCAACCTGTAAATCGCCGGAATAACCTATTTTAATCGGTTTGAGCTGATCACGAGGCGCGTCAATTTTCAGAACAGCCAGATCTTTGGAAGGAGCTATGCCAACGAGTTTCGCATTCCAGGTTGTATTATCGGCCAGTGTGACCGAGTACTCATCTGCCTTCTGAATCACATGAAAGTTCGTGACAACATGGCCCTTTCGATCCCAGATGAACCCGCTCCCTGACCCCTGCGACGGGGTTTGAGGATTCATACTGAACTGGTCCATCGGCGATGCAAGACCGACCGTGCGAATATGCACTACTGAAGGAGACGACTCCTTAAACAGTTCAATCGTTCTCAACTCAGACTGCGTCAGATCTGTCCGTTCCCGGACTCGAAAATCTGGCTGACCATAATACCGCTTCAGCAATTTGAAGGCCATAAAGACAATCAAAATGGTGAGAATCAGAATCAACCATTTCTGAATCAGTGAAGATTTACCGGAAGACCCCGAGTAGGCAGACGGATGTTCTGAAGGCATGACCTGTTTTTTCAAATGAAAATTAGCAGCAGGATTCCAGTTACAGATAACACATTATATCTATACCCGGATAAAACCTTACAGTGAATTCTGTCCCGGTTTTCGTTACTGCAGTCGGGCAGCGGCCGAATTGAGTTCACTGATCGCTTTAATAAAACGCTTCTTCAACTTGGGAGACAACTCTGCAAACGAGGATTGTACTTCCGGAGTCAGCATTTTATGACAACGTTCCACCGCAGAACAGATGCGTTTTACGGCTTGCTCCGGAGAAATTTCCGGTTTGGCAACAACCGCAGTCTCTGATCCAGATCCCTTGGGAGCAGGGGAGGCAGCTCCTGAACGGAAGGGGCTGTATTCCCCGCCGGAGCCTGAAACATCTCTGGCATGCCCTGCGACTGTAGCCGCCGCATCGGATGATTCACGCGATCCCGGTTCCATCCCGGCCCGCTCCATCTGCTCGTATTCAGAGGGATCTCTGACAGAGATCGGCTCATCTGAAACGAAGGTGACTTCTGCGTCCGAGGGATACTCTTCGAACGGCTCTGAAATGGAGAGATCTTCACCGTTTACAGCGCGTCGCCAGGCTTTCAGTTCTGCAACAGTCGCCTGGTTTTCTTCAGCCCACTGGAGACACTCAGGAGCATCATCCCAGGTCAGAGCAATATAGTAATGGGACCATTTCAGATTCGAATACTGATCTTTCACATCGCCGAAGGTCTCCCAGACCCGTCGACGCTGATAGATCTGATCGCCACTCAGCCCAACCATTGCACCAAAATCGGCATCGGTTCTGCCTTTGGCATACTTTTCCGTCCACTGGGCGGCACATTCGCCAATGACCCAGCTGCTGTCGCTCAAAGCCTCACGGGCACGGTCAATCAGTTGTTCTTCTGTCAGTTTTTCGGTGGATTCAGTATGTTCGGTCATTTTACTTCGCTGATTTCTGTGTAGAACTGTGATTCGCATTCCGGAAAAAAGTGGTCAGATCCTGAACCATTTCCGGCTGAACTGTTTCAAAATGATGAAGCGTTCAAACGCAATCCTGATGCTACACGGAATCAATTGAGAATACCACCAAGCAGACTCACTTCGTTTTCCAGAAGCAATGATCGTCAGGCGGAAATTCCCTAAAGTTTATCAGCAGTCACCTTAACCCCCTGCAATCGAGGAAGTTAATCTGGGGGAGATATAAAAAAAATTCCGATCAGCCTCCGAATGCTTGACCTAACTGCGATTGGTTATTAGGATTCGGTCAAATTCCTCGGAGAAATCGTCGAATAATGATTCTATCACTTCTGTTGATTAAATCATTAAGACTCTGTAAGCTCCATTCTGACAAGAGCTTATTGGTCTTAAACAGAACAATAAACAAGGCGCCGTAGCCAAGTGGTCTAAGGCGGCGGATTGCAAATCCGTTATTCCCCGGTTCGAATCCGGGCGGCGCCTCTCGAAAGAGCCTCTCCCTGATTGAGAGGCTCTTTTTTTATAGCTCAAGGCAGCTTCGCAGAACAATTAGATCCCGGACACAAAAAAACCTGACAGACTGCAGCCTGTCAGGTTTTGAAAGAGTTCTGTTTTTCTGCTTCAAGCTATTCCGACTTCTGCTTGAGCTGGGCCAGTAATTCTGCATCTTTCAGACAATAGACCAGTGAAATGTCGCTGGCCATACGACCTCTGCGATCCTGGATCTGTCCGGTCAGATTTAACATCTGGTCCAGTCCAGCCTGCAATTCTCGATCAGTCTCACTCGATTTTGTTGTCTCTAACTGTTTCAGTTCTGCATCTGCAGAACGCCACATGATCCAGGCTGATGTCAGTTCATGCAAATCGGAAGTCCCTCGGGGGTAGTATTCATTCATTCTTACTTCCCAGGCCTCTTGTGCGTGCTTCCGACTCTGTTCGAACTTTATTCGGCTCATCCGCTCGTCCTTCCGGTGACGATAGGAATTCCCCTGAACATACGCAAGCTGCGCCTGTGACAGTTCAACCAGATCTTTTCGTCCCAGACCTGCGCCGCGTTCTGAAAGGAGATCAACATTTTCCTGAATCCTCTCCAGACGACGAATATAATCTGCCAGATTAGAAACGTTGTCTGCCTCACGATTATCAAATGAGTTCGTTTCGAGGTTCGCAACAAAAACGGACCGGGACGCACGGCGGTATTCATTAAGATCTGCGGCGCCGACCATGAGTTCCTGTTTTCGTACTGAATAATACTGATCAGAAAGACGATTGATCTCCCGCAAGGCAAAACCCATCTGGTTTTTATTTCCAGCTGCGGCAGCAATTTCGTATTGATTTTGAGCCAGAATTAAGCGGGCATGAACGACATCGCCAAACCAGCCCTGGGCCGCAGGCTGATTCATCATCTGCAACTGTTCCACGGCTTTCTCAAGCAAGGCCTGTTTTTCTGAGAGTATTCTGACCCTGGCATTCTTAGCGTTACGAAAGTCAGCCACATTAATTCTCGTCTGATAGGCTACATTCAGTGCCAGTTGATAATCCGAAAGTGTCATCAAGCCTCGGGAAAAGGAATCGTGACTCTGATCAATCAGATCACTGGCATTGGACTCGAACTGTCGTAATTGTCGATTTTCCTGAGAGGAGATGCGTTTAACAACTGGAGTATAGATCTGCGGCTTTTGAGCTGGAACCGCTGCTGGAATAGAAGCGGGAACAGGCTCCTGCTTTTTCTGCAGGGGGACCACATTCATGGGAATGAATTCCCGCCGGTCCGGCTTAGATGGGAGTCTGACTGTTTTCACTTCAGCCAAATCCAGCTCACCTGGAGCCAGTGATACTGTTGCCAGGCCTTCTTCTATCTCCAGAAAGCGATGAATACTTTCCAGAGATGTTTCCGGTTGGATGGTTGAGTTCTCTGCCGTGACAGGGGATAGAAATTCTGAAGGCTGGGGGCGTAACGCCAGACTGACGACCAGAACCAGGATGCCACAGCTCAGAAAAAAATGAGTTCGATCATTCATCAGTAAAAGAATCGCCAGAAAAGAAGTAAGCAGATCAAATTGATCTACTGTATTTGTTCAGAGCGATCCGTGCTGTAACCGACAAGCTTCTCCTTAATCCTGTCTATCGACTGAACCCAGCCTTTGAGATTCCGAATTCCTCATCCGGTGCTGTAATGAGCATGAGATGTATTTCTGACAGTTACCTGCAAAATGGTACGACAGGAGTAACTGGACCGGTGATGTTCTCAAGACTGTCT
The DNA here is from genome assembly GCF_008329715.1 of Gimesia chilikensis. Lineage (GTDB taxonomy): Bacteria > Planctomycetota > Planctomycetia > Planctomycetales > Planctomycetaceae > Gimesia > Gimesia chilikensis. Next base: position 637,905 of record NZ_VTSR01000032.1, on the reverse strand, counting down.
CATCAGAGTGAATTATTTCTTACGATTCCGACCTGATCAAATCATTTTTAGCAGACAGCAGAACAGTCAACACATCAACGACAACCCAATTAGGCGCCATAAACAAATACCATTTAAACACTTATGTCTTTCATACCTTGGCTGTCAGGATATGGCCGTTTAAAAAGATCCAGCAACCTGAAAGAACTCCTATTTCCTCAAGATTACATATTTGATTTTGGTGATAACGTTTGTTATCGTAATCCCAACATCGCAATCGCCATATTCCACCCAAACAACGCAAGCGATTCCATCTTAACTATAGAATCACTCAATCAGATTTTTTGATTGCAAATAAAAACTGAATCCGGGCCATCCTCAAACTCACAGCCTGGGTCTATTTCCAAGAGAACAAAGGAGCTGTGATGCCATCTCTGGGGATTATTTACACTTTCGACTCCAAATTAGAATCCATCCTCAAACCAGGCTTGCTGCAGCAGATTCATAGCCAGGTCAGTCTGGCAAAGTCGTTGCCTGAACTAATGGAGCGGATCCAGAATGCTTCTCCGGCAACTGTTTACCTGGATTTGAGACCTCACGACTTACCCTCTGAATCCGATGATCGCAGCTCCGTATTATCGTATCTGAGAGAAATTTGTGAATTCCCAGTCAATGTCGTCACGATTCTTGATCAGTTTCTACCCGTCGAATACGTCGAAACTGCGAATTTCATCACGGATGCCTTTCTGGAATTTCCCCCAGTGCCTGAAGAGTTAAATCTGCTGGCAGAAGAGCTCGCACAACTTGAGCCTAAAATCATTCCAGAGAGCCTGCCTGAATCTCGTCAAATCTTTGATCATAAGAAGCAGGTGACTACATACACTCCGGAAATGATTCCGATTGTCGACCAGATTTCGAAGATCGCCAGGCACAATGTTACTTTGCTGCTGATTGGCGAGACTGGTACCGGAAAAACCACGCTGGCCTCCATGATCCATGAACTCTCGCCCAGAAAAGATGAACCATTTCAGAACATTGCCTGCGGTGCGCTTCCCTCTGATCTGATCGAAAGCGAGCTGTTTGGCCATTTACGTGGTTCATTCACAGGTGCAGAGCGGTCAAAAATAGGTCACTTCGAAGCCGCAGGGAAGGGCACACTGTTACTGGATGAAATCGACATCCTGTCTCCCAAGGACCAGGCCAAGCTATTGAAGGTAATCGAAACTGGTCAGTTCGAGCCTGTAGGGTCAACCGAGTCCCGTATCTCTGAAGCGCGATTGATTGTCGCCGCGAATGTGGAGCTTGATGAGCTGACACGAAATAATAAATTCCGTTCCGACCTCTACTATCGCTTGAATGTTCTGCAATTCCGCTTGCCTGCACTGAGAGAACGTCCGAATGATATCATTCCCCTCACTTTGCTCTTTATCAAGGAATGCTGTCAGCAACATGCGATCTCGGTCACGAAAATCCATCGCAAGGTTCTGGACCTTCTCAAACAATACAGTTGGCCCGGCAACTTAAGAGAGCTCAAAAATCAGATTCAACGGGCCGTCCTGTTCTCAAGTAATGGTGAGCTGACTACTCACGAATTTTCTCCAAATCTGTTCCAGGAAGTCCAGCGCGATCCTCAGATTCAGACAGTCTCTGCAGAGAATCAAACCTTGGCAGATCAGGTTGCACACAATGAGAAGCACCTGTTGCTCAAATCGCTTTCTGAGAATGGCTATCGCAAAACAGCGACTGCGAAAGCCCTGGGAATCAGTCGGGTCGGGCTTTACAAGAAGATGCGCAAGTATGGGATGCTGGATTCTGGCAAAACCAAACTGCAAACGGAAAGTTAGATCCGGAGGTTGGTTGCTCGTGCTTTCCCACAGGGAGAGTTTTCAGTGAATCTGATGCGAGTCCAAGTCGCTTAATCAGACGCCCCTACTGATTACCGCCAGTTGAGTTCTGCTCCAGAACGCTCTCTGAAGTGGCGCTGATCGTCTCACCGTAGGTAGAGGGTTCCAGAATCCCGCCAGGACGATGCTCGCGAATCAGAAAGTTTCGCAATTCAAGCACGGCAGGAGCAAAGAACAGGATATAAATCGGTGGTGCCATGCAGAAGATAACCGGAAACAACAGCTTGATACTTGTCTTGCTGGAATGTTCTTCCGCCCGTTGACGATACTTTCGGCGAATCCCGTCAGCAAAATCGATCAATGCAGTAGATACATTGGTCCCCAGTCTTTCTGTCTGAGAAATCATCAGAGAGAGCGTGTTGACATCAGGTGCATCGATTCGTCGGGCGAACTGCTTCAAAGCATCGGCCATGGAATTGGCATCAGCGTGTCGCCGGATGATGTCAAACTCAACAGCGATATCAGGGTGTGAAAATCGAACTTCCTCGGTAACCCGTTTCAATGCAGTACGCAAGGGCACACCACCGGTCAGACACATCATGACCAGGTCAAGTGCATCCGGAAGACCTTTTTGAATCCGGTTTACTCTACGGCTGGCCTGGTTGTGCAATACCATTCGAGGCAAACCATATCCACTGCCTGCTACCAGTAAGCCTGCTACCAGAATAATCTCGGGGTAATTGGTACCTGGATCTGCAAGTACACATCCAATACCAGTGCCGATCAATACCATTACGATCAAAATATTTCGGGTCGCCAGATATTCAACCAAGGCGGTCGACCTGTAATAGCCGGCCCGTTTCAGGTCGAGTTCAATCTTTTTGATTTCCTGATCCGACTGAGGAATTACCCCTGCCATGGCACGTTTAAACGCACCAACATGCGAGGCTGAATACGTCGAACCTCCAGAACCTTCTCCACGATTTAATTCTTTTTTTCTACCAGCACGATTTCCGGCTGCAATCGCATCCCCTACCAGGAAGAATACAAAGCAGACCAGCAAAAATGTGGCGATTGTGATGAGATCTAAAAACATGTGAGGCTCTTTAATATTTGGATCAGCTTTTCAGCAGATTGAAGTCGTAGTTTAATAGTCCGTTCTCAACAGGGCGGAGACCCAGAAAATACCGACCACTTCCAGCACAAAAGCGATCATCAGCAGAATATTACCGATCGGATCCGTATACAGATTAGAAACATGCTCAGGAAAAGCGACCAGCAGAACGACAAACGCGACAGGAGCAACAACGGTCATTAAAACTGCCGAAGCACGTCCTGCTCCCGTAGAAGCCCGCATCTGACGGCGGTAATTGATACGATCCCGGATGACATCAGCCATTCTTTCCAGATTAGCGGGTAAATTCCCACCCGTCTTGCGATAAAGCATTAATGTGGATGTCAGAATTTTCAGATCAATTAGTTGAATTCGACTGGAGAGAGATTTCATGACAGCAGGAATCGACATGTTCATGTCAAGTTGACGGGCACATCGTCTGAACTCATAGCTGAGAGGACCTCTGGTCTCTTCTCCAACAATAGCGATCGCCTGCTCCAGACTGGCACCAGCGTGCGTTGACCGAGCCAGCAGGTCGATCATTTCGGGTAGTTCTTCCTGAATTCTCTGCATCCGTTTTTTCCGGCGGTGATGCAGAACAATCAGGACCGCTACCATCCCGGCACACATCCCGGCAATTCCTGCCAGTGGCAGATCGGTATAAACGAAGATCATACCACCAATGGCCAGTCCACAGGCGACAATCATCAGGAAGGCAGAGAAGGGGGTAAACTCAGATCCATTTTCCAGAATGAGTCGATCAAAACTCTGGTCGATCTTTCCCAGCAGACTGCGGGCGGGTTCCTGGTCGAAAACGTTCGGAATTCTTCGCAGGCGGGGACGTCCCCCAAATCTACCAGAACCGGACTTGTTGACTCCAGATAAATCCCGAACGATAAGGTAGACAGCCAGAACAGCTACTGTCACTGCAACAAAGCACAATAATGCTACCGATGAACTGTTCACTTCCCACTTTCTCCACTACCAGTAAAACTCAAACTCTTGTGTCAGAAATCAGGACAATCAGGCTTTGAACGCTTTTTGTTCAAAAATCTGATCGCTCAGCCTGATCCCGGATGCTTCCATTCGCTTCAGACATGCAGGTCGGTAACCTGTGGAATAAAAATGACCGATAGCGTTCCCCTGATCATCCAGGCCCGTTTGTTCGAAACCAAAGATATCCTCGACCTGGTAATCTCCCCGCTCATTCAATGCGATAATCTCAGAAACACGGGTGATACAGCGTTGCCCCCCTTTAAGGCGGGCCCCATGCAGAACGATGCCGATACCATTGGCGATGTACTGGCGGATAACAGGAAGTGGTAAGTCGAAACCACTCATGGCAACCATCATTTCCAGACGAGCCAGGGCATCCCGAGTGTCATTGGCATGGATGGTCGTCATCGAGCCTTCGTGACCAGTATTCATGGCCTGCAGCATATCCAGGGCTTCCGCTCCACGAACCTCACCGATGATGATCCGGTCCGGACGCATACGCAGACTGTTTTTGACAAGTTGTCGCTGAGAAATTTCACCGACACCTTCGGTGTTTTCCGTTTTGGTTTCCAGACGAACCACATGCTTGTGCTGCAGCAGCAATTCCGCTGAATCCTCGATGGTAACCAGACGTTCTTCCCGAGGAATGAAGTTGGACAACGCATTCAGCAATGTGGTTTTACCACTACCCGTGCCCCCTGAAATCAGCATGCTGATCCTGGAATCCACGACAGCTGCCAGAAAATCTACAATCTCTGGAGTCAGAGACTTTTTCTCGATCAGGTCATCAATTTCCAATGGAACAGTACCAAAGCGGCGAATGGACAGTGAAGGACCATTCAGTGCCAGCGGAGGAATGATTGCATTGATACGGGACCCATCAGGCAGACGCGCATCCACCATGGGATTCACTTCATCGATACGTCTGCCAACACGTGAGACAATTCTCTGGATAATCCGCATCAGATGCTGATTGTCAGCAAAGATGACATCTGATTCTTCGAGTTGACCATTCCGTTCGATATGAATTTCGTAGGCGTGATTCACCAGAATATCACTGATGGTCGTATCTGCCATCAGTTGATCAAGTGGTCCCAGCCCGAAGACTTCGCTCAACAGTTCGTCAAGTAGCCGCTCCCGATCGATCCCCTCCAGTACAGATGCATGCTCATCACAGATTTCTGTGGCAACGGCTCGCACTTCCCCGGAAAGTTCTTTTTCTGAGATTTGAGCCAGCATTGACAGATCGAGGGAATCTACCAGCTCCTGATGAATCAGAACTTTCTGTTTCTGAAAGTTCAATTCTGCCTCTCTGTTTTCTGGAAGATAGCTTTCGGGCTCCAGAAAAAGTTTTTTTGTGCGAAGTGATTCCATGTCGTAACCTACAGATATAGTTTCCCAGCACGATCAGTCTGGAGCAGAAACTCCTTCCTGAACGGACTTCAATAACAAACTGACTTCAAAACTGCGCCAATCACCCAGGAATTCTGAGAAATCAGACTATCATCAACTTATCGGTCGACGCTCTGATTCTTTTCTGGGTTTAAAGTCCACTGGCGGGAACAGAAATCTCCGAAGTCTTATTCTCGTCCTGCTTCATCGTTGTTGTTGCTTTGCTTGAGGGAATCACTTCTGAAGCAACAGGAGTTTCGATTGCGTCGATCCAGTTCTGGCTCTTGTAGGCACGGTTGCCTTTAAAGTGCACTGTATTTAATGAGCCACCCCGATAGATATCCATACTGGAAACTCGCTGATTGGGGATGAATCCTAGAATGTTTGACAATGTCAGGCGATCGCTCGAACGTCCAGCAGAAACCACTTCAGTGTTTTCATTGGGGTTCCGCAGCGCCAGGCTCAGGACGCCATGATCCTCAACGACCTTGAGGACTTTGCCCTGTTCGGGCGATACTTCGAGAGTAACAGGATAATCGGCAGAATCTTTACTTCCCATTCCGACTTTATGTCCGGGAACAGAAGTCTGATCTACAGCCAGAACGCGTACTTTTTCGAGCAGGGTAATGGTAGTCTCGGGAATCCCATCTGTTTCGTGTGAGCGGAACAGAACATCAACAATTGCTCCAGGACGTGAGAAACCGGCCACATTCCCAATTTTGTGGATGGAAACAGTGACAGCGCGATTACCAGGCTCAAGAGTATCGGACAGTCCCGGGCCCATTCCTGTTGCATACAGATCAACTGTATGGAACGGCTCTCCGGCTTTGATTTCCGATTTCAGCACCCGGCCCTGAATAAATTCAGTCGCCATGATCCGTTGCAGCCCATTTGGTTTGAATCGCTTATCAACCTGATCGGGAAGCATCTTCAAAATGGAGATATCATCCAGAGACAATGTCTGCCCTGGCACGAGGTCTCGTGAAGCGATGGGAATGAAGACCTGCCGTGGTTTCGCTGGTGGATCTTCTGCTAACACGACAGGGCCCGGTTGCTTATGCAGGAACTGCCTCACTGTATAAGCTGCGCCTAAGCCTAAAAGAATTGCGAAAATCGCTGCCGTCATTGTTCCTGGACTAATTTTTGCCACGTTAACTTCCCTGAAATCTTCGATTTAAAAAAATTTCACTTCATCCGCTGAAGCTGTTATCTCACAGCAGATGACACATTGTTTCGATTAATTTACTGATCGTTCCAGATCAGTTTCTATTTTATTCTCCGGCAGGAGCAATTGTCAGATCCAGATCGGCAGGAGCTCCGTTCAGGGGATCCGTTAACGTCCCCGTATCCGAGTCGTGATACTGACTTGTTACACCGTTGACCGTATAACTGTAAGACTGATCGATGCTCTCCAGAGCCACCGCTGTATCACCAAACTTCTGGACGATATGATCGCGTAATGTGGCAACTCCGGGAATGATGCCGATGATGAGAATCGTCAACATCAGAACTGTTGTGAATGCGGAGACATTACCTCCTTCATCCGACCAAAATTGACTTAACAGTTTCATTCCTGCTGCTATCCTGACTTTGAGAGAATGCTGACTCGTGTTTTACAAACACTGCACATATATGTGCATCTTATATGCCAATCCAATACCAACTTCTCAAATACTGTTTTTCAGGGGGGTTCCCGAGTGGGCGTCCTCGGGAACCAGTCTGAAAACTCAAACTGTATCAGTACTACTCACCAGCGGGAGCAGCAATTGTGACGTTAATACAAGCAGGTTCAGACCCTGCGGTATCGACGTTGGTGTCACAGAAGTCAGTCTGGTCAACGAACTGAGATCCAGATACGCTGGAAGTGTGTCCTGTTACACCAGAAAAACTGTAACTTTGATTAATGTTTGAGATAGCTAAAGCGAGGTCACCCAGTTCCTGTACGACCTGATCACGAACGGTGGCCAATCCAACAACAACCCCTAATACCAGGATCGTTCCGATCAACACGAGTTCGGATGAGACAACAAAACCTGCCTCATCATTCCAGAACTTATTAAGCATGTTCATTCTAACTCCTTAAGTATCATTTAAACTGACATGGTCAGTTCTTTTGAACATAGTGATAAAAAATTGAAACAGAAGGTAATGGCTGCTTCCCGCGGGAAACAGAGGACAACAGCTGACCGTTGAGTTGTGTCAACTCAGGCAGATGCTGTATTCAAACTACTCACCAGTAGTAGCTGCAATGACAGTGATGCAGTGCACGAAGGTGCCGCTGGTGTCATCGTTCTGGTCACAGAAATCCAGGTTGTCATTGAAGAGTGATCCTGATGTGCTGGAAGAGTGGCCTGTAATACCAGAGTAGGAATAGCTCTGGTTGCTGTTAGACATTGCAGCTGCAACGTCTGCGAGTTCTGCGATTACCTGATCACGCAGTGTGGTCAAACCGACAATCATGCCGAGAACCAACACGGTAGCGATCAGCACAAGTTCTGTTGAAACGACGAAACCAGCTTCATCATTCCAAAACTGCTGAAACATCTTCATTCGTACTCCTCACATTAATCAGATGGTTAATGCATACTGAATGCGTCACAAGATCATGTGACTGTTAACAATCCAGTAAATTAACTTGTCTGCATACGCCCGGCGCAGACGTTGCAAAAATACAGCAGACCATGTGCCACTTTTACCACACATGCATATTTTTCTTATTTTCACACCAGGTCGTAATCCGTGCATTTTTCCAATGACCGGTTTTTGAATCACTCCTGCGCAATCCGTTAGTTTCAGCACAATTCTCTTTTCTGATAGTTTTCCTGATATTTACAGGCAAACGTCACTTGGCAGGTAATACAGCAACCAAAAGTGTTTACATTGGTTAACACTTTATACAGCGGTGTAACCAGAGGTGCACAGCGCGTGTTATCCCTGTTTCTATGTGGATTGAGTTAGAGCCTGCGGGAAAGAAGAGCGCAGAATCCAATACAGAGATTTGGATGGTCTAGCAAAGAGAAAAGATTGGTCAATCTTTGGTTAACGGAGGCAGCGTGACCTGGGCCGGGAATTTACCTCTCCATAAAGCCAGTGCTCTACCAGCATGGGACAGGAAGGTGAAGCTGTTTTTAATCTCGGTTTCCGGCATCTTTTCAATGGTTTCTACCAGCCATGTTCCTGCCTTCTCCAGCGTTTCAGCAGGAGGGAGGACCTCGGCAGGAGCCAAAGCCCACCATTCCATGGCATGACCAGTCGCCAGCACCCGCCGCGCGCGTGGTGTGAATTTCTGCTCCGTCGATAGATCCAGCTTGGTTCCATCCCAGTTTTTATCCCAGAAGCCCTCTGTAGATTGCGATTCTACCAATCGATTCGTGATACCCTTCAGATAATCTAGGATCTTCTTTCGTCCAGCTTCAGACAGAATCGGCGTCTGTTCATCTACGCGCAAAATCATGACCAGTGCATGCAGTCTATGATTTCCATAGCAGACTCCCTGCGTCGGTTTTTGCCGCATAATTCGGTCGCTGATCACATCGAAATTGATCCGCTGACCTTCGCTGGTCACCCAACTCTGGGGACTATCCAGAAACAGAGCAAACACCAGTGCCGACCACTCATATTCCACCTGATTCAGACTGAACGATTTCAGAGATTCCTGAATCATTTCTGCCAGCGTTGTCTCTCCCTGGGTGAGGACAATTGGATAATCGACGGGTGTCCCCACTTCAGCCAGCGTCGCCAGCGTATGGTCTTCATGGCTTGACGTTTCCAGCCCTTCCTGGACGCGAGCCCGCAAGCCATTCTGATTTCGAACCAGTAGAGGCCTGGTTTTGTCCCCCCAAACCTGACCAAACTGTCGATGATCCAGAAGGATATCGCGCATCTCAATTCCTGACAGGGATTTGGGATCATCAAATACCGCTTCCAGTCCCCAGAAACGCAGCGCATGATCCACGTAGTTAATGCGGGGCTGCTTACCGCGAAACTGCGGCCGCAGACGGGAAAGGACCTTCCCGAGGTCTGCATCTGAAACGATTTCGGGACGATCATATTCCGGTTTGACCGTCAAGGGATTGAGCCTCAGTGCCGGTAGCTCCTTGGCCCGCTCCCAGTCCTGATAGCGTACGGCTGCCCAGCCAATCACGGCTCCCACGATCAGGATATGCAGACATAAAAATGCTGCGACTTTCAGTTTTTTATTTATTGATGTTCGGTGTGAACTCATGGCTGGTCCTCCTCTGTCGCAGCGGATTTCTGCTCAGATTCTGTCTCTTTATCTGTAGCTTCTGATGCTTTTGCTGCCTCTATCAGAGCCGGTTCACGCGACATGACTAATGCCAGATCGTCCTCATAGACAGGTCGAAAACCTTCCAGACGCCGCACCTGTTTTTCCAACGCAACCTGCTTTTCTTTGTGCACGATGAAGGTCGATACGTTGTATCTCTCTGCAACTGATTGCCAGCCTCGATTCGCACGCGCTATTCCCAGGTAATCTCGCCAGACGCGTGGCGGAGCCAGATGCACGGCGTTGGTCGTCATGAAGACCTTAAGATCTTTGGGGCCATCCCAAACCAGCCAGTCCCCCCACCACTGGGGGTTCCAGACCTGTTCCTGAGGTGGATGAGCCCTGAGAAACTCGGTCAGTTTGCGCGGCGTGCCTTCACTGTAAACCTTATTGATATCACGTGGTTTTCCACCAAACAGGGGAGTCGCTATATTTGAAAAAGCGAAGCCAAACCAGAGGATCAAGACACACACGGAAGTCATAACCAGTGATCTGCGTGCCCAGAAAGAACCTGTTTTTTTCTCTCCGGAACCGGACTTCAAATATACTGGAGTCGCCCGGGGAATCACGGTGGCCAGATGATTCACCATGGCATAGACAAAAATAACTGAAAACCAGCCAATCATCCGCACGCCCATAATCACAGACAGTGAGAGCAGACCAATCCTCAGCACATCTGCCGTCCTGACCCGTTCCCGACTATGGCGGTAGAGCCCCAGCATCATTACCCAGGCCATACAGAACCAGATTCCCTCTGCATCCCGAAACTCCAGCGGCTCCCATTCCAGCACATCCTTGAGGTTGGGATTCCGCGGAAAGAGCAGAGAATTGAGGAACAGATCCATATGGTAAGGATTGAGTAATGCGGTGCAGACTGAAAGTTCAGTCACAATCAGCCAGCGACGAACCCACGGATCCGTACAGACCTGGATCAGACTCTTCGTCCTCCAGAGTACTTCCAGTGCCCGTCCCAGGAACTGTAACGCCAGTATGGCCAGACCTACGACAAAAGAACCATGCAGATTTGCCCAAGCCAGGAAAATGAGAGGAATCCCCAGATAGAGACTGCAAAGCAGGGGAGCGGGAGTTTTTCTTGCAGAAACGTCCTCGTCACCGTCAGCGGAAGGGAGCCAGCGGTCGTATTTTTCAGACCAGGCCATGACCACCAGCAGCAACGCCACGCAGAAGGTTCCGAAAATTTCCGGTCGGATGATGGCAATTCGACTGGAGGAAATCAGGATCAGCAGGAATGATCCGAGCGTGCTCACCCCGACGCGTCCCGTTTTGATATAGAAAGCACACCAGAACAACACGTGTGTCGCAAACACTGTCAAAGCAAAGACATGCGAAAGCCCCCGTACACCCCAGAATTCATAGACTTTGGCAAACAGGACCTGAGATAACCATGCAGCGTCAATACTTTTTACGCCCTCTGCCAGCGACAGAAAGGGATCATATTGAGGCAGACCTTGATGGGTCAGGATCCAGTCACCATAGGAAACGTGCCCCCAGATATCTGAGTAAAAGATATGTACGTTACCGAAATAGAAGAACAGCCAGGCAAACCAGAGGCATGTAATCAGATGCGACCAGCCCATCGAAAAGGTTTCTCGATAGAACTGACCTTTATCGAGTGCCGTTTCAGGCTCCAGAGTGCCGGGGTGAGAGTCGATCGACATATTTGCGTCCACAGATTTAAACAAACTCAACTTCTGAATTGATCGTTCAATGACCGGAACCTGGGAGTATAGTTCCGCAGAAACTGAAAATGTTACGCAAACAATGTTCCAAAGCAGAGAAGAGAACTGGATCGCACGTAGTCAAGCTGTCTGTTCACGTTAAATTGATGAACAATCTGTAAAGCAGCTGTATGAGATCAGAAACGCGAGAAGCGCCTGATTCCCGGGTACATTTTAGAGTTGGATATCCCGGGCCACGAGATGCTGAATCAGAGTCGGTGTATCTGTAAATACTTCCGCCTGGATTCCCAACCCACGAGCGACATTGACATAATCTGCGATGTCATCAGTGTAAAAGGCTTCTTCCGGAGCACACTGGATCTTAGAGAGTGCTAAATCAAAAATCGGCCGTTCCGGCTTGATGGCGCCCGCCGTGTAAGATGTCGCGAAATCATCAAAGCGTTGCAGGACCTCATATTCGTTCCAGATGAATTCGAAATGAGAAATACAGGTATTCGACAGAAGTACCAGCCGATGCCCGCGGTCTTTCAGAGTATCCAGGACGGGAACGATGGACGCATTCAGCTCAAAAATATCTGATGCAGCCCGGACCAGATCCGGATAAGAGACAGATTGGCCTGCGGCCTCTTCAAACCACTGATGAAATTCCTCTGCCGATAACAGCCCCCGTTCAAACTCCCACTGTTTTCCCGAATCGATCAGCAGAGCCTGAATCTCCTCGCGGGTACGCCCACAAAGCGCCCCCATCTGTTCACACATTCGATCATGTGAAAAGAAAGCGAGAACATTTCCCATATCAAACAGAAAGGTACGAATCACGTTTTGACTCCGGATTTCTGGTCAGAATGCAGTTAAACGCCCCAGTTGTATGATCTCAGCCCCAGATGTACAAGACGCAAATCGGCTCCTTTTTCACCTCTGTGCTGGTCGATCTGCTTTCCGGGCACTGAAGCGGGCACCTCTTATTGACGACATCGCATAATTTGCTTAAATTGCCTGAAGATAAGAACTTGATGAGAACGTAACACGACCTGGTTCCTGTCTGTACACAAACTCTGGTTCGGACGCTGTTTCTGTGCCGGCATTCGAACTGGCTTTGCAATACGTGGAGAAAATCAGATGGATTATGAAAATCAATCCTCTTACCCTTCGGGGGAACCAGGCAAAGAGTGGCCCTGCCTGCGTCAATTCTGTGTGTTTATGGAAAACCGAGTCGGTTATCTCCATCAGTTGCTAAAGCTTCTGGAAAAGTTTGACCTGAGAATCATTGCTTTGAGCACCGTCGATTCGGTAGATGTCGCGATGAGCCGTATCGTCCTCGATAACTACGAACGCGCCCGCGAAATCTTCGAGCTCTCTGGATACACGTTCTTTGAAAAAGATCTCATCGGCGTCGAACTACCAGATGATACGCAGCCTTACATGCGAATCTGCCTCTCATTGCTCCAGGCAGAGGTCAACATCGACTATACTTATCCGCTGCTTTATCGCAGACATGGCAGAGGGGCGATTGCGCTGTGTGTCGATGATATCGATCTGGGAATCAGAACACTGACAGAACAGGGGCATCGCATCATCACTGAAAAAGACCTCAAAGATGATGACGAATACCTGCTCTGATACAGGTAGCGTCTGACTTATAAACCGGGCACGGTTTGCCTCTTACCGGTACTGGCTGCCTCGTAACAGGCGTAGATCGTCTGAATAATCCTCAAGCTCTCGCGGCTGGTGAGCAGCGGTTCTGATTCACCTGCCGCCGCCAGGACAGCCTTACGCACTGCGGGTGTATAGCCGCGCGGCTCCAGTGGTTTTTCAAATCGATAAAGCTTCCCGTTGTGATTGACACTCCAATCCAGTGGACGATCGGCAAAGGGGAGCATCTCCAGCCAGCCTTTGCTTCCCCAGATTTTGATCATGGACTGATATCCCTGCTTCAGATAGAAGCCCGCAGTCAATGTCCCTAGAAATCCCGCATCATAACGCAAGGCAAATGCTGCCGAGTCTTCAACATCCAGTGGTTGACCACCGGCATTCGCCGTAAACCCGCTCACCTCGTTGATCGACGCACCTGTCAGATACATCGACAGATCCAGCCAGTGAATGGCCAGCCACGATAGAAAACCCCCGCCGGCCTGATCTTTGTGCGCATACCAGCTTCCATGATAGGCGGGTCTGGTTAAGCGGGTCTGATCGGCCAACAGTTGCAGTTCTACGCCGTAGATTTTTCCCAGCGTCCCCTCCTGGATCAGTGTGCGTGCATACTGGATTTCCGGGTTCGTCCGATTGGCCAGGGCCAGCGATAAATTCAGATGCTTACTCTCGGCCTTCTGAACCAGTGGCTCGAACTGAGACACATTCAGACACGCGGGCTTCTCTGAAAGCACATGCGATCCCTGTTCCAGTGCCAGGTCAATCGCAGCAGGCGCCTGTCGGGCCTCCATCGTGACCAGAGCCAGCTCTGGTTTATGATTCTGGTAAAGTGCTTCTGCCTGAGGATAGACCTGGCTCAACCTGGTCCCCAGTTCCTTTTGTGCCAGATCAACCTGTTTTCCACTCGGGTCCGCCAGGAAGACCGACTTGACGGCTTCGGTCGTTTTCAAAGCTGAGAAATACGCACCCAGGTGTGCACCGGTCTCATTGGTTAACACGGCCACATCGATCTGTTTACTCATCGCAGAATTCCTTCAGATTCCCCAGGGGCCAAGCAGTCCGCCTGAAGTCATGACTTTGCATTTGAATCGACATCGTATATTTTATATGAATATATCCTTTCCGCTTTGTTCCTGCCAGAAGCAACTTTGATTCTGGAACAGGAAGCTGTCACATATTTCAGGACCAGTCCTTTGTTAGCAAGTCATCTCGTCGCGCCCGGTCAACTTGAACTCATTGACGTTCCCGAACCCGAATTACCGGCTTCTCCACCTGCAGACTGTGCGGGCCAGATTATCTTTCAGCCCGAGACCACCTGTCTATGTGGTTCCGATCTCCCTTATTTCAACGGCACCGACGAATGGGAAATTGAAATCGGTCACTCGCTACATGAGATGATCGGCACGGTCACCGCGACCAATGGGAACCGCTGGAAAGCAGGGGATCGTGTATTAGCAGTCCCCGTGATGCAACAGGGCCTGCAGGAGCGATTCCTGTTGGATGAATCCCGCACCATTCCCATCGCGACCAACATTCCCGAGGAACATGCATTGATGGCCCAACCTCTGGGGACGGCCCTCTTCGCTCTCAAAAAACTTCCCAACCTGCTGGACAAGACCGTCGCTGTAGTGGGACAGGGACCGATGGGACAACTTATGAATGCCGCCCTGAACAATATGGGTGCGCGCCAGATCATCGGCATTGATCTACTCGAATCCCGGCTGGAAGTCAGTCCCCGCATGGGCGCCACCGCGACGATTTGTAACAGGAACAACGATCCAGTCACTGCAGTCCGGGAAATATTGCAGGGAGAACTGCCCGACATCGTGATCGAAGCGGTTGGTCACGCCGATCAGCAAATCAATCTCTGCGTTGAACTCTGTCGCCAGGCTGGTCAGATCCTGGTCTTCGGTGTTCCCCCTGAGACGATTGACAATTTTCGAGTACGGGATCTGGTATTTAAAAACATTACCGTTCACTCCAGCATCAATCCGGATTTCAACCGTGACTTTCCGCTGGCGATGCAATGGCTCTCTGAAGGCCGAATTGATGTCGGTCCGATTATCACACATCGCTTCCCTCTCGCTGAAATTCAGCAGGCATTCGAACTCTTCCGCGATCGAAGGGAGGGGGCTATCAAAGTCATCGTTGATTTTCCTGCGAAACAACAGGCATAATCGAACTATTACATCATTGAATCACCCTGACTCTGAGGTTCCACAATAATGATTTCTGACAAGCCCTGCCGTGTTCTTTTTTCATTGATCTTCTGCCTCCTCTTAACAACTTCCAGTCTACGAGCAGAGAATCGCCCCAACATCATTTATGTGATGGCAGATGACATGGGTTACGGCGACCTGGGCTGCTACGGTCAGAAAATTATCAAAACGCCCAATATCGACCAGCTTGCTCAGCAGGGGATGCGGTTCACCAACCACTATGCGGGGCACACCGTCTGTCGTCCCTCGCGACTGGTCCTGCTCACCGGTCAGCATTCGGGACACACTCCGATCAGCCAGAATGAACAGTATTATTTCCCGGAAAACACAACGACCGTCACCTCACTGCTCAAAGAACAGGATTATGCGACGGGCGGCGTAGGAAAATGGGCCCTGGGTATTCCAGAGTCTACCGGTGTTCCCAGCAAGCAGGGGTTTGATTTCTGGTTCGGCTACCTGGACCAGGGTAACGCACACAACTTTTATCCCGAGTTCCTCTGGAGCAATGAACAGGAAGTCTCACTTCCAGGCAACAAAGTGGGGCCTTACAAACGGGTCTCCATCTCGCGCGAAACCTACTCACATGATTTACTGACCCGCGAAGCATTTAACTTTATCCGGGCCAATGCAGATAAGCCTTTCTTCCTGCAGGCACATTACACAATCCCACACGCCAATAATGAAGGGGGCCGCGCTACCGGTGATGGCATGGAAGTCCCTGAATACGGCGACTACCAGGATCGCGAGTGGCCTCAGCCTGAAAAAGGCTTCGCTGCGATGGTGACCCGCCTCGACCGGGACCTGGGCCGGATGGTCGGACTACTGAAAGAGCTCAAACTGGAAAACAAGACCATCATCTTTTTCACTTCGGACAATGGTCCCCATCAGGAGGGCATGCATCAGGTGGAATTCTTCAACTCGAACGGACCGCTGAAAGGTTACAAGCGCGATCTGTATGAGGGAGGCATCCGGGTGCCGCTGATTGTCAAGTGGCCGGGGAAAATCAAACCGGGTACCACTTCCGATCACATCAGTGCTTTCTGGGATTTCCTGCCCACGGCCTGTGAACTGGCGGGGATCCAGCCACCGAAAAACATTGATGGCATTTCCTACCTGCCGGAACTACTGGGCCAGTCGCAAGAGGCGCATGCGACGATGTTCTGGAAATATCGGGGCAAAGTGGCTCTGCGGGCTGGTAAATGGAAAGCCGTCCAGACTGGCCCCGGTAAACCTCTAGAATTGTATAATCTCGATACGGATATCGGAGAGACTCACAATCTCGCTAAAGATCATCCCGAAATCGTCGCACGCATGCAGCGACAGATCACCGCCAGTCAGTCTGCAGACTAGATGATTTCCGAAATCGGTTCGGTATGTTCAACGCCAACCAGTTTCTGATCCAGTCCGCCGTAAAAGTAAGACAGACGATTCGGGTCGAGGCCCATCTGATGCAGGATCGTTGCGTGCAGTCGTTTGACATGGAACGGTTTCTCCACGGCGGCAGCGCCGAGTTCATCGGTTGCTCCCACGGAAGTCCCGCCTTTGATTCCACCGCCGGCAGTCCACATCGTGAATCCAAAGGAGTTATGGTCGCGGCCGGTCCCTTTCGCGTACTCTGCAGTGGGCTGACGTCCGAATTCACCTCCCCAGACAATCATGGTCTCATCGAACAGGCCGCGTGCTTTGAGGTCCTTAATCAGCGCTGCGATCGGCTGATCGGTATTCCCGGCATGATAGCTGTGATTCTTAACCAGGTCGCCATGGGCGTCCCAATTGGCATCATTATGATTTCCGCCTGAATAGAGCTGAATAAATCGAACTCCGCGCTCGACAAGACGCCGGGCCAAGAGGCAGCGTCTGCCAAAATCAGCGGTCCGGGGATTGTTCAGCCCGTACATGTCCTGAGTCTGTTGGGTCTCTGAAGCCAGATCGGCAGCTTCTGGCGCGTGTTGCTGCATCTTGAAAGCCAGTTCATAGCTGGCGATCCGGGCTGCCAGTTCCGAATTCCCCGCCCGGGTTGCTTCATGTTTTTCATTGGCCGTTTTCAACGCATCCAGCAGTTCTCGCTGGACGGCTCTACTCATGCCCGCGGGTCGTCGCAGGTCTACCAGTGGTGCTCCCTTGGAGCGCATTGTCGTCCCCTGATAAGTGGCCGGCATAAAACCGCTGGACCAGTTCTTGGCGCCGCTGATCGGTCCACCTGTCGGATCGAGCATCACCACGTAGCCGGGCAGGTTCTCATTCTCGCTTCCCAGACCATAATTCAGCCAGGAGCCGAGGCTGGGGAAGCCGCTCAAGATGCGTCCTGAATTCATCATCAACATGGCTGAGCCATGGATTGGAGAATCCGCGGTCATCGACTTGAGAAATGCAATATCGTCGACGCAGGTCGCCAGATGCGGGAACAGATCCGAAACCCATTGCCCCGATTGACCGTATTGCTTGAACTTCCATTTGGGACCGACGACGCGTCCTTCGTTCTTTTCGCCACCGCGTCCCTTGGTTTTGACGGGAATCGTCTTACCATCCAGACCATACAACTTAGGCTTATGATCGAACGTATCGACATGACTCGGGCCACCGTACATGAACAGGAAGATCACGCTCTTGGCCTTGGGTTTGAAGTGGGGATCTTTGGGTGCCAGCGGGTTCCGGAACTGACTTACACCGTCAGCGGCGACCGCCTGTGAATTCAGAAACCCATCCGCGGACAACATCCCGGTTAAAGCGACGGAACCAAATCCGCCTCCCGCTTCCCACAGGAATTCCCGCCGTGTTCGTCGGCAAAACTGGGCATGTCCGGCTGGCTGTTGGGGTTGCTGTTCTAAGCTCATATCCTGATCCTTTATACGCTCTCAGGCTCTCTCAAACCCGTTATATCAATATCGTAATATTAAAATATCTTAATCGAGATAAACAAACTCATTCCGGTTTAAGATCGTCAGGCAGAAATAGTCCCGGGCCTGTCTCTCAGATAACTGGTGTTTGTCAATCAGACTCTTAATGAGTTGAACTCCCGAGTCCACCTCACCGGGCTGGGGCTGACGACCATAAGCCAGGCGAATTGCCCGTGCTACGAATGCCGGGTATTCCGGTCCCGCATCCTTGAGCAGCCGTTCGGTCAGGTGTTCTGCCTGACTATTAACGAATGCACCGTTAATCATCCCCAGAGCCTGTGCCGGCTGGGTCGTCACGAATCGCACAGCACAGCTGCTGTCTGTGTCGGCAAAGTCAAAATTGAAGAGCAGGGGAGTCAGCAGCGAACGTTTGACGAAAATATAGATACTCCGTCGCGCCCGTTCTTCCTCTGAGGAATTCCCCCAGCCATGCCCCGGTTTAGACTGTCCCTGCATGACCTCTTTAGAAATCAGTGGGTAAAAGCCCGGACCATACATTTTAGAATTCAAGCGACCATTGACCGCCAGGATACTGTCGCGAACTTCCTCAGCACTCAATCGTCGCATATTAAACCGCCAGAACAGATCATTGGCCGGGTCTACGGCAGCCGCTTCTTCGGAGAATTGAGAGGACATCTGATAGGTATTCGACAGCATGATCAGCTTGTGCAAGGCTTTGAACCGCTGTTCCTGATCGTTAAATTTCAGGGCGAGCCAGTCCAACAGCTCTGGATGTGTCGGTGGGACCCCCAGCTGTCCGAAGTTATTGGGTGACTGCACGATTCCTCGACCAAAGTGATGCTGCCAGATCCGGTTCACGATGACCCGCGATGTCAGCAAGTTATCCTGATCAGCGATCCACTCTGCCAGTACGCGTCTGCGACCGGAGGTTTTCTGCTCCGCCGAGGGTTGGGGAATTGTCGCCTGCTCACCACCGAAGATCTCTGGAAAACCAGGCTGAACGGGATCCCCTTTCACGTGCGGATTTCCACGCAGTAGAACGAACGTTTCCCGGGGTTCCTTGAGGCTGCGTCTGACGCTGAGTGCCATCTTGCGGGGAGGCAGTTTTTTTCGTTCCGCATACAGTTCCTGCATTTCAGACTGCATCTTCTGATAGTCCTGCATCTGAGCAGGCTCCAGGAACTGCACCAGTTTTTCTTCCAGTAACTTTTTGCGCTCCCGGGTCTCGGAACGACGCTGATCGACACCTGACATCTTTTTTATGCCAGTCTCTTCAATCGCGCGCATTTTCTGCTTCAGCTCGCCCTGTTTTTCATCCAGCTCTGCATAGCGGATTGCCAGCTTCGTCCCCGTGATATCGGTTTGATTAAAAGAGAGTTGATCGGAGCGGATTCCGTATGAGTTCAGACCATGGAAAAACGCCATAAAGCGGTAATAGTCTTCATGGGGAATCGGATCGATTTTATGTTCGTGACAGCGGGCACAGTTCAGTGTCAGCCCGAGGAACACCTGACTGGTTGTGGTGACGATATCATCCAGCTCATTGTAGTAACTCAACAGCGGGTCGGCCGGTTCATCATCCCAGAGCCCCAGTCGATAATAGCCTGTGGCGATAATGGAATCATTAGTCACTTGATCCAGTTCGTCCCCCGCCAGTTGTTCTTTAATGAACTGGTCGTAGGGTTTGTCTTCGTTCAGGGAGCGGATGACATAGTCCCGAAAACGCCAGGCGTTGGGTTTGTTACCATCCCGTTCATAACTGTTGGTATCAGCATAGCGTACCAGGTCCAGCCAGTGACGCGCCCAGCGTTCTCCGTAATGAGGTGAAGCCAGCAGGCGGTCAAGCAATTTTTCGTAGGCATCTGGGGCATGATTGTTTACAAACTGATCGACTTCCTCGGGAGTGGGAGGTAGACCGGTCAGATCAAAGTATGCCCGACGAATCAGTGCGACCCGATCTGCGGGTGGTGCAGGGGAGAGCCCCTTTTGCTCCAGTTTTCTCAGGATGAACGCATCAATTGGATTTTGAACCCATGCCTGGTTCTGGGTGGCGGGTGGTGCCTGCTTCCGGGGAGGCTCAAAGGCCCAGTGCTTTTTCCATTCCGCGCCCTGGGAGATCCAGTTCTTAAGCAGTTCCACCTGGGCCGGCTTGAGCTGCTCTCCTTCCGGGGGCATCTGCAGTCCATCATCCCGGGGGGAAATCCGGGCAATGAGTTCACTCTGTTCAGGGTGGCGGGGAACAATTGCCGTTGCTTCCGATTCCAGTTTTTTGAACGCTTCATCACTCTGATCCAGCCGCAGCCCCCCTTCCTGTACATCAGGACCATGGCAAGAGTAACAGTGCTTTGCCAGCAGTGGTTGGATCTCCTGGGTAAAATCCACGGGAGGCTGTGAAGGGGACTTAGCAGGAGTGGTCTTCGTTTCTGCATCGACTTCTGCAGTGAAGCCCAAAGTGAAACTGAGGAGAATCCCCCAGAGGAGTAACTTTATTGAACATGGTCTGTTTCTCAAGCGACTGGATTCCGGCATTTAGATTTCTCTCTCCCGACATTGGCGTGATCATGGAATGATCTCAGCATTTTCCAGATGTCATAGTAACTCACAGTTCAATTCATTCTATTCTCAATCATTCCATAAATGAATGTCAATTCAACAATAAACTAACCTAAGTTATTTCCCTCGCAGTGATTTGTGTTCATTTTCTTCCGCAATCTGAGGCGACACCCTCGAAAGTAGTCTGTCTGTAACTCAAAGGATTGTGCTATAATGGTGTCATCTGTAATCACAGACGCGCTTTGACACTGGCATCTGTTTTTGCCCCCGAGGAGAATTTGCAGGATGAAACGAATCAATCCTCCATTCTCAGGGCGTTCTCCCCTGAAGAGTGTCACTGCCAGACTGCTTTCAGCAGTCGCCCTCCTGTTGATCGGGCCTTGTACGTATCTTCTCTCACAAGATGAACCAGCCCGACAGCTCCTGCTGGCGTTTCTGGATCCTCCTGAACAGGCCGTTCCTGAACAAAGCGAACCTGACCCCGACGCAATCTCCGAAGATCGGGAAGCCTTGATTCACCGGATCTACCGAAATCGAAGTCTGCGGACGCAGTTCGAACGTGCAGAACAGAAATTCAACGAACGGGAATTCACCGAGGGAGCCCTGCAACTGGAAAAGCTGCTCGACCATCAGGAAGACTATTTTTTCTGGCCCGATGATGCGAAACACCCGTTCAATTTTCGTAAACGGACTCGGGAACTGCTTTCCACTGCCAATCCCCGGGACCTCGCCGATTATGAACGTATCTCAGGTCCTCAGGCCAATGGGATGCTGGAAGAGGCACGAGAGTCAGACGATCTGCGCCTCTTTGAACAGGTCGCCTTACGCTTTTATCCCCTCCGGGCCGGATTTGAAGCCATCGATTATCTGGGGACCCGGCATCTGGAGCAGGGAAATTTCGAGTTTGCTTCACGCTACTGGGATCTGCTTCTGGAGAGCCGCATCCATCAGTCCCGCATGAAACCAGTTCACTTTCTCAAAGCAGCAGTCGCTTACCAGCAATCAGACCAACCGAAAAAGGTCACTCGAATTCTGTCCCGTAAAAGTAAAGCTGAGGTTACTCTGGGCGGCGTGACATACCGCTTACCGCAGGCGATGGAACGACTCGCTCTGAACCTGCAAAACAGTCCACGCAGACCCGCCGATCGTGGCTGGTTGATCTCCCAGGGGAACTCGCAACGAAACCAGTCTGTTGAATCGAGCGTTCCTTACTTTAAGGCCAACTGGAGCCAACCGATTGCGCGAACTGAAAAATATCGTGCACTCGAGTATCTGATTAACTGGGAGCGAAAGCAGCAGCGTGAGAACCAGTCGACCGCTGTCGCGAATGTTCCGATTGCGGTCGATAATCTGATTATCTATCGTGATTTTAAAGGGGTTAGAGCCGTTGATATCGATTCAGGTGAGACTGCCTGGTTGTTTCAGAGCGCCGGCAGCCTCAACCAGTTGATCGATCAGGTCGACGAACGCACGCCCGGTCATGCCGCGTATTCACAAAATCTGTCGCTGGAGAAATTCTACGCCTGTAACTCGATTTACGGCACGCTTTCCAGCAACGGTCAGGCAGTTTTTGCCGTGGACTACATTCCCGACCAACTCCCTCCAGTCGAGAGAAACCTGGGACTGCGTCGCAATACGACACATTTCCCCCTGGTCTCACAAAAGGGTAATCGACTGGTAGCACTCCCCGTCAAACGAAAGCCGACTGCAGCCGATGGGTTAACTGCAATTCGGGCCCCCTCAGAAGATCCTCAACCAGAAACCACGTTTCCGGTGAAACCACTGTGGAGCATTTCCGGCTATTATTTCCTCGGTGCGCCGCTACCGGTTGGAAACTATCTGTATGCGATCGCCGAGCATAACAGCCAGCTCTCTGTGCTCTGTATCAATCCACACGACGGCTCGATTTTCTGGAAACAGGGGCTGGCTTACGTCGATCAGCCGATTTATTCAGATCGTGAACGTTCATGGCAACAGGCACCGCTGGCCTCTAGCGAGGGGATCATTGTCTGTACAACACAGATCGATACCGTAGTCGCGTTGGATGCTACAAACGGCGACCTGCTCTGGAGCTATTATTACGGTGAAGGGGATAACTCCCGACGGATCGCTCAGAAACGCTATTATCGCCCGGTGAGTTTCGGACACCCCGGACTCACAAGCGCCCCGGTGATCTCCGGCAACCGTGTCTTCTACCTTCCCAGTGGCTCCCCCTACATTCACTGTATTGACCTGCAAACAGGACTCCCCCTGTGGGAAGAAGTCAATCGCGAGGATGGCGAACTGATCGCTGCCGTAGTCGATGAGACTGTGCTGGTGCTCGGGGCTGACTACTGCCGCGGTCGGCATATCGAGGATGGTCGAGAGCTCTGGCATCTGCAGGTAGGACCAGTTTCCGGCATCGGTTTTCTTTCTCAGGAGAACTACCTGCTGCCGACCAGAGCAGGGCATGTGCTCAAAATCCATGTTCCGACCGGAAAGGAATCGGGCTTCTCCCTCAGCAATACGAATCAGATTTCAAGTATCTTGAACCACGAGTTTAAACAGGACCTGCAAGAGGGCGCAGCCTATGCATATGAGGTCGTCAAGCGAAATGGGGAGCCATCTCCTTCGGAGCAGAAACAGTATGACTGGGCTCCCGGAAATATCATCGCCCATCGTGGGCGGATTATTTCACTGGGTCTCTGGCAGATTGATGCGTTCCCCCAGGCCGAAGCGATGCTGGCCAGCCTGCCTGACAATCAGCAGTCGCTATCTCCTCAACAGAAACAGATCGACCAACTGCTCAAAGCCGAACTCGAACTCGCTCTGGGGAACCTGACCGGCGCCCAGCATCGCCTGGAGTCTCTTCTATCCAACCAGGCAGTCCCAGACATCCAGAATCGTTCCACGGCCCTGTTGCGGGAACTGCTCTATGCGGAACTCAATCGTGGTGGTCAGAGTGAAGCGGAACTCCTGGGCAAGCTGGAGTCGCTGGCCCAGACACCTCTGGAACGGGGACGCTTCCTGTCTCGTAAGTCGAAGTATCTGCTGGAACAGGAGGATTACCATGGACTGATGCAGGTCGCTGAGGACTTCAAAAAAATTGAGGTCAATCAGCCACTGGCCATGGCGGGAGACACACATCATCTGGTCACCGTACAAAGCCTGATCGCGGGGCTGATGCAGCGGATCGCAGACAAGGCAGATCAGAATGACCAGGCAACACTGAACTCCATTATTGTCGAAGATCAACAGACAGCTTTACAGGGAGCAAACATCTCAGAACTGCAGGCTTTTCTCGACACCTACGGCAGCTGGTCACAGGCAGTAGCAGTACGGAGTACACTGGCCCAAAAAATGATGCAGTCCGGACAGATTCAACAGGCGGAATTTCTACTGATGCAGAACCATGCCGATGCGAATCCCCATGTTGCCGCGGAAGCGGCCCGGCAGTTGCTTGAGCTTTGGGAAGCAGTTGGTCTGCCTCATGAGGCGGCGGGACTCCTGAAAGAGCTCAATGAAAAGTATGCGAACATCCCGCTGGAGAATGGACAGACCGGAGCAGAATATGTCGCGCGTTATGACCGAGGGTCTGCTGCCTGGTCGATCTATCAGGCCATGCAACCTTCGAGAGATAACGTAACCCGGGTTAATATTCGTCAAAGTGACGTCGCTGCCCCCGCGCCGCAAATCGCGGCTACCTACAGAAACTATGAACGAAAGTTTCTGCCGCCACCAGAGATCTCACAGTTGTTATTGAAACAGGGATCCCTGCTGACCGTGGTTAATCGGCACGCCGGTCAATCGATCGGCCAGGTAAAAGTCTCTGACCGGATTTCCTATCCCTATCATTCGCGAAATACGCGTGTGGGTCATTTTATTCCCCTGGGAAGTAGTCATAAAATTCATGGTGTTTCACTGCTACAGCTGGAAGATGATGTTTCAGAGCCCCTCTGGACTACCGAATTCGATGATCTGAATAACTCACAATCGCTGTTTTATGTCGGTCCCTCCGGACCTCGCGTCTGTGTCTTTCAGTGGGGCAACCGTCTGTTCGGTCTGAATCCTGCGAATGGAAAAGTGCTCTGGGAACGGAAGAACATTCCTTCCAAATCCGGCTTCCTCAGTGATTCCAGCAAGGGGCTTGTCGGAGATCAGGAAGCGATCGTCGCTTTCAGTATCAACCGAACGAATTACGATGTTTACAGCGCCATCACCGGAGAACGGATTCGCCAGGGAGAACTTGAGCTCAACAGCCGCATTCGACACGTATTTGGTCGCAAGCTGTTTTATGAAACGACTTCCACGACCGAAAAGCGAGTCCGCCTCTGGGATCCGTTGACTGATCGACTGCTTCTCGATGAGCCGGTGGACAACTCCGGTTTCTCTACTCAGATCTCCGATACCGAGCTGGCGATTCTGCTGCCTCCGAACCGGCTGCGAGTTCTGAATGTGGAAACAGGCGAGACCATGATCGAGACTGAGATCCCTGATGAATATCTCAAAAACCTCAACAAGTTCATCGGGTTTTCCGACCACGGACGCTATTACTTCAATTTCTCTTACACCACGCCGCGTCGTCGCACACCGCAGAATGATTTCTTCATCAGTGACTCATTCCTGAATGTCGTGCACATCGATAATGATCTACTGAGTATCGACAAGCAGTCCGGCAATATCCTCTGGAACCGCAATCTGCCTAAACGCTCGTGGATCGATACTTCTCAGTATGAGTTGCCTTTCCTGATCTTCATGAGCAAGATCCGTACGGAATCCCGGACCCGGAGTTATTCCTTCCTGTTCGAAATTCTTGACGCTCGGACAGGCAAGACCATTGGCTTCAAAGATAACATCCTCAAGGATACGATTTTGCAGATGCAGATCGACCCGCGTTTACGGAAGATTATCCTGCAGGGGATGCACAGTGCCGTGGAAATTGATTACCAGAACCCAACCCGGGGACTGGAGAATCTGCTGGACTCTCCGTTGTAACAGAGGCTGAATGCAGGCCGCCGTCAAAAGCCCTGTTTTCGGAACCTGTGGCTGGGAAATTCAGGAATACCGGAGCCTCAATCATCCGGATGCTTGACCCGAACCTCACTCCCGTTTAGTCTGTCATAATCTTGAATTCGCGGCTGTCGTATAATGGTATTACCCCAGCTTCCCAAGCTGGTGACGAGGGTTCGATTCCCTTCAGCCGCTTTGCTCTACTTCGTTGACAGACTCAGGTACTCTACGAAAGCTCGCTTAGCTACTAGCTTTTTACCTGCTGCTGATCTTCCCCGCGGATCTGTGCCAGCTGTTTGGAAACGGCAGAGAAGGGGACCTCGTGAGGCATTTTGTCTGAAGTCGCCGCCACTGCTGAAGCGACTCCGGCTGCTTCTCCCATCGCGACCGCATTCCCGGTGACCCGGTAACTGCTGTGCGCGATAAAGTCACCGCTGATGCAGCGTCCAGCCATCATCAGGCCGTTGACATCCCGGGCGATCAGAGCCCGTAACGGAATGTCGTAGGGTTTTGATTTGAATGGTTTCTTTTCAATCGCCTTA
Source organism: Gimesia chilikensis (assembly GCF_008329715.1). GTDB lineage: Bacteria > Planctomycetota > Planctomycetia > Planctomycetales > Planctomycetaceae > Gimesia > Gimesia chilikensis. Next base: position 611,784 of record NZ_VTSR01000032.1, on the reverse strand, counting down.
GTTTTACCCGGGTTGGTGGAATGCACGTCGATCCCAAATCGGACATGACAGATTGCGTCATCAAAGCGGGCACCGTTTTTCAGATCTTCACTCGAAACATAGTAACGTCCCAGAATGCGACGTCCTTCGCGCGTTCCGATCTGTTCTGCCGTCGCGATAATCTCAAGGTTTGTCCAGGGATCCCCCAACTTCTTGAGACTGTTAACCAGCTTGTGTACTTCTCGACGCGCCTGCAGGGTTGCGTCGGTAACGTGAGCAGCATCGATCGAAAGTGTTCCATATTCGTGGTTGGCCATCATCGCAAACAGGCCGTCCCGCACCCGGAAAATTGTCGGTCCACCATAAGAGGGATCCACACCAGCCCGCTGAAACTCTGCCAGCAGATTCTTCTTGGGATTCCCCAGTTTGCGGGGTTCTGCATCGCCGCGGACAAACTGGGCAATCCCGTCTGTCGTTACGCCGGTCAGCAATACCATCAGACTCATCGGCTGGGTGAGCCCGGTACCGGGCTGCCCGAACTCATAGCCACAGCCGGCCTGAGCTGCCATATCACCGTCACCGGTACAGTCAATGAATGACTTCGCCCGCCAGGCCTGTCGACCCGACTTCGATTCAGTGACAATTACCGACAGACGATTGTTGATGTCTGTCACAGCCCCAACCACGCGGGTATGCAGCTGAATCTTGACTCCCGCTTCCAGCAGCATGTCTTCGAGCAGGAGCTTGGTTTTTTCGGTGTCGTAGGCGACCGACCCGTTATTTAAGACGTTGCTTGCATCACGTTCTTCGAGTTTTTCCAGAATCTCATGCATGATGCCCGGCTTCTTCTGAGCATCGATAATCAGCGTCAACGCACCAGCGGTCCAGACACCTCCCACACAACCATTCACTTCCAGCAGTCGCGTTTTGGCTCCGCTGCGTGCTGCTGCCAGGGCGGCGGCAAAACCAGCCGGGCCACCACCACAGACAATCACATCGTCTTCTTCCTGGATGGGAATATTCCGGGCGGCTTCGTGAAACACCTTCCCGTCTGGGGAAACCCAACCGCGAGTACGAACATGTTGCGCGGTGGAATTCCAGACCGATTGCCCGCCTCCATCCAGAATCAGCGTATTTGAGGGACGCGTCACGCCATCGACCAGGGGTTGTTTGTCAGCCGCATTGGCTGTCCCTGTCAGAAAGGCGGCAGTTCCACCGGCCAGATATTTCCCAAAATCGCGGCGGTCTATCTTCTTGTCTGCCATGTCAGGCTCCTCATATATACTGATGTCTGGTTACAGTTAAAACGGGGGCTGGCTCTTAGCCGTGAATGCGCCGTTGAACTTCCGCCACGATATCATCGATGGGAATTCGCTCCTGTTTCAGCGAATCACGATCACGCATGGTCACACAGTTATCCTGTTCGGTATCCCCATCCACTGTCAAGCAGAAAGGTGTTCCGATCTCGTCCTGACGCCGATAACGACGCCCGATGGCTCCCTGTTGATCGTAGACAGCCTGGATACCGGCCTTTTTCAACTTCCCGTAAATGTCGGCAGCAACTTCCGGCATACCCGCCTTTTTAATCAGCGGGAATACAGCTGCTTTCACCGGTGCCAGTTTGGGATGGAACTGCATGACGGTACGAGACTGCATCTCCCCCTTATCATCAGGTTGTTCGTCTTCGTAATACGCTTCACACAGGAACGCCAGAGTGGCCCGGTCGGCCCCTGCAGCCGGTTCAATCACGTGTGGAATGAACCGTTCGCGCGTCTGATCGTCAAAGTAGGTCAGATCTTTCCCGCTCCCCTTGTACTTAGGCTGACCATGCTCGTTCTTTTCAACCACCAGCTGATCGCCTTCTCTTACCAGCTTTCCTTCCATGTGGGAACGCAGGTCGAAATCACCCCGGTGGGCAATCCCTTCCAGTTCTCCATATTCGTTTTCTTCCATGAAGGGGAAGGCGTACTCGACATCCGCCGTCCCGACGGAGTAGTGTGCCAGCTCTTCCTGGGTATGGTCGCGGAGAATCAGATTCTCAGGGTTTATCCCGTGCTGAATGTACCAGTTGTATCTGCGGTCGCGCCAGTACTGATACCATTCGAAAGATTCATCCGGATGACAGAAAAATTCCATTTCCATCTGCTCGAATTCGCGCGAACGGAAGGTGTAGTTCCGCGGCGTGATTTCGTTACGGAAACTCTTTCCGATCTGGGCGATCCCGAATGGCACCTTCACGCGACCACTGTCGACGACGTTCTTAAAGTTCACGAACATCCCCTGTGCGGTTTCCGGACGGAGAAAGGCGGTTCCTTCCTCGCCCGAGAGCGCACCGATGATTGTTTTGAACATCAGGTTGAACTCACGAGGCTCAGTCAGTTCGCCTCCGGTATCAGGACAGCGGGCCTCCAGCTTTCCGGTCGCCGGGATACCGGCATCTGCCAGCATTTTCGCGTATTCCATCAGGTTACAAACCGAAATCTGCGGCTCTTCGCTGTTGGAAAGATTATTGTCTTTCTCATATTCAGCAATTGCTTTTTCCAGCCGCTTGCGCTTGGTTTTAGAGAGACCTTCCTCACCGATGTCCGCCATATAAGTTTCACAGGCGACCGGTTTCTGATCGGAAGCATAAGCGACTGCAACCGAAACATGGTCTACGCGGAAGCGGGCCTTGGACTCTTTAGAGTCCACCATGAAGTCGTGGAACAGATCGAAGTGCCCCGAACTTTTCCAGACGCTGGGATGCATGATAATTGTGGTTTCGACCCCAGTCATACCGAACGGTTTAGGGGCACCTTCGGGCGCGATGAGTTCGTTGTGCGTCGTGATCATATCGGACCACCAGGCTTCACGGACATTCCGCTTGAGTTCGACTCCTAATGGGCCGTAATCCCAGAATCCCTGCAATCCGCCATAGATTTCAGAAGACTGAAAAACAAACCCGCGTCGTTTACACAACGCTACAATCTTTTCCATCTCTTTTTTCATTGATTTGGTCTTTCCATGCTGTCTTATACAGACATACTCAACTTCGGATTAAACAGAAATCGACTCGAAAACCGTATTAGTTCAGCCGGCTGAAAACGTAATCAGGCCGGTCTGGTGATCAAATTCAGGGACTTGTGAAATCAGTCCACGCTGGCAACATAGTTGAATATCCTCTTCAAAGCCACGCCGAATCAGGTTGCGGCCTCCCAGGCTGGCGCGAACTCCCTGTAACAGGCCATCTGGCTGCTGGATCTGTGTCCGGTAATGGTCGATCACGATCCGTGTGGAATCATCTAATACCAGATCCTGCTCGCACTGCTCGACCAGTTCGGATGCAATCGCTCCGGCGCAGAGACAGTCTTCTCCCGTAACGACACCATCCGTTCCGGCACAGACCAGATAGATCAGCCCATCACTCTCTTTGAGAATTTTCAGCAATGCGTCCAGATTGAGAAACGCCCCGATCAGGATTCGTCGCGCCTGGATGGCCCGTTTCAGCGCCCGTGTGCCGTTACTGGTCGTGAAGATAATCTTCCTGTCCTGTACCACTTCAGCAGGATAGCGGGCTGGGGAGTTATCCAGATCGAAGCCTTCTATCTGAATCCCTTTGCGTTCGCCTCCGAGCAGAACCTGCTCGCCTGCAGACCGGAGTTGGTCGGCCAGTTCACGAGCTTCGTCGATTTCCTGACACGGAATGACCGCCTCGGCTCCGGAATTCAGCGCGTAGGTCATAGTGGACGAAGCACGCAGAATATCCAGAATCACAGCGACACTCCCTGAAAACTCTTCAGGTTGTGACAAGACAGGTAAAAAGCAGGTTCGTATCTCAGCAGGCATGGCTCGTACTGTCGGTCGCGCTTTCCTTCAGATGAACAACAGGACTCAGCGAGCCTTGTCGGAAATATCCTTGCGGCACCAGGCACCATCCCAGCGGATGCACTTTACGGCCTGGTAGGCTTTCAGCTTGGCATCGCTGATCGAATCACCAATTGCGGTGACTCCCAGCACACGCCCGCCATCAGTGACAACCTGCTCATCTTTCATGGTTGTCCCTGCATGGAAGACTTTCGTGTCCGCCAGTGCTGCCGCTTCATCCAGTCCGCGAATGACTTTCCCTTTTTGGTAATCACCGGGATAACCTTCGGCGGCCATCACCACGCAAACGGTTGGACGTTCGTCCCACTCCAGTGGCTCGATATCGTCCAGACGCTCTTCCGCGGCTGCGAGCAGGAGTTCTCCCAGATCGGTCTTGAGCCGCATCAGCACCGGTTGTGCTTCGGGATCACCAAATCGCACATTGAATTCCAGAACCTTTGGTCCCTGGTTGGTGATCATCAGACCGGCGTAGAGAATCCCGTTAAAGGGACGATCTTCAATTTTCATGACGTTGACCATCGGCACCAGAATCTTCTCGATGATCTCGCTCATCAATGAATCAGTCACCAGTGGTGCAGGGCTGTAAGCTCCCATGCCGCCTGTATTGGGACCCTTATCTCCATCGTAGGCTGCTTTATGATCCTGAGACGTTTCGAGAGGGATAATCGTCGAACCGCTGACGATCGCCAGAATACTGACTTCCTGGCCAATCAGCTTCTCTTCGATGATGATGGTTTTTCCCGCATCGCCGAACTCTTTGATTTTCATCAGCGACCTGATGGCATCCAGTGCTTCCTGTTTTGTGTCACAGATCAGCACCCCTTTGCCCGCAGCCAGACCGTCTGCCTTAATCACTAGCGGCTGTTCTTCGCGGTCTTCAACAAAGGCTTCGGCCGCCTCAAAGTTATTGAATGTTTCTGATTTCGCAGTAGGAACATTCGCCTTCCACATCATCTGCTTGGCGAACGATTTACTGCCTTCCAGCTCCGCAGCCGCCTTGGAGGGACCAAAGACTGGAATGCCTTCCTTCCGCAGGGCATCTGCCAGACCTGCGACCAGTGGAACTTCGGGGCCGATAATCGCCAGGCCGATGGCTTCTTCCTTCGCAAAGGCGACCATGCGGGGGATATCCGAAACACTGATATCTACATTCGTTCCATCCAGACAGGTGCCTGCATTACCTGGAGCACAAAAGACCTGGGAGACGGATTCGGACTGAGCCAGTTTCCAGACCAGAGCATGTTCCCGACCACCCTGACCAACCACTAACACTTTCATCGTTCTCAATACCTGCTTGTTATTCAACGTCTAAAAATAATCAGGGATCCAGTCCTGCTCTGACTGTCTCCAGCTGAAAGTCACATCCTGGGATCCTCGAAACCACCTCACAAAGGAGAGATGATGACTCTGGTGCCATTGTCAAGATGCGCTCAAAATGAGGGTTTTAACAGCAGTGGAGTATATCAGCACTGTTTTGCCCCTAGTAGCATCGCTTCCCCAAATTTATATTTTGCTCCTAAAAAGCTGCTTTTCTCCAATAAGAGAACTGAGAATCCAATTCGATTCCGCATTAACTTTCTTCAGAAACCGTTTCTCTACTATGTGTACTCAGCCAGCCGTTGGACGAATGCCCCTTCAGTCTCTATAATGGTCCATCCGAAACAGATTCCCTGTTGCGGGCTTCGACCGATCAACGGTCGATGAACCTACGCAACCTGCTGCCTGTCACAGCTGAGGGAGTCATGGTATAACGTACGCAAGCTGAAATTACTCTTATCGTACGATTCCTGCTGAGTATTGACTTAAAGTGAATCAGCAAAAAGACTTTTAACCTTTTTATTCTCTGGAGATTAAAGTGTTTGATACTGTCGCCATCATTGGTGCCACCGGTGCCGTCGGGCACATCATGCGGAAACTGCTGGAAGACCGGAACTTCCAGGCGAAACAATTTCGATTTCTGGCTTCGGCCCGCTCCGCAGGCAAAACACTCGAATTTCAGGGAAAAACATACACTCTGGAAGAACTGACCAAAGATTCTTTTGAGGGAGTCGAGCTGGTCATCGCGTCGACCCCGGATGATGTTGCTGCCGAATTTCTGCCCGCTGCAGTCGAAGCCGGCGCGATCGTCATCGATGAATCGGGTTACTGGCGGATGAAGCCGGAAGTGGCGCTTGTCGTTCCGGAAATCAATCCCGAAGCTGCCCTGGAAGCAAAAGGCATTATCGCCAGCCCCAACTGTTCGACGACTCAGATGGTCATGGCCCTGAAGCCGCTGCACGATGCTTCTCCTGTGAAACGCGTAATCGTCAGCACGTACCAGGCAACCAGTGGAGCAGGGGTTGCCGGCACCAGCGATCTGCTGGAAGGTTCACGCGCCTATCTGGATGAAAAAGACTACGAATATCAGGTCTTTCCTCACCCGATCGCCTTCAATGCGATCCCTCAGATCGGCAGCGAAAAGGAAGACGGCTACACCAGCGAAGAAATGAAGATGGTGTACGAAACCCGTAAAATCCTTGGTGATGAATCCATCCAGGTCAATCCAACCTGCGTCCGGATTCCCGTTGCCAACTGTCACAGCGAAACCATTACGGTCGAAACCGAACGCCCGATTTCACCAGAAGAAGCCCGCAAGCTCTTCTCTGAATTCCCCGGAATCACCGTAGTAGACGACCTGCAGAAACTGGAATACCCGCTCCCTTCGAACTGTGATGGCAGCGATGAAGTCTTTATCGGACGGATCCGCCGCGATATTTCGAATCCGAACGGGCTCTCATTCTGGTGCGTCAGCGATAACCTGCGTAAAGGGGCCGCCACCAATGCGGTTCAAATCGCAGAACTGCTGGCGAAACACAAAGCCTGCACCTAAGCAGGCTTTCCGCCACCTGTTTCGTCTTCGCTGCTTCGCGCGTTGATTTTCTTTCTGTTAACGATGATTTTAGCCTCGTGAAAGTTACGCAATGACCGCCTTTCATTACCAAAACGATGAACTGTTCTGTGAAAATGTCCCTGTTGCCCAACTGGCAGAAGAATTTGGAACTCCGCTCTGGATCTACTCCAAATCGGCTTTCCTGGGGCGGTTAAAAGAGATTCAGGATGCGTTCGCCGAAGTCGATCCGGTCATCTGCTACTCGGTCAAAGCGAACGGTAACCTGAGCATTCTCAAGACCATGAACGACGCCGGCAGCAGTTTCGACGTCGTCTCCGGTGGAGAACTGTTCCGAGTAAAACAGGCTGGAGCAGACACCACACGTGTGGTTTTCGCAGGGGTTGGCAAGACGGACGAAGAAATCCGCCAGGCTCTGCAGGCCGATATTCTGATGTTTGACGTCGAGAGTGAAGCCGAGCTGGATGCGATCGCAGCCATCGCGGGAGAACTGGGCTGCGTCGGCCGGGTCGCGCTGCGTCTCAACCCGGATATCGATGCGAAAACCCACCACAAAACGACCACCGGCAAAAAGGGAAACAAGTTCGGGATGGACATCGAACGGGCCACCGAACTGGCGGATAAGGTACTCAAAGATGATCGTCTCGAACTGACCGGCATCCATATGCACCTCGGTTCGCCGATCCTTTCAACCGATCCTTATGCCAAAGCGGTCAAAAAGGGAGCAGAAGTCATTCAGCAGTTGCGGGATAAAGGCCATAACACCAACTGGATGAATCTGGGTGGTGGTTTTGGGATCAGCTACAAAACAGATGAAGGCCCTTCCGCACAGACTTATGCCGACGTAATCGTTCCCACAATCAAGGAGATCGGCTGTCGTCTGGCTCTGGAACCCGGACGTTTCATCGCCGGAAACTCAGGTATCCTGGTCAGCCAGATCGTCTTCACCAAGCGGGAAGGAGGCAAGCTGTTCTATATCCAGGATGGCGGCATGACCGATCTCGTCCGCCCCGCGATGTATGACTCCTATCATCGCGTCTGGCCCGTCAAACCCAATGTGCCCATGCCCTTTGACTGTGAAGGGGAAATCGCAGGCTGCGAGCCTGCAGACGTCGTGGGTCCGGTTTGCGAGTCCTGCGATTATTTTGCCAAGGACCGCTATCTGCCTCCCATGGAACGGGGCGACTATCTCTGCATGTTCAGCGCGGGTGCGTATGGTTCTGTGATGAGCAGCAACTACAACGCCCGCCCCCGTAGTGCAGAAATTCTGGTGGATGGCAGCGACTATCAGGTCATTCGCCGTCGCGAAACCTACGAAGAGCTGATCGCGCTCGAACAGGCTTAAGCTTCAAATCGGTTCCCCGACTCAACTTCCCAATCTGTTCAGAAGACCAGATTCCGGTGGTCGGGTTATAACAGTTATCGGGTTCATGCCTGCTTTACTGCGCTGAGAGCAGGAAAGCAGGGGGGCTCCGCTTTCTTCGATTGAACCGTTATCGCCGTTAGAAACGATGATACTTGATACAGAAGCTGCCGTGGAGAATATGTCCATACGAATACCAGACAACAGATTTCTGTTAAGAGTCTATTGAAATAATTGAATTATGTTGTTTTGGGTAAGGTGATAAGAATAGTATATTAAAACTGTTACTATCATCTCGCTGAGAGATATTCTATCTATCAGTTCGACAGTGCCTGCTCGGGCCCTGTCCCGATAGCCGCCATGAATAGCCGACAACCACGACGACACGGAGTCGACTGAATGTCTTTAAATAACCGGATCCTGGCATCAATTGCTCTGGTATTTCTCTGCGCTTTGAGTACGCCTTCGTCCGTCTGGTCTCAAGAACCACCACCGGCCACAACTCCTGAAGCAACAACGGCTACCGGCCTGACTGCCGATGATCTGCTGCTCTCCAAGCCTGAGACCCCCGAACAGCTGATGCAGGCTGTGGTCCAGTTGACAGACCTGGGGCATGCGGCTTCCGCCAAAGCGTATCTGGACCAGTTGCTGAAAGGCAATCCAGACGATGAACTGATCCTGAAGCTCCGTGACAAGTACGGTCCTGCTGCTTTTCTTCGCCTGGCTAATAACAAGAAACTGCAACCCGAGTCGATCACCCTGTTAAAGAAAATGGAATCCGCCTTCCGGGCGTATGCCACAGATCCCTCCCGGATCAACTCCCTGATTGATGCACTTTCGGGAACGCCTACGGAACGGGACATTGCCATCATTCAGCTCAAATCGGCAGGTGAGATTGTTGCTCCTCCGATTCTCAAACAATTGAGCCAGAGCCAGGACCCGCAACGAAATGACGAACTGACATTTGCCCTGACTCAGCTTGGTGATCCTGTCGTTCCGCCACTGATCGCCGCTCTGCGGGCACCGCAGGAGAAAATTCGTAAAATCGCAGCAGACGTTCTCGGCGATCTCGCCCGGCCGGTTGACGCCCTCTACCTCTGGAATCCCGCTTTTTCCCAGAGCCAGCCGCAAAACGTTCAAGTGGCTGCCCGCATGGCACTGGCCAAGATCCTGGGTAAGAACCCCCGCAAGACCTATGAGCTGAATCGCCATGAAGCGCAGCTTGTACTGAAAAATGCGGCCCTCAACCTGTACCAGAAACATGAAGCGAAATCAGAAACCCAGTCCATCTGGGTCTGGGACAATGCAGCTCAAACGGTTGTCAAGAAGGAACTCCCCGCCCAGGAAGTCAACCTGATTGAAGGACTCCGACTGGCCAAAGAAGCCCTGGAAATGTCTCCGGACAAACAGGACGTACAAACACTCTATCTGGCAATGGCGCTCGCCCTTGAAGCATACCAGGTTGGCTGGAATCAGCCTTTACCCGAAGGCCCCGGCACGACCTTCAACCTGGCCCTGCTTTCCGGTCCCTCTGCAGTCAGCCGTGTGCTGGCTCTGGCGATGAAACAGGGGCATACTCCCAGTGCTCTCGCCGCCCTCAAGGCTCTGGGGCAGATCGGTTCGCGCACACTGCTGCACGAACAGCTCGACAAGCACTCGTCTCTGATCGCTGCCCTGAATTACCCCGATCGACGGGTACAGTTCGCTGCTGCTACAGCGATTCTGCAGCTTGACCCGGCAAAACCCTTTCCAGGTGCCAACCGGGTAATCAGTATCCTGACCCGCGCTCTGCGAGGCGAAGGGACACAGGCTGCGATTGTGGTCGACAGCAGCATTCCCCGGGGACAGACCATGGCGGGTGTGTTCCACGAGCTGGGATATGAAACCACGCCGGTTCAAACAGGCATGGCCGGTTTCAAAGCCGCCACTGATCGCATGGATGTCGAATTCATCGCGCTGGAGTATAACATTGCACGCTGGGGACTCTCTCAAACCATCGCCAACCTGAGAGCCGATTCCCGGACTGCAAATATCCCAATCATCATCTATGGCCCACTGCGTCTGCAGAATAAGATTGAATACTCGACGCGGTATTATCCGCTGGTCAAGTATATGGTCGAATCAGAAAATACCGACGACATCGGATCGCAACTCAAGCCGTTTCTGGAAGGGCTGAAAACTCCCGAACTGACCGGCGAACTTCGTTCCGAATACCGGGCAGCAGCCTTGTACTGGCTCTCGCATATCGCTTCCAGCCAGCGAACGAATATCTATGATCTGAAACAGGCAGAGCAACCGCTGCTGGACCTGGTTTCCGACCGCAGCCTGGCATCGAACGCGTTGATCACCCTGGGTGGAATTCCTACCCGCACTGCTCAGGAGGACCTCGTGCAGGTCATTACGACTCCGACCTATGAGGCAGATGTACGTGAAATCGCCGCATTACAGCTGGCGTTCCATATCCAGAAGTTTGGACTGATGATCGATACCATGCAGATCTCTGCAGTGCAGAAAGCCTACCAGGCAGCCAAAGATCCCAAGTTGAATACTGCACTGGCTTCCGTGATGGGAACCCTCATGCCGGACAGCAAAGTGGTCGGCGAGCGGCTCCAGAAGTTCCAGCCAGCTGGTGCACTGCCTTAAGCGAGGCTTTTGCAACATCCATAAAAAAACTCCGCAGGCTTTAACGAGCCTGCGGAGTTTTGTTTTTTAATAAGCTTGAAAGACGCTACTGGGCACTCGCCTGAGTTTTCTTTCTCAGCAGTGATCGCAGAGGCTCTTCCAGCTGCTTCACATCGGAAGTAACCACTTCGGTAACCCCTGTGTGATCCACCAGCATCATCATCGGCACGCTACGTACGCCGTAGTGCAGTGCAGCCGGGTTGTTCCAGCCCCGCTTGTCACGAGCTGAGTAGAAGATCTGACGCCAGTCGAGTGGTGACTTCTCCTGGAAAGCATCGATGGCTGGTTCTTCCAGGTCCAGGTTGACGCCTACGATTTCAAAACCGTATTTGCGGTACTTCTTGGAGAGAGCCTGAATCTCAGGCAGCTGTTCAATAAAGGGCTTGGCAGTTGTCGCCCAGAATACGACCAGCACCACGCTCCCTTTGTAATCGTCGATGGAGACATAACCACCTTCAATGGTCTCTCCGGCCAGCTGAATCGGCTGTCCTTTCAGCTTCAGACGACGAGACAGACCAGCGACCTGTGCGGTCTCATTACTTTTGGGAAACTTAGTTTCCAGATCGAGACAGCAGTCCAGGGCTGACTGATTCAATCCGTACAGCTGACAGGTTTCTGCAGCGGCCTGCAACATCTGTGGTGCCCGGATATTTTCCTGGGGAAAACGCGTGGCGAACAGACGAGCCTGCTTGACGAACTCTTCAATCCAGCGCGGGTCCTGCTGAGCAAAACGCTGTGCACTGGTATTCGCAAATTTCGCAACGGTGAAGCCAGCTTCCGCAGCGGAAGGAGAATTCGGATCGCGTTTAAAGAGAGACTCAGAATGATCGTAAAGAGCGTCGATACTTTCCTGATCTCCCTGCAATGCCAGCTGTAAATGGGCATCCAGCAGATGACGGATACAGACGGTAAACAACCGCTGTTTTTCTTTGACAGCGTGTGTCTGCTTTACGGCTTCCATCGCCAGTTGAATGATTTTCTGATTGCGGGCAGCACGAGCCTGCTTCAG